>USGM01000027.1 GCA_900554205.1 uncultured Lachnospiraceae bacterium
CTCTGCAAGAGCTTCATAAATGATGGAAGCCTTGGAAAGACCGACGGAGGGGCGTGCTTCGGGGTGGTTGTTTATCATAACACAGTACGGACGCAGATCGCTCTTGTCCTCGCTGACCTTTTCGCCCGTCAGTGGATTGATAGGACCGTTCACTACTTCGTTCTTGTTCAGCCCGTCGCCATTGACATCGGGCGCATCGGGAGATTTTTCTTCATCCTTGTCGCAGCCTGCAAACAGGCACAGCACCATCAGAATTGAAAGAACGAATGCCAGTATTCTCTTCAAATTAAAACACCTCACATTTTGTAGATTTGCTTGGAAATATGGCTAATTAATTATACTATTTGCAGGGCATATTGTCAAACGGCCGGAATACAAACGCCGCCCCCTGAATCAGAAAAAAGCCGATCAGCACACCGTTTATCATGCTGTCAAACAGCGCCTTCCCCGTCTCCGGTGTATAATCAGTGACATAGAAGCTCCCGAACATTACCAGAAACCACAGCGGCCAGACTGCCTCGTTTCTGGAAAGCATCATGCAGACAAGCATAATACACCATATGCAAAAAAACGGCTTTCCCACATGCAGCATCTGCTTTTCAACCACAAGCCTGTAAAACAGCCGGATCAGAATATATCCGTAAATGCCTACATTCAGAACTGCCGTCAGCCATCTGCCCTGATAGGGATAATTCGTTTTTCCCCATAAATATGCAAGCGTTCCCCCGACCAGAAAAACGCCTGTCCAGATATAGTACGGCAGCTTCAGAAAATCCTTCAGCGAATAGGCGCTCAATATGATTGCCGCCATGAGAAGCCCCATACAGTTCACCGCTGTCATCTGTATACGTCCATCCGCGCTTCCCCTGATCTGATCGATCACGCAGAACCCGACGAAGCATAGTGTATAAATGATTTTCCTGCAGTTCAAAGCCTTCGCTGTCATAAATACTACCTGTCCTTCACTGTTTTCTCCTCATGAGCAGGCAATAGGTATTCTCCGCAGTCCCGGTCTGCTCATAATTTTCCTGAATCCACTGTCTGACCTCCGGCTGTATCTCGGCAGCATTCCCTTCCCACATTTCGCGGTCTGCCACAACAAACTCCGGCATCTTATCAGTATTTATGTCAAAATATGCAAGATACCTTTGATCGTACACCGGCGTGCTGATCGTCGAAGCGCTGCACACCTGCTGCTCTCCCATGAGATAGATCAGCGTATGGTAACCAATATACCATATCTTACTGTCCTGTGGAAGATTTTCCGTCAAAAAATCATACTCTGCATTCAATCCATAGCCTGTCGAATATGGCGCGTATATATATTTGGCCGCACCGTCGAGCACCTTCTGCTTTACTACAAAAACATTCTCCCGGTTAAAGCCGCCATCCCTCACAAGGTAGGTTCTCGCCCCGATCAGCGTCAAGCACCAGAGGAGCAGCATCACCGTCACTCGCTTACTCCCATGGGTTTTCCTCACCCACCACAAAAAGGCACAGAGCATTCCGGGCAGCAGATGCACCAGTGATGCCTTCACATCCAGATTCGTCAGCAGCAAAACCGAGACCAGTGCTGTCAGCGCCGGAATCCAGCCCGCTTGAAACAGAACCTTCCCCGTCTCGTCCTCATCATCCCTCTTTGTGTAGCAAAAATAAAGCACTCCACCCATTGCAAAAAGAATCAGATAGTGAATCTGTGGATGGACATTTGCCACCTTTCCCTGCAACCACAGCCTGATCTGGTCTGCAAGTGCCGCAAAAAGAAAGAGCCACGCAAATACCGTCCCCGCTTCCGTCTTCTCTTTTCTCATCCGGCGGAGCAGAATAATGATTCCCGTAGCAGCACCGCCTGCCAGCGCATAGCGGACAAGATAGCCCGCAATCTCAGGCAATTCGCCCATATAAGCGGCCAGCTTCTCTCCCATACCGGCAGAATGTTCCCCGTCCGCCAGAATATAGCCAACGCACGCAATCAGCTCAGACAGTGGCATGTGGAAAAGCAGATAAGCCATAAAAAAGACTGCTGCCAGAACGCACTCCCCGGCAAAAAGCACTGTGCCGGCATGCTTTTTCTTCCCAGGATTCTTATTTTCCAGTTTCCATAATACGACCACATAAATAGGAAAGAGCAGAACACAGGAAGGGTAAGCCAGCACCTCGAGCACCATAAAAAGTCCCGCCGCCGCGCAATAGCGTTTTTTCAACGTCCTGCTGTATTGCAGAACACACAGGAACACCATGAGCAGAAGCCAGATCTGCTGATTGGCAAATTCTGGTGTCACAATTCCCTTGGGCAGCGTATGAAAAACGATTAACGCGCTGAGAAAGCCCGCCTTGTCGCCGTAGATCTTCCGGATCACGAAAAACCAGCTGACGCTGACAGCCAGCTGGCACAATACGCCCACGCCTCTGAGGTATAGTACCAGATATTCGCTGTTCCCCTTACACAGTAAGAACAGCTTAGTCAGAAGCGCCGGCAGCAGTGCAGACGTCTGGTGGGGCTCCCATACCTCCTTCACCAGAATATCCCCACGGGCAATGCGGTATGCCAGCGTCACTGCATATTGTTCATCGATATCCAGACCGATAATCAGACTTCTGACGACCGCAACCGCCGATAAGCCCAGCAAGGTCAGCACAGCAAGCAACCATATGAGATTTTCTCTTTTTGTTCTGTCCTTCATCCCAACAATCAATCTTCTTTCAATTACATAATATCATCCGACCAGTCAATGTCTACATCTCCTGTACTCGGTGTCGGCGCAGGGGTAGGTTCCGGCGTCGGTTCTGGCGTAGGTTCCGGGGTCGGCACCGGCGTAGGTTCCGGTGTCGGTGCAGGCGTTACAACCGGCTCAGGCTCCGGAGTAGGCACAGGCGTTGGCACGGGAGTAGGTACCGGGGTTGCCGTAGCCGCGGGTTTCGGGGTTGCCGTCGGCTTCGGAGTAGCCGTCGGTTTCGGAGTAGCCGTCGGTTTCGGAGTAACCGTGGGCTGCTGTGTAGGTTCCGGCGTTGCCTCCACGACATTTCCCTGCTCGTCGTACACCGTCTCGGTAATCTCATATGCAAAGCTGTCCTTCATGCTCCAGAGGTCAAACGGATCTTCCTCGCCTCTGCCCTTTCTCTGGGCAATGGTATATTCCCCATTCAGAACGCCCTGCACATATTTTCCTGTCTCATGGCGGATGTCTCCCGTTGCACTGTCAAACTGCCACTGCTCGTAGGCGCCGTCGTAGTTCACGCCATCCGTGCCCGCTATCACAAGGCGCACCAGCGTTGCCTGCTGCCGCAGCAAGGTCATTGTCTCCCCACTGGAAAAATTCACAATCGTAAAAAGCTTTCCGTCCATGTCCTCTCCGATGAGTACAGTGAGCAGAATCTCCTCTCCCTTCTGGAGTGTATATTCCCTGCTGCCCGCGAGCAAATTCGTTGCAAGTGCGCCATACCATGCCTCATTTGTAATCATGTGGATCGCTTCGCCATAATATTCTTCCACCTCAAGGTTCTGATACATTGTGGAAAGCATATCCAATGCATTCTGCTCCGCTTCCTCCGTGAGGCTTCCTGTGCTGTACTGCACCTGAAGCTCCGCCTCTCCGGCCGGGATCTCCTCGACCGGAATCGAAGGTGTATCGCCATTTTCGCCAGACGCTGTGCTCTCAGGGGCGCCCGTTTCTGTTCCAATCGGCTCTGCCGAGGGCAGTATCGGCGTCAGCACAGGGGAATTGCTTCCGTCACCGCACCCCGTCAAAAGCAAGATCATCACAGCAGCGCATGTCAGCAATGTCTTGCTTTCAATTCTGTTTCTCCATCTGTTTTCGTTCTTTTTCATTTGATTCCTCATTCTGTCTCTGTCGCCGCCTTCTCTTCGAGGGCATCTGCATCGGTTATCAGCTTCGTGAGAAATTCATAGGCGGAGCTTCCCGGCTCATACTTTCCTCCGGCAAGAAGCTGTTCTGCCAGCGAATAAATACTCCTCGCCTTTGGAGGACCGTAAAGCGTGATCTCTGCGCCATCCTTCTCGAGAATCAGATATCCACGGAAGGCAAATTCTGTCTTATATTGTGCTGCCGGCAGACCTACCAGTACAGAGGTATAGCGGTATCTTCCGTCAACCGTCTCATAAACGACATCCGTGAAGCTGCCGTTTGCGTCCGTCCCGTATGCCATGCCGCTCTGCACCTTCGTCCCTCCCTTTACCATCGGAAGAATCGCCCTGTTTGCTTCCGTCATGACAAGCGTTCCGTATTCCTTCAGCCGATAACCGTTGACTCCCTCTGTGGTGAGGCGGTTTCTCAGTTCGGCAGAAATTCCCGTCTTAAACCGGATTCCCGACTTTCCTGTGATCCGGATAGAGAAGCCGTGATAGGTCAGAAGATCCTCCAGCTCCGGCTGTGGTGTCACCACATATCTGCCGTCTGCATAGCCCAGTGTCCAGAGGTACATTCCCAGCGGCACTCCCGTCTCGCTATAGCGGTAAACGACCGCCGATGCCGCTGTTTTGTCCGCCGCTGTGACCGTGAGGATATTTCCCTGAAGGGTTCCCGCGTAAGCGATTCCGTCCAGCCAGACTGTGCTGTCTCCGTACCCCTCCGGCAGCGTCAGGGAGATGTCCAGCGTTTCCGGCACGGGCTGTTCCTTGCCGGGCTCGGTGCATGCCGTCGGCGGCATGTTCTCAAACACCGGTATCTTGAATACAAAGGTACTGTCCAGAGAGTTTGCGCTTTCGTATAAACGGCGGATGCTCCTCGCTTCCGTCGTCGGCGCGGTAATGTTCTGCATATACTGATGCGTAAACGGCTTATAAGCGCCGTTCGGATTGACATTGAATTTCTGGAGGTACAGCGTATCCTGCCCCTTCTTAATATAGTTGGCAGAGATGAAGTCCGAGCCGCCCAATATGGACATATAGGAGCTGTTCCAGCCGTGATCTCTCGCATAAGTCAGTCCGCTCTCGATCACCTGTTTGTCAGTGGTTCCCGTCGCGCCGATATTGAAATAGTTGTAATAGCCCTCAAAACCGGGATAGGCGCCCGAGATCAGCGGCGAAGTGCCCTGTCCCTGCTCCTGGAGAACGCGCGCCGCCAGATGAAACGGGCTGACCTCTCTCCCCTCTTCCTTGCCGATATACCAGAACATTTCCGCAAAGGTCATGGTATCCATGCCGGGGGCCGGTTTGCTGTCATTCATGAAGGTATTGTTCAGGAATTTGTTCATCGCATCCAGCGTGTGATATTCCGCATTGTAGGTGAGCTGTTCAAACTGGAAGATTGCCTGCTCGGTCAGGCTGTTTCGCGGGTCCATATAGACCTTGACCGCAGCCTCCGTCGCATAGTACCAGTTTCCGGTATCGTACAGGCCGTTCTTCGTCCAGTCCGGGAGTGTCTTATACACAAGGCTCTTGCTGCCCTGCATCTCATTATAGATCACCGTCTCCCAGTCGAGTGTCGTGTTCATCTTGACAAAGGTCCAGTTCGGGTGCTGCTGTTTCAGTTGCAGCAGTGCAGTCTGGTAGCTCGCCGGAAACTGTTCAACGTCCGGGTAGACCGCCTGTCCATCCTCCGCCGCGTAGACCGCCACTCCGGGATTCATGCCGTACATTTCCTCCCATTCGAGGAAGCGCGAATCGGATACGGCGAGATATGTCCGCGGAACGTACCCGAAGTACTCCGTCTCGTTGCATTCCAGTCTGACGTATTCCCAGACCTCATAATTTTCATCCACATAAACGTCCTGAATGAACACCTGTTGTCCGCTGAATACCGTCACCGCAACATCCGCATCGTAAGCAGGCAGGCTCCGCACCGGAAATTCATCCGCAAGGTATACCAGCGCCATGATCTCCCGCTCCGCCGCAATCGCCTGAAGCGCCGCTCCCGCCTCTTCAAGCCACAGCGCCGTCTCCTCATCGGCTCCGGCAAAGCTGTGACGTTCCATCGCATATGCAGTTTCAGCCGGGACATGCCCTCCGGCAAGAAGAACCGCCGCCATAATGCCAGCGATCACCTTTATGCCCGCTTTCCCTTTCCGTAGCCTGTCTCTTCTCATATGTCTCCTATCCGTCCCATATATCGTCAAGTAATTCTGAATTGCTTCTATATAAGAATAGCATATTCTATGTCCGCGTGCCGCGGCAAATATTGTCAGCCGTTTCCTCCGCGCAGCTGCCTATGAATCTTTCGGATTGCGCGGGGTGCAATGGCAAACAATGTGTGATATAGCTTGTTCTTCTTCGTAAGCAGCGGATTCTGCATCGCCCTCAGCCAGTTCTTCCGCATATAGCGGACAATATTGCAATACACCCTGTTGCTGCCCGTCATCTGCGAGATCGGAATATGAAGCAGGTATTCCAGCCTTTGGAAAACGCCGAAGCGGAAGGCAGTATCCGTCAGCTGTGGATATTTCTCCTCCACTATCTTCGCCGCAAAATCGGCGTTCGCAACGCAGTCCGCATAAACCCTCGAAAAGATCTCCCTGCTTTCCTTCCGCGAGTTGCTTCCCAGCCGGTAAAAGACATGGTAAGCATGTCCCGGTAAGGATGCAATCGGGCCGATTTTGTCCATGAGCCGGATCAGCAGATGAAAGTCCTCATTCAGCATCCCTATCGGAAAGTTGTTTTTATCCAAAAACAGGTCACGGCAGATCAGCTTCGTGCAGAAAGAGCAGTCTCCTCTGTGCATCAGGAGCTCCTCCATGAATTTCTCCGGCTGGATCAGCTCCACACTATCCGGCGGCACGCAGATGTCCGGCAAAAGCTTTCCCTCCGGGTCAATTTCATCTCTCCCGATCTGGGCCGCTTTCACGCCGTATGTACAAATCGCATCATACAGTCTCTCATACATATCGCTGTCCACATAGTCATCGCTGTCTACGAATCCCAGATACTCCCCTGTTGCCTTCCGGATTCCCAAATTGCGCGCGGAGGAGGAGCCGCCGTTTTCCTTGTGGAACACCTTGATGCGCGAATCCTCCGCTGCAAACTTATCGCAGAGCTCACCGCTCCCATCTGTAGATCCGTCATCCACAAGCACAATCTCAAGCCCGGAAATCGTCTGTGCCTGCAAAGACCTCACGCAGCGTTCCAGATATTTTTCTGTATTATATATCGGCACAATAACACTAATCAATCCATTTTCCCCTTTTCAACAATCGGTACATTTTCCTCTCAGGAATCACCGCCGCCGGAGCACCGGGTGTCGGCAAACCGGTGTCTGCCGCCTCTGCCTTGCGATCCACCTTTACCTCTTCTCCGAGGAGCCCCAGCTCTCTGCAAAGCTCTACAAGTCTCTTTGCGGCATTTTCCGCATTCCAGCTCTCCGTTATCTTCGCATAAGCTCTTCTTCCCAGCCTCCGGCAGAGCTCCCTGTCGCAGACAAGCCGCTCAGCAAGTGCAAACAGTTCGTTCGGATTTCCGTCCTTATATATCAGTCCATCCACGCCGTCCTGTACCAGATAGGGAATCGCTCCGATCATATGATCCGCCACAAGAGCGCAGCCGCTGTTCATCGCTTCGTTTGCCACAGCGCCCCAGCCCTCCTGCCGGTCGCTTGTGAACAGAAAAATGTCTGCCTTCTCCATATACTCCCGCACCTGTTCCGGCTTTAGAAATCCGGGAAAGCCGACGCAATCGCCGAGGTCACACTTTTCAGCAAGCGCCCTGACCTCTTCCTCCATAGTTCCCCCGCCGATAATATCCATATGGAAGGAATGCCCCTTTTCCTTCAGATACCTCGCCGTCTCCACGGCAAGCTCGGGATGCTTCCAGTCGATCATCCTTGCCGACCAGAGGAGATACCTCTCTCTGTTCTCCCCCCAGCCTTTTTGCTCCATCAGCCTGTCTATGTCATAATGCTTTGTCTCCGGGAAATAACCCCAGCAGAATTTCTTTTTCGGATAGGCATGTACGAGAGAATAATCAGATGCCACGTAAGCGCCGGCACAGAGCAGATACACCTGAGCCTTGCGGTATCTTGTATGGTCATGGTATTTTTTCCGCAGGCCGCGCGGCGAGACCGCCTTCCACTGCCCCGTCTTATAAAGCCTCTCGCTATACCGGATGACAGGCTTCCCCGCATTCAGCCTCTCCTCTATATAGCCTTCATCGTCACAGCCTCCGAAAATAACAATCCCGGCGTCCAGAATCAGCTTTTTACAGGCTTCCGGCTCTTCATAAAAGAATTTCAGATACGGCTGCGTATTTTTTTCGTTCCATCCCATCTGAATGCGCTCTTCATCCATCGGTTCCGTCTGAATGAAAAGGAAACTGCCATCCAGCAATTCGTACATAGCATTACAGAAGGGTATCTGATGATGGTTCAGATAGTTGGATACAAATATAATCTTTTTCAAGCTTCCCCCTCCACGCGCGCAAGTATTTTTGCATATATTTCTGTCATTTGCTTATAATTCCGCTCTCTGTCATGGTTTTTTTCTGCATGATTTCTTGCATTTTTGCAATATTGCTTTGTCTTTTCCATATTTTCCCATATCTCAATTACCGAATCTGCAAGATTCTTGGAAATGTTCTCAAGATTACATCCGTTATTGTTATCCTTTCCTTCCACATGTCCGCGATATAATATGCCGTCCTCGCCTCCGGTAAAAATACTGGGGATTCCACCCACTTCCGCGCTGACGCAGGGCATCCCCAGAAGCATTGCCTCCCCCAACGAATTCGGCGAGTTCTCCACCGCAGAGCAGCAGACAAAAACACTGCTTTGCAGGTATTGTTCCTTCATCTGTTCCGCATTCAGTCTGCCCGGAAATACCACCTTATCCTGAAGCCGGTTCTCACGGATCAGCCTTCTAAGATATTTTCCATATGCCGAGATCTTAAGCTTTTCCTTGAGCGTCCCATAGCTCACAAGGCTGTTTCCCGCCACAAATACTCTGGCATCGGGGTACTTTTTCAGAATTTCAGGCATCGCCTCCAGCATATAATGCAGACCCTTGATCGGATAATCGCCCTGACTCACAAAAATAGAATGAGGGACACATTTTTCCCCATCCCAGACTGTCCCATAGAAGTTCTGCCGGAGTGTCTCATTCAATATATAATAACGCGTGTTTGGATTCCATTTCTGTGTATTTACTCTGTCCCACTCCGTCCGTCCTGCGATATTTCCCGCAAGTTTCACCGCTTCGAGCTCCATAGTCCCACGCTTAACAAACTTTTCCTTCTGTTGTACGAGGCTGTCCTGCCTGATTACATCCCGGAGCGTAGCGGAATGAATCACTTTGTCCGGAAGATCTGCGAAATATGCATCTGCAATCAGGGCACACAAACCCTGTACCCCCACCAACAGCCGGCTCTTATCCGGCACGCACCGGCACATGGCAAGCGTGTGCGGGTATTCCGTTCCAAAGCAGTGTACGATATCCGGCTGAAAGGCTTCAAGGATTTCCTGCATCCTCTTCTCCAGTCCTTCGTCGTAGACTTCCGGTCTCGTAACATCCTCGCGGAAGCCGTAACAGTTCAACGTCGCACCCTGCACTGTGATACTTTTCTCAAAGGTCTCCCGTCCGTCGGCAAGCAGCTCCGC
Source organism: uncultured Lachnospiraceae bacterium (assembly GCA_900554205.1). Taxonomy (GTDB): domain Bacteria; phylum Bacillota; class Clostridia; order Lachnospirales; family Lachnospiraceae; genus Acetatifactor. Next base: position 9,540 of record USGM01000027.1, read on the forward strand.
CGGTGCAGGAAAGGCAATGCCAAGTTCGATTCCATTCTCATTTTTTCTCTCTAAGGCGACTGTTGCCAGCCCCGAGAGCCAGCCCTCCTTGTTGGATGCCTCAAGCTGTAACTGCTCTGCTATCATCGGCATCATTACGTTACACAGCCATAAAACCTTCATAATAACCCTCATACCTTTCAGCGGCCTGCAAACTTGGAGCCGCAGGCACAAAATCTCTCGCAATACTCAGTCAAAGATCCAGTTCCGATAGGGCAGCAGCCGGATGTCCGTCGCATACATCCCTTTTAGCAGAAGCGCAAAGTAGCAGATAAATGCCCCTATTACACCACAGTAGCAAAGCCTGCGCAGCCAAGGCTTTTCCAGCCTGCGCAGCAGTTCCGGAAGCAGGAAAACCTGCGAGATAATCATATAGTATCCAACCCTCGAGGTCTCGGGGATGAAAGAGCCACAGCAATAGACCACCAGCCCAAACAGATTCAGAATGGCATAAAACCGGTTTTCTACATTTCCGCGTAGTCCGGAACGATAGCATATTACGCAAAGCGCAAGCACACAAAGACACTTCAGGATATTGACCCATGACAGCTGTCCCATGTCAAACGCGGAGTCACGATAAAACGGATAAAACATGAATATTAATTCACGATATAACTTCTGGTAAAAGATCAGACTGCACAGGAAGATTCCTCCGACGATATAATGCCACCGCCTCAGCTTAGCTCTTGCGAGGTAATGCGCGACCAGATATACCGGTATGACAAGAAGTATCGATTTATGGATCAGCGCTCCCGGCAGGATGCACAAAATAAATTTTCCATACTCCTTTCTGAGCACATACTTCATTGCGTAGAGGGAAAGTGCCAGAGCGAAATAATAGCGAACCGAGTTCAGGCTGTTGAAATAGTAGCCGCCGGTCAGAAGCAGGAAAAGCGAAAAAGCAAAATTGCTCCCCTGATCGCACAGCGCCTTCACAAAGAAAAAAACCGTGGTTGCTGAAAAGAAGGCAAAGATCGAGAGATATTGTGCCTTGCCCTCTTCAAAAAAGAGTTGGAAAAAGCTCACGATCGCATTAAAGCCGATCTCCGAAGACACATGGCGTTCCTGAGAGATCAGACTGAAATTCTGCGTATAGACCCAGTAGTCATTTCCCACCGCGATTCTGCACGCCGAAACACCTGTCAGCAGGCAGAATATCGCAAACTCCGCGACACGGTTTCTGGCCTTCTGTCTGTCGCAGCCCGGCATCTCCCCGAACAGTCTTCCGCCCCGGATCGCCCGGGGAACATATGTCTCGTTTCTGACGAAAAGTGCCAGTAAGATCGTCACAACCGTCAGTCCGATATAAACCAGTGCACTACTCTCCATGTTTTCCTTCCTTTATCCCATTCTTCATCCAGCGGTATGCCTGACCAAGACTGGCTTCCTTGCACATTTTATCCCGATGGGCCAGTAAAAATCTCAGCGCCATAGCACGTCCGAGCCAGCCATACAGATAATGGTAAAGCACCCCTCTGTCATGGAAGAACTTCTTGTCATAGCCCCTGAACCAGCTGGACTCTCCCTCCTCCTCACGCCCGATTGTCACGGGCGCAGTGTAGACACGATAGCCCTTCCGCATAAATTCCCGCAGGAAAAGACTGTCTTCGCCGTTACTGTATCGCGCTCCTCCCCCGAACAGCAGGGAAAAGGTAACTCCCGAGGCGATCAGGCTCTCCTTTCGGATTGCAAAGCTTACCGCTCCATAGCGCCCGCAATTATACCAGTGCACGCGCTTTCGCTCTGTAATATGATAAGTCTGCCGCTCCTCGCATATGGCGATGTTGAACAGAATCATATCCGCCTCAGGATTTCTCTCAAATTCGCGCGCGATAGCCTCTGCATATCCCGGCTCATAGACAATATCCTCATCCGAAAAGAGACAGATGTCCCCATCTGCCCTCAGTATAGCCTCATTGCGGCTTCTCCCGATTCCCCTGTCGGGAAAAGAATACATCCGCAAGTGACATCCCTTATACTGCAATTCTTCAAACGCCAGCCTGTCACACTGGTTGATAATAACCGCGTCGGAATCCAGATGCATCTTCTCCCGGATTTCCTCCAAGGTCTGATTCATAACCGACACAAGCACCTGTACTCTCATCTCTGCCTCCACGCGCAAGTCCGTTAAGCGCTCCCTACGACTGATTACCGACGTGTAAATCCGTAATATCTGCGGAGCAGCTTTTCATCCGCATCCCACAAAAGTGCCGCTGTCACTCTGCACCCCTGCCGTGCAAGGAAATCCAATGCATATTCCAGCTGCTTTCCGGCATGCGCTCCCGCCTTTACAACCAACAGGATCGCCTCCGCCTCCCGAAGCTTCTCTGCGCCCTCGGGACAGAGCAGCGGTGACGGAATTACACACCATTTTCTCTCCTCCGCATCACCGGCAAAGCTCTCCAGCTTTCTGAGTACCTCTGCCGGATCACAGGTCTCCTGCACCGGACAGATCGCAATCTGCTTCTTACCCGAAAACAGATAACGGAGATTCTCTTTCAGATCCACGCTGTTTACCGTTCCCACGCATTGCAACCCATATCTCACCGCCAGTGTCGCGGGCAGCCAGATATTGTCGTCACCTGTCTCCTTTAAAAGCAAAACCACCATCACCAAAAACAGAGACAGCACCGCTGCCAGAATAAAGGCTCTCCCGACACGGATATCCGGAAGTACCTCCTTCGCCTCCCCTGCATGATCCAGCACACGAATCGACTTGATCTCGCTGATCCCTTCGGGGAAGTCCAGCGTCATTGTCTCCTCCACCGCCTTCGCAACCGCAGTACTCATATCTGCATTTCCGCTCACGACAATCGTCGAGGGTACGCGCCAGTCCGACTCCATATCGCCCTGCAGGTATCCCCCCAGCTCCTCAAGGCCAAGCGCCGCCCATTCACTTCCGGCAAGCCTGTCCTTCACACATTTCAGAAACTCCTCGGTGTGTACATAGGTATTCCACGTGTAGTCATTAATCATGACAAGATTTGCGTCTATATCGTCCACACCGTAGTCCACACGATAAACGGAAACTGCCTTGTACTGCTTCTCCCCGCGGAACAGAACATTTTTTACGCAGTAAGCGCCGCCGAGCAGCAGCGTTCCCGCCAGTGTCCACAATATAATTTTCTTCCACTGTCCGAGCATTCGCAGCACGGTCAGTCTCAGGTCAAAAGGCTCTTTCCCATAATATCCCTGCAACATAAGCCAGCCCCCTTACTTCTCATTCTGCTCCTGCTGTTTCGATTGCTCCCGCTCCTGTTTTTCCTTCTTCAGTGCGGTAATCTGTTCTGTCTCCACACCCTCGGTGCTGTCCGGCCAGAACAATACCTTGAGCGTCAGCATCATCAGCTTAATATCCAGCCATGCAGAGTAGTTTTCGATATATGTCAAATCAAGTTTTAACTTATCGTAGGGTGTGGTATTGTATTTCCCATATACCTGTGCAAATCCCGCCAGTCCGGCTTTCACCTTCATACGGAAAGCAAATTCCGGCATTACTTCAAGGTACTGGGCTATGATTTCAGGCCTCTCCGGTCTCGGCCCGATAAAGGACATATCGCCCCTCAATATATTGATGAGCTGCGGCAGTTCATCAATTCTGCATTTTCTGATAAACTTTCCGATCGGCGTGATCCGGCTGTCATTTTTCTGTGCCAGTCTCGCCACACCATCCTTCTCCGCATCCGTTCTCATGCTGCGGAACTTCATAATATAAAACTGCTTCTGGTTCACAGTACATCTCACCTGCTTATAGAGCACGGGACCCCCGTCATACAGTTTAATGACGATTGCCGTAATCAGCATGATCGGCGATGCGATCACCAGCAGAAGCAGCGAACAGATAATGTCTATCATTCTCTTTATGAAGCGTTGTTCCATAGTCAGGCTGTATTCCCTGACAAGCAGCATAGGGCTGTCAAATACATGCAGCTCCTCCGCGCCCGTAAGAATAACATCTGTGATTTTAGGCATCAGATAGACTCTGATAGAATGTCCATAACAGAATTTCAGCAAGGGCCCTCTGTCCTCCACCGAAATATCCCCAAGCACAACCGCATTGCATTCATTGTTCTCATATGCCTGCATGATTTCCCTGCAAAGCTCCTGTGTGCCCTTCCCGACGTGGATCTTCTTGGTAATGACGTACTTGTCCTTTCTCGTGCCAAACTTATTGCACAGCTCCTCCGTCGGCCTGTCTCCGTGAATCAGCAGGAGCTTTCTCGGCGGGAAAATATGCCGGTATATTCGGTTCGCAATATTGATGTATACAAAGACAAGCACGATCTGTTCGAGCATCATCAGCGCAAAGATGTCTATTACAAAGAGCTGCCTCGCCATGATGGACAGCTGGATGTAAATGATTATGTTTGCGAGCAATGTCGAAAAGACCTGGGAAAAAACAATCTCGGCATTTTTCTGGTAGCCGAGCCGGACGCCCCCATAGGTAGCGGACAAAAAAAGCAGAACCACCGCATACAACGCAATCTCCGCAAGGGTCGCCCTTGACCAGAGGTTACGCAGATCCTCTACAAGACACAAGCGGAAGTAATTCCACCAGTGGTACCAAAACACCGCCACCTCAAGGCTGAGGCATATCCCCACCAGTCCGAGGTTAATCAGACGTTTGAAGGTTTCCAGCTTTTTTATTTTCTTTTCATTGGTAATCGTTCTCAAAACATGAATCCTCCGATTCTCGACATGACATATTGCAAGTGTACCATATTTTTCTATCCGCGTACAGACTATACCCTTCTCTTCACAGCGCGTAATGCCCAGAAGCAAAAGTGCCACGCACTCGCCGGAATACTCATGCCCTCCGCCCTTCTGTAGAGATTCCAGATTCTCCTTATCGCCTCCAGCTTATTGGAAGACAGAGATTTTCCCGGGCGGCGGTACCGAACCAGATTCTCGTCAAGCCCGTATGCCGTATATCCGTTTCTCAGAATTTTCCACCACAGCGCTGTATCCTCGCTCTTCATGACCGGCATTTCGAGCATTTCCTTCGGAATCCTCTCCGTGTCAAACATGACTGTCGTGGTAAATATCGTAGTATTGCCAAGTGCCTGCCGGTAATTCAGCGTCTCCGGCACATGGACGACCTTTCCCGTGCCGATACCACATTCATCCGCAAATTCATACCCGGTAAAACAGAACGCCACCTCGTTTTTCTCCATAAATAACAGCTGGTGTTGCAATTTTTCCGGCTCCCAGAGATCATCCGCATCCAGGTACGCAATGTATCTGCCCTTCGCTTCCTCCAGCCCGCGGTTGCGTGCTCTTGCCGCCCCCAGATTTTCAGGCTGTCTGATCAACCTGATCCGCTGTTCCTTTTTCTCCCTGACATATTCTTCGATGACTGCTGCCGTATCATCCGTGCTTACATCCTCTACCAATAACAGCTCCCATGAAGGATAGGTCTGCGCCATCACGCTGTCCAGCGTCTCCCTGATAAATTTCTGGGCATTATACACCGGGACAATTATACTGACAAGTTCGTTCAAATCGTTTTCCTCCGAATTCACGGTCTACTCTGCTCCCGTAACCGCAAGGAGATAGTACTCTCCGACCCTCTCCGCCTCAGTTCTAAATAATCTCTCAAGATAACCGATCATTTCTTCCGGTCTGTCCGCCGGTATCAGCGCACAGTTTACCCCTGCCCGCAATGCCGCCTCCGCGCAGAATGCGTCCGCCTCCGACAGTTCCTCCGGTTTTGCTTCCATCCACTCATACAGCCTGTTGATGTCATCTGTATACACATCATATGCATAGGCATTCAGCGCTTCATCCCACATATTCCTGCCATAGACCAGCTCGATGGACGCATCCGTCTGCCTTGCATAGCCCATGATTTCCCGTGGCGCCCATAGTACGATATTCTCTTCCGCCATGCGCTCCTTCGCCACCGCCAGTATTGGCGCTGCCTCCTGCCGCTCTCTTTTCTCACCCGCGCCGTTCCATGTCTTCATGCCCATGTCGCTGCAGAACAGAAGTCCCGTCAAAACCAGAAGCAAAACTGCGATCTCGGTTTTCCTGTCTTCCTTTGCCGTTCCATGCAGGAACTCTGCCAGAAACATTGTAAGTGCCATGGCAATCATCGCAGTCAGAGGCACTATGCTCCATATCCATTCATAGTCGTAGAATCTCGTCTGATACAGCATCACCGCCGCAGCCGCCGGCGGCAGGATACACACCGCAGTGACCACCGATGTATATACCAGAAATGTTTTCTGCGGTACTCTCTTAGAGTATACCCACAAAAGCACAAGCGAAATCAAAAGAGCGGCTGACAGCTTTCCCACGGAATTAAACTGTATCCAGCCCTGCCACGCATTCCCCAGAAGTTCAGTCATTTTCCGCCTCCCTTCCCGCTTCAAAACGCCGGCACAGAAGATTCGTCAGCGTCACGCCGGCAACCACTATCAGGCATGCCCCCAGACCATACAGCGTCCAGACGATGCATGCCTCCGCCGCCAGACATGCCAGCGCCAGAAAATACTTTTTTCTCAGGCACAGGGATAATGCATAGGGAATCAGTATCATGTTGCGCAAGGTTACCCCTCTCCATCCGGCGTACAGAATCCCAAAGCCATCCATGCCATACCGATAGCTTCCAATCCAGATCAGGATCGCTACGAGCACAAGAAACAGCAGTCTCTTTTCCCGCTCTTCCGGGAACAGGCTTCTTGCCAGACTGCTGTATGCCGCATAGGCAAACAGCAACGTAAACACGGGAATGATCTGCCATACCAGATATTCCGGCCGGATGCCTGTTATTCTGCTGAGCACCCCATACAGGGTCGGCAGACACAATACCTTAAGCCGCATCGGGATGCCGCCCTGATATGCGCCACCTGTCATGGGATTTACACTGTAAACAGCATTCGTCTCCAGAAAGCTTCCCACCGTCTCTACCGTCATATCACCCTTCAGGTACACCCATGTCCCCGACGCAACAAACAGTATCTGGGACAGCACAAGAGCGCCAAACAGCAGAAGCAGAAACTTTTCCTTCCGCGAGAACTTTACCCTGTCGCCCGTCACTGCTCCTTCTCTTTTTTTGCACCACAAAAAATAGCCGCAAAGCAGCGCCAGAAATGCCACCGCCGCAGCGATAAACACCGGAACACACTGGGAAAATGCCCGATGCAGCAGCACAGCATACAAATGCGCTCCCTCCGCTGCCCCGATCAGGGCAATCAATAGAAATACCACAAAATCCGTAAGAGAAAACTTTCTTCCCATGCTTCACCTCGTAAAAGTACATGAGTCTATTTTAACACACTTAGGATGCCCACACAAGCAAAAGCAGCCGGCCGCACTATGCGGCTGACTGCTTCTATGTTCTCGTGAAAGAGTCTGGGTTTACAGTTACATTGCCTTAATATCCAGACGGATCATATCGGCAATTCGGGCAATGTACTCGCTGTTCGTCGGCCTTGTTCTTCCTTCTTGCGCCGAATAGCCGAACATTTTCTCAAAGGTCTCTGTATTACCTCTCTCCCAGGACACTTCAATCGCGTTCCTTATCGCTCTCTCTACCTTTTGATTCGTTGTCTTAAATCTCTTTGCCACCGTCGGATACAGAAGCTTGGTCACACTGCTTACGACCTCCATATCCCTTCCCGACAGCAGAATTGCATCTCTCAGATAATGATACCCCTTAAGATGCGCCGGTACCCCCACATCCAACATGATATCTGTTATGTATCTTTCCAATTCACAATCCTTTACAGCATCAATCTCCACTTGAATTCCCCTTTCTTATGTCGATTCATACTCTTTCTCTTCGATGAACAGTTATATATTATCATATATAATCGAGATTGTGAATACTTTTGCCCGCTAAGAAAGTGTTAAGAAATTTTATAGCTCCTCCTTCACCAGATAAATCGGGCGTCTCTTGACCTCCATATAGGTCTTGGCAAGGTACTGTCCGAGGATTCCGGTACAGAAAAACTGCACCCCGCTCAGGAAAAGCATGATACACACCAGTGAAGGCCAGCCCGAAACCGGATCCCCGAACACCAGCTTCCGCACTATAATAAAAATAATCATAACAAAAGCCAGAAAGCAGAATAAGACACCCACCACCGAAGCGATCATCAGCGGCACCGTCGAAAATGCCGTGATACCATCGAGCGAATACAAAAAGAGCTTCCAGAAATTCCACTTCGTCTCGCCCCTGGCGCGCTCCACATTTTCGTATTCCAGCCACTTCGTCCTGAAGCCGACCCAGCCGAAGATGCCCTTGGTAAAGCGGTTGTATTCCTTCATGGAGAGAATCGCGTTGACCATCTGTCTGGTCATCAGCCGGTAATCCCTCGCCCCATCCATAATTTCCGTCTTGGATATCTTCTTCATCAGCCTGTAAAACATTCTGGCGAAGAAGCTTCTCACCGGTGGCTCCCCCTTACGGCTGACACGTCTGGTCGCAACAGAGTCATACCCCTCCTCGATTCCCTCCAGCATCTGCGGCAGAAGAGAAGGCGGATCCTGCAGATCCACATCCATGATCACAACATAGTCGCCCCTTGAATGCTCCATGCCTGCAAACATTGCGGCTTCCTTTCCAAAATTTCTGGAAAACGACACAAGATGTACCCGCTCGTCCTTGTCACGGAGTTTTCTGGCCTCCTCAACAGTTCTGTCCACAGAACCGTCATCGATATAGAGAAGCTCAAGTTCCATATCCTTCTGCGCAAAATAAGGATCATTCTTTGTCAATTCCTCATAAAAAAGCCCTACGCTCTCCTCCTCATTATAGCAGGGAACAATAACGCTTAACAGCTTCATGTCACATCCAACACTTTCCGCCTCACGGCATTTATGAATATAAACAGTATACTATTCCAGCCCGCAATAGGCAAGCCAAAAGCATCCGCTGCGCCACCATCTTTATTAAATATTCTTAACTTTTAACCTGCCGCGAGACGCTGTGCGTTTTTTGTGATAAGATGAATCTATTCAAAGGAGACTGACTTACTTATGAGGAGACTAAAACTGGGTTCCGTTCTGGCTTTGTGCACTCTGTTGTGCGCCTGCAGTCTGGGTGAACCCGCTTCTGGCAATGTAATTTCAGATAATATAATAAATACATCCGGATCGGCTTCCGATGACACCGGATCTGTAATATCTTCAGAGACTTTGGCAGGGGAGGATGCGCCTTCCCTCCACGAGGGCATGGTGCGCAGCAGACTCACAAATGAATGGATCGATGAAGCGGCTGCTGACCTCAGACCGATCGCCGTAATGATTCCAAACGAGAGCAATGCCCTGCCCCATTACAACATTTCCAATGCCTCCGTCCTGTATGAGGCAAACGTAGAGGGGCGCATGACACGTCTGCTCGCCATTTTCGAGGACTGGAAGGATCTGGACAAGATCGGCAACATCCGAAGCCTACGCTCCTATTTCGCCTACTGGGCATTTGAATGGGATGCGTTCATCGTACATTCCGGGCAGCCCTTTTTCGTGAACGAACTGCTGGCGCTGCCGGACACGGAGACAATCAACGAAAACAGTTCTCCCGATGCCGGCGCATTTTTCCGTGATTCCTCCCGGCAGAGACCGCACAATCTATATGCGACCGGACAGGGAATTCTGGATGTCTTGAACGCAAAGGGGTATTCCCTGAGCTACCGCGGGCTCTGCGACGAACAGCATTTTCAGTTTGCTGACAGCAAAACGCCGAACACTCTTGAGCAGTATGGCACTGCCGCCGTTGCTGCCACCTACATCGACATGTCCGGCTGTTATCCCGTCACAAGATGCTATTTTGATTACAACCCGCAGGACGGACTCTACTACCGCTCGCAGCATCTTTCCGGCGGCACCGACGGCCCTCATATGGACGCAGCGACCGGGAAGCAGTTAGCCTTTAAGAACCTTCTTGTACAAAACGTTCAGGGCGAAGACATCGGCGAAGGCTATCTCTCTGTTGACTGCCTTGACACCACTCAGGACGGATGGTTTTTCACAGAGGGCAGGGGTATTCATGTGACATGGAAAAAGTTAAGCGACTATGGCGCGACAAGGTTCTATGATGACTCAGGAACCGAAATTTCACTCAACACCGGCAAGACTATGATCTGTATTATTCAATCCGGCGACAATTTCACCTTCCGCTAAAGCATGATGGGCATATCGTTTCGATATGCCCACCTTTTGTTTCCTTATTTTATTTCTTTATTCTCCCAATCCGTCTTCCACTGCGCGAACCAGAGTTTTAAGAGCTTCCTTCTCATCCTCTCCCTCGCAGACGAATTCGATTTCATCTCCGCATTTCACACACGCACCCAACACGCTCAGCACGCTCTTTGCGTTTGCCGTATTTTCCCTAAATGTAAACGTGATCAAGGATTTAAACTGCATTGCCTCCTTACACAGAATACCCGCCGGTCTGAGATGCAGACCTGTAGGATTCTTGATCACTACCTTCTGACTTACCATTTTGTCTTTCCCTCCAATCTCTGCTGCCGGACAGCTCCCTTCTTCCACTTCATCATATCATGAGCCACCCGGAAGCACAAGTCAATTTTTGCTCTGACACATGTCCGTTCCAATCCGTTTTATTCTTTATAAAACCTCTGTCTTGGTGAACTTTACCCTTATACTTACTTCATTTTCCTCAGTTACACCATCGGGAAGCGAGAATTTCACCGGTATTTCATAAGTGTGATCCCCGGGCTCCTCCAGCTCCTGCTCCTGCAGCCATGCCGCAATGTCGATCGTCGTCCTGACAGCACTCTCCTGCACCGCAGAAACCGCGTCATTCAGCCCCGAAATCATAAGCTGGTATGGCGAATCCTCATGGACGACAATCTCTGTCTCATAGCCCTCCGGCACGTTGAGCAGGGTGAAGTCCTCCGGCTCCAGAACAAAGTCTCTCTCGACAATGGGCTCGATATATACCGTTGCAGTAACCCTTCCGTTAAAGCTGCTGTCGGCAAGTCTGACATTGTCTTTCAGGTAGTCCTTGATATTGATGACATTGACCATATCGCCGCTTGCGCCAGTAATGTTCAGCTGTTCCTCGGGAATGGAAATGCTCGTCACACTTGCCAGTGCAGCAGGCGTGCCCGCAATCATCACCGTAGAGGGTACGCACTCCGTCACTCCGGTTGCAAGATAGCCCTCCGCAGGAACACCCATCACATTCAGTTCTATCGGCACTTCCTTCGTTGCGAGCACCTCAACCGACATATGGATCTGATCCACGTTCCGGCTGACGCTCGGAAGCTCAAGAAGTTTTCCCTCCGAATCATAGAGCAGCGGCTCTACATTCAGCGACATATTTGTGCTCACTTCGGTCACATCCACCTCGACCCTCGCGTATGCAATACGCTCCACTGCCGACTTAGGGCCCGTGACTTCTATCAGGTTCTGGTCGGGAGATACGCTCGCCACCATATACCCTTCCGCAACCTCTCCTACCGTCTGATGCTGGACTCTGATCCACTTGCTGGACTTATCTTCCACCGTCAGCCTTACGACATCATGATCGCCCCGGATCGTCTCAACGCTGGAGCTTTGCACATTCTGAACATTATATGAAATAACAATGGTATTTATGTCTGTAAGTCTGTTCATATCGGCTTCTGCAATAATATCGGATGCCCGCAGATTTCTGGTGATGCTTCGCGGTGCGCGGATTGTCACGCGAACAGTGTCCGTATTGTCCAGAATTTCATAAACCTTCCCCTCTTTTTCAAGAAGCTCGGTATTCGTCAGCGTCACCGGTATGTTGGAAAAATAGACCGTCTCCTTGGGATCTGCGATCTGCGCCGCTACAAACCACAGCAGAGAAGCCAGCAACAGAGAAGCCAGCTTGAGACCCCAGTTATGAAAGATTCTCTTTTTCATGCTTTGTCTTGCTCCTCCCTTTCCAGATGTGTCTTCCCTTCGGCTTTTCCTCCTCCTGTCTGTTCAGGACTTTCTGTAGTCTCGCCTTCAGGTCATCGGGAGTAAATCCTCTCTCAAGCTTCCCCTCATACGCCACGCTGACCTTTCCCGTCTCCTCGGAGACAATGACTGTCAGGGAATCCGTCACCTCCGAGACGCCAACTCCGGCGCGGTGTCTGGTTCCGAGCTCTTTGCTCAGGTCCAGATTGTCAGACAGCGGAAGATAGCAGGTTGCAGAGGTCACTCTGTTTCCCCGCACAATAACAGCTCCGTCGTGCAACGGAGTATTATGTTCAAAAATATTGATGAGCAGCTGGCTGGTCACAATGCCATCCACCTCGATTCCCGTCCGCTCATAGTCACGAAGGGATTCCTTCTGTTCGATCACAATCAGCGCGCCCGTCTTTGCCTTTCCCATCTCAAAGCACGCCTTGACGATTTCATTGATTGTCTTCTCAGAGAAGAGCTCCTGCTCTCTCTTGCCGGAATCCGTAAAGACGCCGGACGGCAGGAAATTCTTTTTTCCCAGCTCTTCCAGTGCATGACGCAGCTCCGGCTGCATGACGACGACGATTGCCATCACCGCGAAGCTCAGAAGATTCTGTGCAAGCCAGAGAATCGTTGTCATGTCCATGATAAAAGCCAGCAACAGAAAAACACAGATCACGGCAAGCCCCTTTAAAAGCTGCCATGCTCTGGTCGTTTTCATCCATTTTAAAATATAGTACAGCAAAAACGCGATGATGAGAATTTCCAGAATATCCCCCGCATCGATCGTCGTTCTGTATGTGCTGAAGCTCTTCACATAATCAACTATTGTCTCAAACCACTGCATCTGCCTAACATCTCGCCTCTATCTGTTTTATCCCGTCCCCGGGTAACCTTCTCTTAGAAAAGATCTTCGTAATCGTCTATTTCATTCTCATTATTCAGGTCTGCGTCCGTGCTGCCGATGGTAACACTCCTGCCGCCCCTGTAGTCGCCTCTTGCCCGCTGCGTTCCGCCCTTGCTGCCTGTGGTTCTCTCCGTGACAACACTGCGTTCCCCGCTGCGGCTGTGCTGCGCATTGATTCTCTTTACCGTCTTGGAAGGAGCTGTCACCGACATCTTCGGAATCGCCTTGACATAATAATAATATTCATCATCCTCAAACTGCACCTTTTCCGTGCGGCTGTAATCCACGCAGAATTTGAAAAATTCAAGGATCTTCGCCACTGCCAGTGCAAGGATTGAGCCAAGCAGCGCACCGATGACCGAAATGTTGATGTCGTAGAGCAGATCGCCGATCAGCAGGACAACAATGTCAACCATAACGCCGACCGCCATTGCAACCGTCCATGAATGCGCAATTGCCATTTTCCTGATGACATATACCGTCAGTATTGTGATTGAAAATGCCGCGATTACAACGAGCAGCGCCTTATTTCCCACGATCCCGTCTATAATCAGCCGGATCTTTGCCGTGGCCTCCTCTGCCCCCAGTGTGTTTATCGTAGACGCACTGTTGACGACCGTCTGTAACAGGTAAAAAACTGCCACACCACAGCCGACAGACACGATTGCCGTCGGCGCGCAGACAAGCCCTGCCGCTATCGGAATCACATACGGTATCTTCATCGAGCAGAGCATCGGCGTCAGCAGCACAAGCAGCGTATCCCTCGGGCTGAAGCGAAAGTAGAGAAGAAACATCACAAGATACACGCACAACCCTACCAGCGCCACCTCCATCGACAGCGCATACATATGCGCCAGACTGAAAGCAGCCGCAAACAGCACAATAAAATTCGTCGGCAGAAAGGAGCACATCAGCGCCACGATCAGCACTATGGCAATATTGTCAATCTTGCTCATATAACCAATCTTCCCATTCAGCATGCTGAGCACGACAAATGCCAGCAGGAACTTCAGGATCGGCAGCACAAATGCCTCATATCTGCTGTATAATTGCTTCAATTTTTCTCTTATTTCCAGTAAACCTGTCATTTATGTCCTCCAGCTGATTTTCTCGCGGCATCTCCGCCATAGAGCGAGTTCAGCTTCTTCAAATTATGATAGTAGCACTTCAGGCTGTTCTTTGCTTTTGCGTAGCGATAGGTACAGATCACATAGGTCAGAAGGCTGTACCCAACCACAAACACAACATAATAAATCAGGATATTCTTGGCAAAGGAAAGCAGATCCATCTTATACAGATCCTGCATAAAAACCTCAAAGTCGTAAAAAATATACAGCGCAAATACGATGGCAAACGCAATGGTTCCGCAAATGACAGCCTTCAGCACCTGCACCGCAATATAATCGCTTCGGAAATAATTGCCGATCTTCATGTTCTTCTTGCCGTCGCCATTTTCATAGGAAGCCATCTGTGTCATCAATACTACACGTTCTTCGTTCAGCATAGCAGCTCCTCCGGTCTACAGGAATCTCATCTTAGGGTTTCCGTCCTCTTTGTCCCTACGCGGCTGCAGCTGCACCGGACGCTGTGAATCTATAATTTCCCTGAAGTCCTTTTTCATGCTTGCCTTGCACTTGTCACAAAATCTGCCGCATCTGATCGGAGCCCCACACGCCTCGCAGTTCAGGAACATTGCGGAATCCTCTGTCACCTCCAGCCGCTCCTCGCGAAGCCACTGCCGGATCTGCGACGGCTCCACGTCACACGCCTCAGCCACCTCGGCGATTCCTGCACCCTTGTGCTCACGCACATATTCCTTTACCTCCTGGAATTTCGCTTCCAGTCCTTCCCGACAGGCAGGACAGATCACCGGTCCGGCGACATAGTTAAATATTCTGCCACAGGCTCTGCAATTTTTAATATTCATAGTATCCCTCCGGTTTTCCCTATATGCCCGCGCCGCAGGCAAGGGTAATGAAATAGATTTTCTCAGCGCCTGCCTCACGCAGGGCTCTGGCAGCCTCATCAATCGTACTGCCGGTGGTATATATGTCATCAAAAACCAGTATCACCTTTAATTTTACATCATTTCTGCCTATATTGAAAGCCTTTTTCAAATTATTTTGGCGTTCCTGCGGATTTAATTTCTTCTGCGGCACGGTATTCCTGACACGAACCAGCATTTTCGGATACACCGGAATCCCCAGCCGCCGCCCCGTCTCCCTTGCGAGCAGCTCCGCCTGATTGTAGCCCCTTCTGGCATATCTGCGCCTGTGCAGCGGGATCGGCACAATCCCGTCCGGTTTTATCTGTCTGATAAAATCCCCGAGATACTCCGCGATCTCCTCGCCGAAAAATTCGGCGTATTCTCTCCGCCCCGCATACTTGAAGCGGTAGATGGATGCCGCCGCATCCGTATACTCATACAAGGCTCTTCCCCTGTCAAAGGCATGCCGCTTCTCCCTGCAGTCCCGGCAGTATTCCTCCCCCTCCTGCACCTTTCTTCCGCAGCGCATGCACCACGGCGGTGTCAGCAGCTTTATTTTTCCCAGACATTCCGCGCAGATCTTCTCCCCCGGCTCATCGACAAGCTCATCGCACACCGGACAGTGCACAGGATAGACCGCCCGCAGAACCCCATCACACCATTTTCTCAGCTTTGCTTTTACTCTCCCCATATCTGCCCGCATACCTCACGGATTCTTTCGGCCAGCGCCGTAAATCTCCGGTTCTCACTGTTGTTCTCTATCATCCCCCGCACCGTTGCACTGCTCCCCAGAATCGTGACACAGTTTCTCGCACGCGTGATCGCCGTGTACAACAGATTCCGGTTAAACAGCATTCTCGGGCCGCTCAGCAGCGGCAGCAGCACCGCCGGGTATTCGCTTCCCTGCGACTTGTGTATTGTGATTGCATAGGACAGCTCCAGCTCCTCAAGCAGGGAAAACGGATAGGTCACCCTGCGCTGCTCGTCATATTCCACCACCATGCTCGAGGCATTCTCATTGATCTCTATGATCCTTCCCATATCTCCGTTGAATATGCCCATTCCCTTGTCTATAGGTATGCCGTACTTGCTGACGACCTCCCACTCCAGCTGATAGTTGTTCCTCACCTGCATGACCTTGTCGCCCTCGCGGTAAATCTCGCTTCCGCTGACATGCTCCCGCTTTCCGGGTGCCGGAGGGTTCAGATACTGCTGCAGGATGCCGTTGAGCGTTTCGCAGCCAAGACTGCCCTTTCGCATGGGTGTCAGCACCTGAATATCATAGGGCGTTGCATCCACGTACTTCGGCAGCTTTTCACGGATCAGCTGGATCATATGCTTGTAAATGACATTGACATCGCTTCTCTCCAGCATGAAGAAATCCATGGACTTATTATCCAGCGCGATTTGTTCCCCATTGTTAATTCTGTGCGCATTCACAACAATGTCGCTTTTCTCCGCCTGCCTGAAAATCTTCTTCAGCTCCACGGTGGGGAACTGCCCGCTGTCAATGATATCTCTCAACACCTGTCCTGGCCCCACGCTTGGCAGCTGGTTCACATCCCCCACAAGCACAAGTCTCGTGCCGGGTGCGACCGCCTTGAGCAGTGCCTGAAACAGCTGGATGTCCACCATCGACATCTCATCTATGATAACGACATCCGCCTCCAGCGGATTCTCCTCATTCCTCTCAAAATTGACCTTCCTTGTGTTCTCGTCCGAGAGGGCGCTGTTCAACTCCAGCATCCTGTGCACCGTCCTCGCCTCAAAGCCGGTCGCCTCTGTCATGCGCTTTGCGGCACGCCCGGTAGGAGCCGCCAGAAAGATATCCAGCCCCTCCGCCTCGAAATACCGGATGATCATGTTGATCGTCGTTGTCTTTCCCGTGCCGGGGCCTCCCGACAGGATGAAGACACCGTTGCGGATGCATTCCAGCACTGCCTTCTTCTGCAGCTCGTCCAGCTCCATATGCAGCGCTGTCGCCAGCTTTTCCAGCTGCTTCTCGATCGCGGCATTCTGCGACGGCAGATTTTCACTCTCCTGCATCGGAAGATTCAGCTCATGCAGCATTCTCGCGCAGTTCAGTTCCGCATAGAAATATGAGGACGCAAATACATTTTCCCCCTTGACCACCAACTTTTTATCCATCATGAGATTATCAATCTGTGGACGGATGTACTCACCGTTCACCTGCAGCAGCTCCGCCGCCCTCTCAAGGAGCATATCGATCGGAAGGAAGCAGTGCCCCTCCCCCACAGCCTGTAGCAGCGTGTAGAAAATGCCGCTCCGTATGCGGTAGTCCGAATCCGTATGGATGCCTATCTTCGCAGCCAGCTCATCCGCCATGCGGAAGCCTACTCCCGGGATGTCCTCCGCCAGCTTATACGGATTTTCCTTCAAAACCCCATACAGATTCATCCCGTAGGCATCATATATCTTCACTGCAAGCGCGTTCGAGATCCCGTACTGCTGCAAATATACCAGTGCCTCCCGCAGATCCTTCTTTTCCTCCATCTGCACGGCAATCTCCTGTGCCTTGCGCAGGCTGATGCCCTTGATCTCCGCCAGTCTCTCCGGCTCCTCCTCTATGATGCGGAAGGTATCGTCCCCGAACTTCTTCACGATTCTCGCCGCGAGCGCCGCGCCGACCCCCTTGACTGCCCCCGAGCCGAGATAGCGCTCCATGCTGGCGCTGTCCTTCGGCGCGATTGTGCGGAAGCTGCTCAGCTTGAACTGTCTGCCGTACACCGGATGCTCAATATAGTCTCCGTCAGCCGCGATATTTTCCCCCTGCGTCAGCCCCTTGCACATGCCAACGCAGGTAATCTCCTCGCCGTCCGCGACAAGATTCATGACCGTATATCCGTTTTCACTGTTGCTGAATATGATATGCTCCACATATCCGGTAATCGTTTCCATCGTCCGTCCCCATCTTTTTCATAGCGAAAGAAAGGCTGCCATTGTCCGGCAGCCTTGTGCTCATTTCGTGTCTCTGTTATTCCTCTGTACCCGCCTGAATAGAATCCGCATCCAGTCCGTAATTTCTGCGCATCTGTTCATACAGCATCTGCGCCAGCCCGAAGCCGCTCTGCTCTGTCGTCTGGTCGGCGATCGACTGTATCATCTGATCCTTGTAATAATCCATCATAGTGCTGGTCGATCCCGATGTCTCCTCGTTCTGCGGAATGGTCTTTACCATCGCCTTGTACATCTGCTCGATAAAATAGGATTCAAACTGCTTACACGCATCCATCAGCTCGTCATCCGTCGCCGCATTCTTTGCAGTACTTTGTAATCTGTCCTGCAGCTTTGATGCCGACTGGTTCGCCGCGTTTGCATATACGTCGCTATACATTGAAGCAATATTGCTGACATCCATCATCCTTCATCTCCATTTCTGCGCAAGATTGAAAAATTCTATTTTTCAATCTTGATCTTCTTTATCAGCGTCTGAGATTATTTGCCTGCTGCAGCATCTCATCCGAAGCCGTTACCGCCTTGGAATTCAATTCATAGGCACGCTGTGCAACGATCATGTTGACCATCTCGTCCACCACCTGCACGTTGGAGCCTTCCAGATAGCCCTGCAGAATATTACTTCTCTCAACGTTCGCGTTCGTCGCTTCGTTGATCGGCTGTCCGCTTGCCACCGTCTGCTGGTAAAGGCTGTCGCCCTCCTTCTCCAGACCATTGGGATTATTGAACTGGAATACTCCGATTCTCCTGCCGATCAGCTGCGGGTTATTGTTTGCATCGGGATAGCAGAGATTGCCCAGCTTATCCACGGTGATCCTGTTAAGAATATAGTTGTTGCCGAGAATGATCGGCTGTCCGTTCGTATCCAGCACCGGAAGTCCGTCTGTCGTCGCCAGCATATTTCCGTTGGTCGCCAGTGTAAACTTCAGATTACCGTTGCGTGTGTAATATGTATTTCCATCCTCACCGCGAACAGCGAAGAAGCCCTTTCCGTCGATTGCAAATGCCGTTTCGCTCTCCGACGAGATCATGTTGCCCGTCTTGAAGACCGAGGTGATCGCAGAGTTGCGGACACCGAGTCCGACCTGCGCGCTGGTAGGCTTCTGCTCTCCGTTTGCCGTCGTCGTCTTTGTCTGCAGCGTCTGGTAAAGGAGACTCTTGAACTCATTTACCTGCGTCTTATAACCGTTTGTATTTACATTTGCGAGATTGTTAGCGATTGTGTCAATATTTGTCTGTTGGGCAATCATGCCTGTTGCCGCCGTCCATAAGCTTCTTACCATTTATCCTGCCTCCTTACTGAATCCGTCCAAGCTGTGACACTGCAATTCCCAGTGACTCGTCATAGGTCTGGATGATCTTCTGATTGCTCTCGTAAGCCCGGGTAATCGCTATCAGGTTTACCATCTCCGAAACGACCTGAACATTTGCCATTTCCAGATACCCGGATTTTACCTGTGCGTCCGTGGTCGTGGTTCTCGCTCCCTCCACAGGCCGGTAATAGGTCTCGCCGTATTTCTCCAGATAATTATAGTCCTCAAAGTCCGTAACCTGAATCTTTGCCACAGCTACACCGTTCTGGGTGATCGTGCCGTCGTTGGAAATCTTGGCATCAATCAGCGTATTCAGCCTGATCCTGTTATTCTGTGTGCTGAGCACATAGTCACCGTCCTCCGTGACCAGATAACCGTCCTTATTCAGAGTGAACTGACCGGCTCTCGTATACATGGTAGAGGTCTCGCCCGCCTTGTTGGTAAACTCGATTGCAAAGAAGCCTTCTCCGGCAAGGGCAAGATCGTAGGTATTATCCGTTATGCGGAATGAGCCCTGTCCAAAATCGGTGTAATTCTCGCCGATCTTTACACCGGGATTATTCGTTCCCAGCTTCTGGACGTTCTGCAGTCCGATGGACTGATCCTTGATTTTAACGGTAAGTATGCTGTCAAAGGACTGGCTGGTAGCTCCCTCTTTCTTAAAGCCGACCGTTGACGCATTCGCCAAATTGTTCGTCATGGTATCCATGCGGTTCTGTTCATTAATCATTCCCGTGTAGGCGGTATACAAGCCTTTGAGCATCAGTGCCTCCTCCCTGCCGGTCTCTCATCGCCGACAGCGTTTCTCTTAATTTTCTCTATAGCCGGAAAGGAATTCCACGTATTTTCCGGTTCCGATTGCCACTGCTGTCATCGGATCCTCAGCAGTCATGGTATTGATTCCCGTCTTTGCTGAAACAAGCTCTTCCAGTCCGCGCAGAAGGCTTCCGCCGCCGGTCAGGACGATTCCTCTGTCCGCAATGTCGGCTGCCAGCTCGGGCGGTGTCTTCTCCAGTACGCTGTGAATCGTCTCAACGATCTGTGCGGTCGTCTCGCGCAGCGCCTCCTCGGTCTCCTCGGAGGAAACCTTTACCGTCTTCGGCAGACCTGTCACCAGGTTTCGGCCACGGACATCCATATAGTCAATCTCTGCTCTCGGGTACGCTGAACCGATCTTAATTTTCAGATCCTCGGCAGTGCGCTCACCGATCAGCAGATTATGTTTCTTTCTCATATAGCGGACGATTGCCTCGTCAAAGTCGTCACCGGCAATCTTGATGGATGCGCTGACAACTGTACC
>USGM01000028.1 GCA_900554205.1 uncultured Lachnospiraceae bacterium
CGGCTCTCTGCTCTGGCTCACCGCCACATAGCCGCCGTTGGAGCCATCATTCTTCTGGTATTTTGCATAAGCGTCCACGGTATCCGGAATCGTCAGGGCATTGTTCGTCAGATTTCCGGCACTGTAGCCCAGAATAACCGCAATATAATTAGAGCTGTCCGCGGACTCTCTGACATAGGCAAACCGGAACACACCGTCCTCATTTGTGAAAATATTCTGCTCATTGACATTAATCAGCGGAATCTTGGATCTGCCCTGCACCTGTATCTGCTGATCCCAGGTCAGATTGGATTGATAGCCGGCCGAACTCGCCGGGTCTGCCTGAACCTGCCTGAGCCCGTCTGTCGGGATCGCCGCCACAACAAGCGCCGACACCAGAAATAAGGTTCCCAGTGTCCTGCGGATTGATCTTTTCAGTCTTCTCGTCTTTTTCTTCACAATGTTTGTCATTGTCACTACTCCTTTATCTTCTTTGCAACTACCACAAAACGACCGTTTTTCTCCTGATAGTCGCAGGTGGACAGTGTCAGAAGCTGATCGCCGTACTCTGCTGTCACTCCCGTATCAAAGAGCGACATGGACGCCATTTCTTCCATATAAGAATCAAACTGCTGCTCACCGTCTGCATCTATAAACTGATAATATTTGAAAACAATTTCCTCTTCGCTGTACACTCTGGATCGGAACACAT
This sequence comes from uncultured Lachnospiraceae bacterium, assembly GCA_900554205.1. Classification (GTDB taxonomy): domain Bacteria; phylum Bacillota; class Clostridia; order Lachnospirales; family Lachnospiraceae; genus Acetatifactor. Next base: position 692 of record USGM01000028.1, read on the forward strand.
ACATGACCTCGTAGGTTCCCTTCTCATAGATGGTATCAAACTGAATGTACTTATGTTCCTCGCAGTATTCCTGATCCTGATACTTGTCCAGCTTGCCGAACATCTTTCCGCTTTTCATGTGATGTCCGTAAATTATGTAATTCGTGCTGGGCTTAAGGACATCACAATCCTTGTCCATAAAGATTGTTCCGTTTCTGTCATACTCCTGATTCAGATTATGATTGAGATAGTATTCATTATCCGAAGTCTGCATGACAGGGAAGTCTATATTTGTATCGTCAATTTTCAGCCATCCGATTAGCTTTTTATTCTTATTTAATAAATTTTTATACTCATCCAGTACTTCTCTTGCCTCCGGAGCCTCATCCAGCGTGTACTGCGGACCGCTCTCCACGGATGGTGCCGGTGTGGTTTCCACCGTCTGGTTTTTCAGATCAATCAGCTGCTGGTTGCGCTGATCGGTTCTGTAAATATACCAGGAATATACCCCGAAATATCCAAGGCAGCTGACCGCGACCAGACTGCACAGGGCAATTGTCAGCTTCCTGCGCTTCTCCTGTCGTTTCAGTTCCAGCTTTACAAAGGCATCCATCTCCGCAGAGGCTGCAACATCATCTCTCGGCTTCTTTTTCTGCGGCTTTCTGCCGTTCTTCGGCTGCGGTTTTCTCTGTCCCGTACTTTTCCCGGCAGCCTTCCTTCCGGCTCTGCCGGACGCCGCAGGCAGTCTTTGCAGCGCCTCCTGAACCTCCTCGGCAAAGTCCTCGCCCAGAAGCGTCAGAAACCTGTATTTCCCCGCTTTAAGCTCACCCTTCAGCCTTTCCAGCTCTGTGCGGCTGTTCCAGTCCGTCCCGTCACGCAGCCTGTCTATTATTTTCTTGTCATGCAGCGCGCGGGCATAATCGCTCTCCGTCCGAAACTGTCTGCCCTCTACTGTAAAATCCTTTTGTGTCATGGCAATCCCTTATACTAAATTTTATCCCCTTTCTATTTTAATACATATCAGAATTAATGCAAGCATTTTGTATGAAACATTGACAGGCAGGGGTGCATACAATAAACCATAAAACAAACATTTTGGAGGCACTAAAATGAGTGATTTGACTGCTACCAACTGCGGATGTAACGATTCCTGCGGATGTGCTGGCGCACAGAACAACAATGGATGCAACAACAGCTGTATCTGGATTATCCTGCTGCTGTTCTTCTGCGGCGGTAATAACGGCTGCGGAAACAACGGCTGTGGCAACAATGGCTGCGGCATTCTTGGCGGCGGAAACAACAGCTGCTGCGACTGGATTATCTGGATCCTGCTGCTCTCCTGCTTCTGTGGCAACGGCAACGGCTCCGGCTGTGGATGCGGCTGCAACTAATTCCTATCCATCTCTGAAGGCAGGCTCCCCACGGAGCCTGTTTTCAATGGATACATAAGCCCTCCTGCCGGTACATAAGATAGAATAACAAAAGCTTTCAGAAAGGCGGTAGCAACATGGAGGATAGGGGAACATGCCTGATCTCAGCATTCGACGCAGCTTTCACCACCAACCGGATTCAGATGCTGAAAATATTGTTCTCATGGATTCCTCCGGAACAACAGGGAATTTTCGCTATCTATATCAAGTATCTGGAGCTGCAGCACGCGTGGCGCCTGCGCAGTCTTCCTCCCACCGTCTGTGCCCAGAATGCCGGAAAGCTGTCCGTGGACTTTTTTTCGGGCGATCAGACCGGTACGCTGGAGCTTCTGGACGAATTGCTCCCCTATGGGAACCAGGCTGAACGCGGGAGAATCGAGGGCATGAAATCCATGCTTTCCAATCTTTCCCGGATGAAGGATATGATGGAAATGATGCAGATGATGAAGGAGCTGTTCCCCGAGGGCTTCGGCGGAGATAATGCCGCAGACCTTCTGTCCGGCATGACAGGTATGCCCGGCGCGGATATGTCAGCGCTTTTTTCAATGTTTGGAAAGGAGACCTAACAAAAATGAGTCAGAGACCCGAATGGATGTCCGATCCGCTTGTCAAGGACATCCCCCAGAAAAAACTGGATTTTCTCGGAAAAATGTTCGACGAGGGGCACGGAAAGAGCCAGAAAGAAATGATGACGTTCATGATGCCGATGTTAAAGAGGGCAAAGCAGGAAAATCTGACCTTTACCCCGCAGGAAATGAATGCAGCAATCGCCGCGATCAGAAAGCACAGCTCTGCGGAGGAGCTTTCCAAAATCGACAAAATTCTGGAAAAGACAAAGAAATAGCAAACAGAAAACCGTGTGGATCCTCCGGTGCCTGTACCGGATCTGGAATCCACACGGTTTTATTTACCGTCTATTTTACAACAATATTGACAATACGACCGGGAACATAAATTTCCTTCACAATGTTTCCTGTCAGCTTATCTCCCAGCGCTTCCTTCGCCGCAGCAATCGCCGCATCCTTGTCAATGTCCTTCGGAACGGAAATCGTCACTCTGATTTTTCCGTTGACCTGAACAGCGATCTCAACGGTGCTCTCCTCTGTCTTCGCCTCGTCGTACTCCGGCCATGTTGTCTGGTACACCCTTCCCTCATAGCCCGCTGCCTGCCAGAGCTCCTCCGTGATGTGCGGTGCCACCGGGTTTAACAGCGTCAGCAGAGTCTTATACTCGCCCTTTGTGACAGAACCCTTCTTATAGAATTCATTGATCAGTGCCATCATGGCAGCGATCGCAGTGTTATACTTCAGATTCTCGTAGTCGGAGGAGACCTTCTTAATGGTCTGGTGCATCTTCGTCTCCAGCTCTGCGCTGTAGCCGTCGCCGTCCGTCAGAATATCCTGCAGCTTCCATACACGCTCAAGGAATCTTCGGCAGCCCTTTACGCCGTCCTCACTCCATGCGGCGCTCAGATCAAATGCGCCGATAAACATCTCGTAGGTACGCAGGGTATCTGCGCCGTATTCTCTCACGATGTCATCCGGGTTGACTACATTGCCTCTGGACTTCGACATCTTCTCGCCATTGGAACCGAGGATCATGCCATGGCTGGTTCTCTTCTGATACGGTTCCGGACAGGGAACGACACCCTGATCATAGAGGAATCTGTGCCAGAAACGGGAGTAGAGCAGGTGCAGTGTCGTATGCTCCATACCGCCGTTGTACCAGTCAACCGGAAGCCAGTAGTTCATTGCTTCCTTGCTTGCAAGCGCCTCCGTGTTATGCGGATCGGTATAGCGCAGGAAGTACCAGGAAGAACCTGCCCACTGGGGCATGGTATCCGTCTCACGCTTCGCCGGACCTCCACAGCAGGGACAGGTCGTGTTTACCCAGTCTGTCATGGATGCCAGCGGAGACTCGCCGTTGTCCGTGGGTTCATAGGACTCCACCTCCGGCAGCTCCAGCGGAAGCTCGCTCTCATCAAGCGGCACATAGCCGCACTTCTCACACTTTACAATCGGAATCGGCTCTCCCCAGTAACGCTGTCTGGAGAATACCCAGTCGCGGAGCTTGAAGTTGGTCTTGCTGTGGCCGATGCCCTTCTCCTCGAGGAAGGCAATGATCTTCTGCTTTGCATCCGCAACGGACAGTCCGTTCAGGAAGTCGGAATTTACCAGCGTTCCCGTCGCAACATCGGTATATACCTGCTCCTGTACGCTGACAGGGCTTCCCGCAACGACCTCAATGATCGGGAGATCGAATTTCTTTGCAAAATCCCAGTCTCTCTCATCGTGCGCGGGAACCGCCATGATTGCACCGGTTCCGTAGGTCATAAGAACATAGTCCGAAATCCAGATCGGAATCTCCTTGCCATTCACGGGGTTTGTCGCAGTCAATCCGTCAATCTGTACTCCCGTCTTATCCTTTGCAAGCTCGGTGCGCTCGAAGTCGGACTTCTTCGCCGCCTGCTCCCTGTAAGCCACGAGAGCGTCATAATTCCTGATTTCATCCTTATACTTATCAATGATCGGATGCTCAGGGGAAACAACCATATAGGTCGCGCCGAACAGGGTATCCGGTCTCGTCGTGTAGATACGGAGCTTATCCTCCTTGCCCGTCAGTGCGAAATCCACTTCCGCACCGGTGGACTTTCCGATCCAGTTTCTCTGTGATACCTTGACGCGCTCGATGTAGTCCACCGTGTCAAGTCCCTGCAGCAGCTTGTCCGCATACTCCGTGATCTTCAGCATCCACTGGCTCTTCACCTTCCGGACAACCTCTGATCCGCAGCGCTCGCAGACACCGTTCACAACCTCCTCGTTCGCAAGTCCGACTTTGCAGGAGGTACACCAGTTGATCGGCATTTCCGTCTTATAGGCAAGTCCCTCCTTGAACAGCTTTAAGAAGATCCACTGTGTCCACTTATAGTATTCTGTGTCGGTCGTGTTGATCTCTCTGTCCCAGTCAAAGGAATAGCCCAGAGAGTGAAGCTGGTTCTTGAAATGCTCCACATTGTTCTTGGTCACAATCTTAGGATGAATGTGATTCTTGATCGCATAGTTCTCCGTGGGGAGTCCGAATGCGTCCCAGCCCATGGGATAGAGCACATTATATCCCTGCATTCTTCTCTTTCTCGCCACAATGTCCAGCGCGGTATAGGGTCTGGGATGTCCCACATGAAGTCCCTGACCTGACGGATAAGGGAACTCCACCAGCGCATAATACTTCGGCTTTGAATAGTCATCGGATGTCTTGAACGCTTTTTCATCATCCCAGACCTTCTGCCACTTTGTCTCCACCTCGTGATGGTTGTACGGTACTGCCATAGCTTTTCCTCCTTACACATAAAGCCCTCTCGTCTGTATAGAGACGAAAGGGCTTTGTTCCGTGGTACCACTCTATTTCATATGACATACCGCACAGCTGCTGCCGCGCCCGCCATATGCACTTTGTAACTGATAACGGTGTCCGCCGTCCTTTCCTACACACAAATTCCCTGTTTTCACAGCGACATATGCTTCACGAAAGGAACTCCGAGGCCAGTTGGGAATATCTCGCTACCGTCTCGCACCCGCCGACGGCTCTCTGAAAGTCCGATATGCTTACTACTCCTCATCAACGCTTTTCCTATTGAAAACTATTGCTTATTTTAACGTGTTTCTCCTGCGCTGTCAAGCAATCGCGGAATTAAATTTCCTGTTCCACCGTTTTCCTGCCCACCAGCGTGTCCGTATCAAACAGCGCAGCCAGCAGGAGTGGAACCGCGAAATAAAAATACAGCACATAGCGCACAAGCGCGATTGGACCTAGCAGCACCGTTAAATAAAGTGCTCCCATCAGCGAAAACGAAAGTGCCAACCGTTTTTTCTTTGTCACAAGAAGATAAAACGCGAGGAAGGCATATGCCCAATGCCAGAAGCCCACGGAAAAAAGCATGGAAATCACCGGTAGCTTCTGCTGATAAATTTCCAGCGAGAGTTTTTCATAGAACCGCTCCAGCCATGGTAACAGATGCCTTCTTGTACCTGGCATCTCCGTCTCGAACGCGAAATAAGAGCTTTCTCCGTAATATACGCCCTCTATCACCCGCTTCCCCGTGTAGCCATCCAAAACCGCATCGGGATACCAGTAGTCGTAGGTATTCTCCAGAAAAGAGTTCGCGTAAACGTCCGGATACTGCAATCCTTTTCGGAACCATAGAGAAAAATACTTTCCGGGATCACTCTTAAAATTATCCTCAAGGAAATTATACTTAATGTCATCCGCCAGTTTCGGATTATACTGTTCCAGAATCATCTGTGGAATCAGTTCAAACATAGTCTCCTGTTCTTCCATTAAGAAACTGTCCCTCTCATAATTATAAACTCTTGCCAACTGCTGCATAGGCACACAGAGCATCTCAGCTACCTCTGTCTCACTGTAGTGCAGAACAGCCTTCATTCCTCCCGTCACCGTCCCGAAGATCAAGAACGCCGAAAACACCGTTGTAAGCCACTTTCTCCACGATCTGCGGTAGACAGCGGCAAATAAAAGCAGAATTAATGTCATCGCATAAATGCCGTTATTTCTGAAAAAGAGCACCATCAGCACCGAGAGGACAAAGCCCGCTTTATTTCCACGCTGCTCCCAGAAGGCATCTCCCTCCCGTGCGATCCTGCAAAGCATTGTCGTCACCAACAGCACACCCGCCGAAAAAAGAACATCCTTCGTCGAACAGCACACAAACATGCTGACCGTAGGAAACAGCGCAAGAAAAACGATACCTGCAATCCGTATTGAGCGTTTGACATTGATTCTTCTCAACCAGCTCATCACATAGGCAAAGCAGCCCGACACAAGTAGCATCTGAAGAATCGTATACACTGCTATTCCGGCATTATATGACTTCGTTAAGCCGTAAACAATCCGAAGAATCCAACCAAGAAGAAGCACATGCATGATTGGGTGATGTGCCGAATATTTCCCCGTAAACACCATATACACTTCCTGCTCAGCATCATAGATAAAAAAGCCCGGAAAAGATGCCAGAAAGGTCGGCAAATAGGCAAGGAAAAGCAACACCCATACCCCAACAAAGTATTTTCTGTCATTTTTCCCTGCCTCTTCCTTTCCAGCACTCTTATTGCACCGAAGATAATATACCGCCGCCGCAAAAAAAGGAGACGCCGCTAACGCAGTCACCACTGTCACTACATAAATCTGCCACTCTGTGAAATCAACGCTGCCGACATTTTCCAGCTTTGCTCCGGCAACCATGCTTCCCATAAAGAACAACAGGAAACCAAAGCCCACATTCAGAAAGTCAATCATCTCTTCCCAATGTTCTCCAGCTGTTATCTTCATCAGTGCAAGCAGCCAGCCGCCCCAGACAAAGAATGCCAGTATGCTATTGGAATATACAAGCGTGCTCTCCCCTAAAGAGATACAGTATCTCATGCCAATCGCCGCAAGAAGGCTGACAATAATTAAAAATGCTTTATTCTGCCACGGAAGTCTTTTCATCACAACTCTCTCTTTTTCTTTCTATTATGCTATTTTTTTCATAAAACGCTCTTTATTATAGCACAAAGTGATTCCGATGTAAAAGACTTCCGTATCCTGTTTACTCCGCAGCGTTGTTTTCCGCCACCTTGGCTGCTCTTGCCGCAACCTCCTTCTCCTGTACATCCGAAGGTGTCTGCTCGTAGCGGGCAAATTCATAGGAATAGTCTCCTCTTCCGCCGGTGATGGAACGAAGATCCGTACAGTAGCCGAACAGGCAGCTCATCGGCACCTCCGCCTCGATGATCTGTTTTCCGCCGGGTGCGGGATTCATTCCCAGCACACGCCCTCTTCTCTTGTTCAGATCACCCATGATGTCCCCGGTATAATTCTCGGGCACCGTCACCTTGAGGCTCATGATCGGCTCAAGCAGCACCGGGTGCGCCTCCATAAAGCCCTTCTTGAATGCCTGGATCGTAGCCATCTTGAATGCCTGCTCGGAGGAGTCCACCGGATGATAGGAACCATCATACAGCACTGCCTTCACGCCGACAACCGGATAAGCCGCGAGGGGCCCCTTCACCACAGATTCCTGCAAGCCCTTTTCCACCGCGGGATAGAAGTTCTTCGGCACCGCGCCGCCGACTACCTCCTGCTCGAATACATAGGGCTGCTCCAGATCACCGGACGGGCCGAAGCGCATCTTGACATGTCCGTACTGTCCGTGTCCGCCGGACTGCTTTTTGTACTTATATTCCACATCCGACTGCTTCTTGATCGTCTCCCTGTAGGCAACCTTCGGCTGGGACAGATCGACCTCCACCTTATATTCATTCAGCAATCTGCTGACAATGATCTCAAGGTGCTGGTCACCCATGCCGTAGATCAGCGTCTGGCGGTTTTCCGCATCGTTCACCGTGCGGATCGTCAGATCCTCATGCCCGATCTTCTGCAATGCCTGTGAAATCTTATCCACATCCGCCTTGTTGCGGGGCTTATAACGCATGTAGGTGTACGGTGTCGAGATCTCAAATTTGCCGAACTTGATCGGTGTCGCCTTTGTCGACAGGCTGTTGCCCGTTCTCGCCGCCGTCAGCTTTGCGAGCGCACCGATGTCTCCCGCATGCAGCTCAGGTACCTCGATCGGCTTGTTGCCCTGCAATACATAGAGCTTTCCGATCTTCTCCTCAATGTCGCGGTCTAAGTTATAGATCATGTCATCCGTCTTTAAAACGCCGGAATTTACCTTGATCAGCGAATATTTTCCGATGAACGGATCAACGATCGTCTTCCATATGTAGGCTGACTTTGCCTTTGAGAAGTCGTAATCCGCATGATAGATCTCGCTCGTCTTCATATTCACGCCGGCAACCTGCCTGTTCTCAGGGCTGGGGAAATACTTGATGATGTCATCCAGCAGGGTGTAGACACCCTGACACAGCGTGTTGGAGCCCATCGTCATAGGGAAGATGCTGCAGTCACAGACATTCGTCCGAAGTGCCGCTCTGATCTCCGCCTCCGAGAAGGTCTCTCCGCCGAAATACCGCTCCATCATCTCCTCGCTGGTCTCTGCGACCGCCTCCATCAGCGTGTCACGGCAGATCTGCAGGTTCGCCTTATTGTATTCCGGTATCTCGCATGGAACGACCTCTTTGCCCTGCCAGCGGTTACCCGTCTCAGCGATCACGTTCACATAGCCCACGAACCGCTCATTCTCACGGATCGGGAGATTGAACGGAGCCATCCTCTTTCCGTAGGCATTCGTCATATCCTCCACAACCTGTCTGAACGACGCATTGTCAACATCCATATTGGAGACATAGACGATTCTCGGCAGCTTGTATTTCTCGCAGAGCTCCCACGCCTTCTGGGTGCCAACCTCGATACCCGCCTTACCGTTTACCACAATGATCGCAGCCCCCGCCGCGCTCACTGCCTCCTCCACCTCTCCGACGAAATCAAAATATCCGGGGGTGTCCAGAATATTGATCTTATGCCCCTCCCACTCGATCGGCACCACAGAGGTATTGATGGAAAACTGCCGCTTCTGCTCCTCCTTGCTGTAATCACTTATGGTATTTCCGTCAGTCACCTTACCCATTCTCGATGTAATTCCGGATAAATACGCCATCGCCTCGACGAGACTTGTCTTTCCGCTTCCGCCGTGACCTAACAGTACCACATTACGAATCTTGTCAGTTGTGTAAACTTTCATAAGACCTTCCTCCAATTATGCAGTATTTTTGGTGCTTTGTTCTCAATTTAAGCAAGTCGTTGGCTCTTATGGGTATATTTTACTAAACAATTCGTCTTTTTACAAGATATTGTTGTAAAAATTTCAAAAATAGTTCACGCAATCAGAATACAATATCCTATTGATTTTCACGCGGTGAAGTGATATAGTGAAGCAAGTACAATTATGTAAAGAACAGAGGAGATAAAAATGTCAGACCTGACTTGTGGCTTTATCGGCCTTGGCTTGATCGGCGGCTCTATCGCCAGAGCACTGAAGGAATACAACCATCGCATCCGTATCGTCGCCTATGACATCAATCCCGATACCCTGCGGCTTGCCGCACAGGACGGCGTTGTCGATATCACGGCATCCGCAATCGACGGGAGCTTCTCAGACTGCGATTATCTATTTCTATGTGCGCCGGTTCAGAAAAATGACGCCAATCTGGCAGCCGTGAAGAAAATTCTTCCCGAAAAGTGTCTCCTGACGGATGTCGGCAGCGTCAAGAGTACCATACATGAGGCAATCCGCGCCGCCGGGCTGGAGCACTGCTTTATCGGTGGGCATCCCATGGCAGGCAGCGAAAGGGTCGGATACATCAATTCCAAGGCGGCTCTTCTGGAAAACGCCTACTACATTCTGACACCGACCCCGTCCGTCCCCGCGGACAGACTGGAAGCCTACCGCGCGCTTGTGGAAAAGCTGGGTGCCATCCCGCTCATCCTCGACTACGAAAAGCATGACTATATCACTGCCGCCATCAGCCATCTACCCCACGTCATCGCCGCCTCCCTCGTCAACCTTGTAAGGGACAGCGACTCCGAGGACGGAATCATGAGGCTGGTAGCCGCCGGAGGCTTCAAGGACATCACGCGGATCGCATCCTCCTCCGCCGCTATGTGGCAGCAGATCTGTCTGACAAACGGCGAAAACATTTCCGCTCTCCTGCAGAGCTATATCGACTCCCTGACCGCCATTAAATCGGAAATAGACGGTAGTCAGGCGGGTGCTCTCTACACGCTCTTCGACAGTGCCCGCATCTACCGGGATTCCTTTATCAATGCCTCGAGCGGCCCGATTAAGCGCTCTTTCAGCTTCAATGTGGACATCGCGGACAAATCCGGTTCGCTCTCGCGCATTGTCGCTCTTCTCGCCAACCACAGGCTGAGCATCAAGAACATCGGCATTACGCATAACAGGGAATCGGAGGACGGTGTTTTGCGGATCGAGTTCTACGATGCCGCCGCGATGGAAACCGCAGTCAGCATTCTCGAGACCACCGGCTACAGCGTTCATCTGCGCAGCTGATTTCTTTAACGCAAAAGGAGCATACCACGCTATGTGGTACGCCCCTTTCTTTTTTCGCACAATAATGTAATTCCGGCAAACACAAACATCCCCGTGATGCCGCCGCAGGTATCCAGCAGTACATCCTTCAGGCTGCAATAACGCCCGGGGACAAAGAACTGGTGAAATTCATCCAGCGCAGCGGACACAAACAGCCATGCGCCAATCAGCAGGTACAGCCGCCTTCCGCGTCTGATCCACTGGCTCCACAGCACATAGAGCAGTATCCCCATACAGGCGTACTCGGAAAAATGCGCCAGCTTGCGCAGCGGATGTTCAAACCATTCTGTCAGATGCTTCATATAATCCGTCGTCCAGTCCCTTCCGGACAGATCATTCAGCAGGTCTACGCACTTCTGCGAAACCATCTGACTCAGTCCTCCCGACTCCTCCGCATCCTGCGCCGAAAATCCAAATATCATCATATAGAGCAGCAACAGCAGCGTCGCCGCCAACACAGTCAGTATTATCCTCTTTTTCAAATCAGTTTTCCATTTCCCGTACTGTCTGATAGGTCTCGATCCTCGCAAGCTCCGTCTCCGACATTCCGATAAAAATCGCGCCGTAGGAATAGCCATCGGGCTTCATCTCAATCCTCACGATCTGCAGAAACGCATGCAATACTTCCTTCGTCCAGATTGTCAGATACGCCTCATACACCTCGCCTATCTGTAACTGCTCCCCACACTCAAAGCCGATACCCGACTTTGACACATCCAGAATATTGATCGTAGACTCCTTGCTGGAGTTGCCGTCCAGCCGTTTCATCACGATCTTCGACGTCATACTTGTTCTCTTATTTTTCCGTCTCTCGTCCATATCCTTCCTCTCTTCCGCCTCCCCAATATCATGTACAGATATTTGTCAGCTGATAAACATGGCATCCCCGAAGCTGAAAAATCTGTACTTCTGGCGAATTGCCTCCTCATAGGCACTCAGTACATGTTCCCTGCCCGCCAGCGCACTGACAAGCATGACCAATGTAGACTCCGGCAGATGAAAGTTCGTAATCAGCGCATCCAGCACCTTGAACCGATACCCCGGATAGATAAAAATTTCTGTATTGCCGCTCCCGGCATGCACGATACCCTGTTCGTCCGCCGCGCTCTCCACAGTCCGGCAGCTGGTCGTGCCGACGCAGATGATTCTGCCGCCGTTTTTCTTCGCTGCATTAATCTTTTCCGCCTCGGACTCCGGCACCTGATAATATTCCGAGTGCATGTGATGCTCCAGCACGTTCTCCTCCTTGACGGGTCGGAAGGTGCCAAGCCCCACATGAAGCGTCACATAGGCGATCGTTATGCCCTTCGCCTCTATCTGCTCCAGAAGCTCCTTCGTAAAATGCAGCCCCGCCGTTGGCGCTGCCGCCGAGCCCTCGTACTTTGCATACACCGTCTGGTAGCGGTTCTTGTCCTGCAGCTTATGTGTGATATAGGGAGGGAGGGGCATTTCGCCGAGCCTGTCCAGTACCTCTTCCCAGATACCCTCGTACTCAAAGCGGATCAGGCGGTTGCCCTCTTCCACCGTCTCCAGCACCTCCGCCTTCAACAGTCCGTCCCCGAAGGACAGCCGCGTCCCGGGCTTACATTTCTTGCCGGGCTTAACCAGTGTTTCCCAGACGTCCGCCTCCTTCCTCTTCAGAAGGAGCACCTCCACATGTGCACCGGTTCCCTCCCGCTCGCCGAGAAGGCGCGCGGGAATGACCTTTGTGTTATTCAGAACAAGACAGTCTCCCGGCTTCAGATAATCCACAATGTCCTTAAACACATGGTGGCTGATCTCGCCGGTGTGCTTGTCGAGCACAAGCAGTCTCGACGACGAGCGATCCTCCAACGGGTCCTGCGCAATCAGTTCCTGCGGCAGATCAAAATAAAAATCGGATTTTTTTAATTCCATGTCCTGTATTCCCATCTTATATCGTTGCTTTCTGTGCAAATACCTTATAGCCGCGGTACGCCTCATAGATGTCCGCCTTGCTCGTTGCTTCCCAAGGTGCGTGCATGTTCAGCACAGGAACGCCGCTGTCGATGACGTTCATGCCGTACAGCGCAAGGATGTAGGCGATTGTTCCGCCACCGCCGACATCGACCTTTCCGAGCTCGGCTGTCTGGTAGGTAATTCCGCCCTCGTCCATGATCTTGCGCAAATGTGCCATGTACTCCGCATTCGCGTCGTTGGAGCCGGACTTGCCTCTCGCGCCCGTGAACTTGTTAAATACCATGCCTGCACCCATCCATGCGGCATTTTTCAGTTCAAAGCAGGATCTGTAGCTCGGATCAAAGCCTGCGCTGACATCAGAGGAAAGCATACAGCTGTTTGCCAGACATCTTCTGACGTTCAGTTCGCTGTACTCACCCTTCAGATTCATCAGCTCCGCAACCGCGTTCTCAAAGAAATGAGACTGCATTCCGGTCGCTCCCACAGAGCCGATCTCCTCCTTATCTACAAGAATGCAGCATACCGTGCGGTCTGTCTCCTTAATGTCAAGCATTGCTCTCATGGAGGTAAATGCGCACACTCTGTCATCCTGTCCATAGGCAAGGATCATAGCGCGGTCAAATCCTGCCTCTCTCGCCTTTCCGGCAGGAACAACCTCCAGCTCAGCGGAAAGAAAGTCTTCTTCCTCAAAGTCATAGTTCTTTTTCAGGATGTCAAGCACACCGGACTTTACAATGTTCTCTGCTTTTTTCTTGCCCTCATCGGTGTCCTTCTCGCCCTCTCCGAATACAAGCGGTCTGCTTCCGACGATCAGATCAAGCGCTTCACCCTCAATCACCTTCGCCGCTTTTTTCTCCATCTGCTCTGCTGCCAGATGGATCAGCAGATCGGACACGAAGAATACCGGATCATCCTCGTTCTCTCCGATGTTCAGCTCGACCGTGGTGCCGTCCTTTTTCACGACAACGCCATGGATGGCGAGAGGCAGCGTCACCCACTGATATTTCTTGACTCCGCCGTAATAGTGGGTGTCAAGATAAGCAAAGGTGTGATCCAGGTCCTCGAAAAGCGGATTCTGCTTCACGTCAAGTCTGGGGCTGTCGATGTGCGCCCCGAGAATGTTCAGTCCGTCAGTCAGAGGCTTCTTTCCGACCTGGAACATCACGATGGACTTGTTCATCCATACGCTGTAAACCTTATCGCCCTCCTGAACCTTTCCGCCTTCCTTGATGATCTCCTCCAGCTCACGGTAGCCTTCCGCCTCGATGGTGTTCACGATCGTGTCCACACACTCCCGCTCTGTCTTTCCGTTGTCAAGGAACTCACGGTACTCCGCCGAAAGCTTTTCCAGCTTCTTCAGCTTCTTCTCATCATATTTTTCCCATGCGTATTTCTTTAACATACTCCTGTCCTCCTTAACTTCTCAGATCAATATCCAGTTCATTTTTCAGGTTCTTCAGTATCTTCTTCACGAACCTTTCAACAGCATCCGCCTCAAAAGGCTCATCTCCCGGCACAAACTCAACCGTGAATGCCATGCTGCGCTTATCCTCGGGAATCTGTCCGCCCTCGTAGACATCGAACAGCCGGATGTCCCCGATATGGGAGCATGCCTCTCTTATCACATTCTCCACCTGCCCGCAGGTGATCTCCCTGTTCATGACGAGCGCAAGGTCTCGGCTCTCCTCAGGGAACCGGGACAACGGCTGGAACGCCGCTTTCTTCTCATAGGTTGCATACAGCTTTTTCAGATCCAGCTCCAGCAGATAAGCGTCGGTTCTCAGATCCAGCTTTTCAACGACCTCATATGCCACCTTGCCAAGATAGCCTACCTTCTCCCCCTCGCAGTAAATATCAGCCGTCTGATAGGGATGCAGGAACGGTCTGGTCGATTTCTCGTACTCAAAATGTCCGAACATGGTATCTGCCAGTGTCTCCGCCATGCCCTTTAAGGTAAAGAAGCTCTCGTTCTCACCAAAGACACCGATGCAGAGTGTATCTCTCTCGTCCGGGTAGTCCTTTAACGGCAGTTCCTCCGCCACAAAGATTTTGCCCACCTCGAACAGTCTTCCCGAAAGATTACCCTTCTTCTGGTTTCTGGCAACCGCATTCAGCATAGAGGCCGCAAGTGTTGTCCTCATCAGGGACAGCTCCTCGTTGATGGGATTCAATATGCGGATTGCCTTTCTCTCGGGCGCATCCTCCGGCAGTCTCAGGAGATCCAGATCAGCAGGAGAAATAAAGGAATAATGAATACACTCGTAGGCGCCGGTTCCGCACAGCGTTCTCTTCAGCTTCATCTCCTTCTTCTGCTTCTGGTTCAGTCCTCCCATCGTAACCTTGGCATCCGGCATGAAGGTCGGGATCACATGCTCATAACCGTACATACGGATGACTTCCTCTGCGACATCCTGATAGCTCTCCATGTCCTCACGGTATGCCGGAACCTGCAAGGTCAGCTCGTCGCCCTCGATGGACGGAGCGAACTGCAGATTCTTCATGATATGAAGAATCTCTTCATTTGGAACCTCAATGCCGAGAACGTTGTTGACACGGCTGATGCTCACCTTCAGCGGTCTGGGCTCTGCGGTATTTCCCGTGTTGACATCCACATGCGTCGCGGAAACCTTGCCGCAGCCAAGCTCCTCGATCAGATGCAGCGCACGCTTCATCGCGTGGATCGTGGAATATTCGTCAACACCCTTCTCGTACTTCGCACTTGCATCCGTGCGCTTTCCGAGGGAACGTGAGGTCTTACGGATATTGTCTCTCGCAAATTTCGCAGACTCGAACATCACCTCTGTCGTGGTATCGCGGATTTCCGAATTCAAGCCGCCCATAACACCGGCCAGCGCAACCGGCTTCACGCCGTCGCAGATGACAAGGTTGTTGGGATTCAGCATATATTCCTGCTCGTCCAGCGTCGTAATCTTTTCGCCCTCGCCGGCACGTCTGACGCAGATTGCGTTGCCCTCGAGATAGTTGCAGTCAAACGCATGCATCGGCTGTCCCATCTCAAGCATCACATAATTCGTAATATCGACGATGTTGGAGATTGCGTCCTGACCGACCAGCGCCAGTCTGCGCTTCATCCAGAGCGGGGACTCCCCGATCTTCACATCATAGACATAATGTCCGATGTATCTCGGGCAGATGTCCTGCGCCTCGACCGTGACGTTAAAGCCGTCCTTTCTGACCTCCGTCTCCGTATAGTCCATGGCAGGCTCCTTCAATTCCTTATCGAGCACTGCCGCAACCTCTCTCGCAAGTCCAAGAATGCTCTGGCAATCCGGCCTGTTCGCCGTGATGGAGACATCAAAAATCCAGTCGTCCAGTCCGAGAATCGGCTTCACATCCGCGCCGGGCTGTGCGTCCTCCGGCAGAACCAGCAGTCCGTTATAGCTCGCGCCAGGATACATATTTTCACTGACACCGAGCTCCACGCCGGAGCAGAGCATACCCTCCGACTCATAGCCGCGCAGCTTTCCCTTCTTGATCGTCATGGTTCCCTCGACGGTCTTGTGATCCTTTGCCGTCATATAGACAGTCGCACCAACCAGAGCGACGGGATATCTGCCGCCAGCCTTTACATTGTCTGCGCCGCAGCACACCTGAAAGCTGCCGTGCTCTCCCGCATTCACCTTGCACACATGCAGATGGGTCTCCGGAATCGGCTCGCACTCCTCCACCAGCCCGACAACAACCTTGCTGATGTCTTTTCCTGCCTCTGTCAGTTCCTCTACTTCAAATCCACAGGAAAACAGCTTCTTCTCCAGCTCCTGCGGCGTAATCTCTATCTCTACATATTCTTTCAGCCAACTAAGCGGTACTAACATCTTCTCTCCTCCGTTTCCTTTAGTTATCATCGATCTGGCGCAGCACGCGCAGATCCGATTCATAGAACAGCTTAATGTTATTGATTCCGTACTTCAGCATGGCAGCGCGCTCAATACCGATACCGAACGCAAGTCCGCTGTACTCGTCAGAATCAATACCGCAGTTTTCCAGCACCTTCTTATTCACGATTCCGGCGCCGAGAATTTCGATCCAGCCGGTTCCCTTGCAGAGCTTACACCCCTTGCCGCCGCACTCGAAGCAGCTGACATCCACCTCCACGGAAGGCTCCGTGAACGGGAAATAGGAGGGACGAAGTCTCGTCGTCGTGCTTTCGCCATAGATCTTCTGGACAAATACATCCAGCATTCCTTTCAGGTCGCACACGGTGATCTTCTTGTCTACAACCAGTCCTTCCAGCTGATGGAACATCGGGGAATGTGTCGCATCATCATCAGAGCGGAACACCTTGCCCGGTGCAGCGATCATCTTGATCGGCGGCTTCTTCTTCTCCATGGTATGAATCTGTGCAGCCGATGTCTGCGTCGCCAGAAGAAATTCCGGTGACAGATAGAAGGTGTCCTGCATATCTCTCGCCGGGTGATCCTGCGGTGTATTCAGCGCGGTAAAGTTGTAGTAATCGTTCTCGATCTCCTTTGTCTCCACGACCTCAAAGCCCATTCCCGCGAAAACATCAATCAGCTGGTTGCGCATCTGGGTGATGGGGTGAAGATTTCCCGCCTGAATTTTTCTTGCGGGCATGGTCACATCAATCTTCTCATGCTCATAGCGCATCTCCAGTTCCCTCGCCTTCATCTTTTCATCCAGCTCCGTAAACTTCTGCTGCGCCCATTCCTTTAATTCGTTCACATTCTTGCCGAAGCCCGCTCTCTCCTCCGGCGCAATGCTCCTCATCTCCTTCATCATCTGACCGATCTTTCCGGTCTTGGAATCCAGGAACTGCTTTCTCAGTTCAAAAGCCGCCGCCCTCGAACCTGCACGCTGTTCCATGCCTTCCAGAATTTCCTGCCTGATGCTGGCAAATCTGTCCATTCTGTCACTCATTAAGATATCCTCCGTTCTCCTTCAAAATGGTGTTTTGCGCATAAAAAAACCATGCACAAAAACTGTGCATGGGACGAATTCACTTTCTCCGCGGTACCACCCTGCTTCCCTGCCTGACGGCAGAGCACTCATCAGCGCATAACGCGCGCCATACGTCCGAAACTACTCCCGCTCTTCCTTAAGCTGCGGCTTCATATCCGGAGGCTCCGGTGGGAAATTCGGGGCTTCATCTGAACCTGAAAAAGCTCACAGCCGACGACTCTTTCTCTCTGAAAGAAGATGAACTCCTACTATGCACCATCAATGCCTTTGTCTCTCCTATCAGTTTATAGACTTTATTAAGAAAAGTCAAGTACTTCCTGTAATGTCACCTTTTCTCGTCCTGACGAGCGCCTGATTCACCGGGCGGAAATACCGGTTGAGGTATGCTCCGATCATAATAATATACATGCAGAAATACATCCAGAGCAATATAATGATAATAATTGCAAGACTTCCGTAAATACCGTAGGAATTGCTGTAATCGACGTACATCGAAAAGCCCCACGAGAAGACACTCCACACGACTGCCGCAAAGGTTGCACCGGGAATCTGTTCCCGGAATCTCAGCCTGTCATCCGGCATAAAGGCATACACGGTTGCAAAGAGCAGCGTCAGCACCGCCCAGACTACAAGGAACCGGAAATGCATCAGAAAGACCACGAGCCTCTGGAGCTGTGGTATCCTGTGCAGGGCAAGATTGACGAGCTGGTTTCCGAACACATTGATAAAAAGGCTCAGGATCACGACAATCAGCATGACAACCGTATAAAGGCAGGCAACCACCCGGATAACAAAATAGTTCCGCTTCTCATCCACACCATTGACTGCATTCAGCCCCTGCATCAGCGCCATAACGCCCTTCGCCGCCGACCATAGCGTCGCAATGACCGCAATGGACAGGATTCCCGCAGACTTGTCATAGACGTCGGCGATCAGGTCTTCCACGACCGGATCAACCCTGTCCGGCGTAATGTCCGTGACCGCCTGCACAAGGTTTTCCTCCGTGAGCGGAGTATAGGGGATCACCATGCAGATAACCATCAGCATGGGAACAATTGACAAAAAAAAGAAAAATGCAATGCTCGCCGCATAGGCACTGATATTCTGTTTTTTCATCTGGGCAGAAAAATCACGCCCGATCAGATACAGCTTGCGAATCATTTCCCGCTCTCCTCATATATGAATTCTAAATTACAGTCTGCATAAAAGAACCGCAGAATCTCCCCGGCTGCCCAGCCCGCGTTTGCCATCTGTCTGGCACCGTTCTGGCTCATTCCCACTCCATGTCCGAAGCCGCCGCCGATTATGGAATATCCTACCACACTTTCCTTCTCTTTACCAGTCGATATTATAAAAAATCCACTGGGAAGCAGATTCGGACAGGAAACCTCACTTCCGTCCTGCCGCACAGCCTTGCTCTGTCCGTCGCAAAGCACTGCACGGATATTGTACTCCGAAACGACTTTATAGCTTCCTTCATCCGACGCGATCACCAGTTCATCCGTCACGCCGCCGGCTCCGCGCTTCGCAACATAAATGTCCGTTATCGCTCCGATCCTGTCGATCTCCCTGCTGACATATTCTCCGTCCACAAGCGTCAGCACAAGGCTGCTGTTCGCCGCATACCTCCGCTGCAGCGCCTCGAGGATTGCCTTGCTGTCGATCTGCTCTACCTCGTAGCTCCACCGGTACCAGCCTTCCTTCGCCTCGAAATGCTTTTCATCCTTCGACAGAATGAAGTTCCTGAATGCTGCCTCGTCCCGCAGGCGCCCGGCAAGGTCTTCACCCGCATCCGCTGTGCCCGTTGTTTGCGCCGCACCTGTCTGACACAGCAGGTTTTCCATCGCCTCTGTGGAAATTTCTCTCGCTTTCAGATAGGTAAGTCCCGGCGCCGCCTGTGTCTTCCACACATTGGCATCGCTCCCGACACCACAGGAGGTGGAATAATAAAAGGTCTCCGCCAATTCGCCGTCTCCGGTGCAAAGAAGCTGTCCGTAGGTGTCCTTCACGGCGGCAGTGGCGCTCTCCTGCTCTGTGATATTGTTGTAGACCTGAAAGGCTGTGCTGTCGTCAACATGCGCCCCATACTGCGGATACGCCGCGTGCAGCATGTGACCGTAAGCGTAGGTTCTCGCGCAGATCGCCTGTGCCCGCAGCGCCTCTGCCGGGTAGGATGCCGGCATCTCGCTCGGCACGACACTGTACAGATATTCCTCCAAGGGAAGCTCATTGATCACCGCAATGCCGTCCTCTGTCCTTAGCAATTCCATTTTCCCCCGGTAAGCCGGAACTCCCTGACTCCGGTTGACATTCGGAAGCATCAGCTTTCCCGTGAGCGTATCAGATACGACGCAGACTCTTCCACCTTCAAAATAAGGGCTGTCATAGCTAAAACAAAGCTCCTCACCTGCAGAATGCTCCTCCCTCTTTTCCTCTCCGCCAGTGCTGTAAACGACCGTAAAGTCCGTGTCCGCCGTAATGACCGGAGACGCATGGAGAAGCCCTGTGTAATCGGACGCCCTGATCAGCACCCTTATGTACTGCATGGCTTCCTCCCGCGCGAGAAGAACCGCACAGATTTCACCATTCTCCAGACAGAAATCGGCATTATCATATCCGCAGCTGAGATCCTGCACCGTACACATTGCCAGACTGCCATACAGCCTGTAGCCATGGTATTCCTCAGAAAGGGGCAGCCTTCCGTACCCTTCCAGTTCTATGCAGTCCCCGGTGTAGCTCAGCACACGGCCGTTGATCTTTTCCGCCTTTACCGCCACCTCCGTGACCAGATTGTCCGTCAATGTGACATCCGCCACCTGCTCCCGGTAGCCTGCCCACGGCTGCCTGTCCCCCGAGTCATAGCTCTCTGCGTTTTCCTGTCCGTCCCCATCGGGAACTCCCCATTGGAAAGAAGCTCTCTCTCCCTCGTTGAAGACAGTCAGCCCAGCCTCTCCCGCCTCCGCGATCCAGACATTTTTCAGGACCCGGACTGTCGGAATGTGCGGCTCAGGCTGTACTTCATTGTCTTTGTCACCATGCCAGAGTGCAGAAATCAGCTTCCCGATGATTAATATAAGTATCAGCAGAATTCCGAGCAGACAGACAAATGCCTTCAGCTGCATCCTCTGCGCCCTGCTCAGATGAAATTCTCTTTTATCCACTCTTCCCTCCCAAAACTGTCTCTCAGTGACATTTTAAAAGAGCAGCCCATATGGACTGCTCTTTTCTTTCGTGTATCCCCAAAATGCCGCCTCTTGTTTTTTGACTCCTAGCAATGCTAGGTGGGTAACCGCAACCACGCTTTTGCCTTCCCTTCCGATCCTCGCAATGAGTGAGGGCCTGACAGCCACTTGGCAATATAGGAATCCCGTTTAAAGTAAATGTAGGTTCAAAAATGAACAAGAGTTATCGGACATCTCAGGTTACACTTATTATAGCTGATTCCTCATGCATTTACAATAGAAAAAATTGACAATTATTCTCCGAATGCCTTGTCTACAAGCTTGTCAATCATAGGAATCTTAATCGTTCCCTGATTCAGCGCCTTAAATCCAAGTCCGAGCAGCAGCAGTGTCTCTAAGAATCCAAGAATGCTCCTTGCAGCGGAAATAATGCTGGAAAGGATTCTGATGCTGAAGCTTCCGTTAAAGATGTTGAAGATGCTGCTGATGACACTGATCAGATCAGGGATCAGGCCAAGCACTGCGCTCAGCAGGGAGAAGACCATCAACACTGCAACCGTCTTGACTGCGGTCTTCTTAAGCCAGACATTCTCCTCCATCAAAAGGATGTAGGCTGTCAACAGGAAAACCAAAAGGTATCCGCTGAACAGTCCCGAAAAACAGACCACAGCCCCAAGCAAAGCTGCGGAAATGCCTAATTTTGTCTTCTGCATAATTCTCTAATCTCCCTCTTCCTCTTTTATACCTGCTCTCCAGGATCTTCTGCAGGTGTCTCCTGTACAGGCTCAGACGCGATCTCCTGTGCTGCTGCAACAGGGGTCTCCTCGATCGGCTGCGGCTCAACAACAGGCTCTTCCTTCGGCATAGGTGCACCGCAGGCACTGCAGAACGCTGAATCCTTGGATACCTCAGCGCCGCACTTCTCGCACTTTACGATACCCTTAATGTCCTTGATCTGCTGCCGATAGTCCTTAATCTTACCCTCAGCCTCATGAATTGCGGCAATAAACGCATCGAAATCAGCCTCGTGCTCCGCGTCATGAAGCGAAACATAGAGCTTACCGATTTGCAGATAATTGTCGTCAATCCGCTTTTCCTCGTCAGAAATAGCAGAATTCAACTTTGCAATATCCGCCATCTCCTTTGTCTTCTGAACAGCTGTCTGCCCCGCCTGTGAGAGCTTCTTACCCAGATCATCAAAAAAAGACATTGTGATCCCTCCTTCGATTTTTTCTTAATGTTATTCGTGAATCTATGCTACCCCCGACTCACTTGTGATTATTATAGCACGAACAGCCAGCATAAATCAATTATATTATTCGTCCGATTTTCCCTTGAAATATTGCAGGCTTTTTCTTTTACAACGTTTTCACCCATTCATCGATTTCCTGCCGGGATGCTCCGTTTATCAGTCTTCCTTCCACGATCTGTGCCTCCGGTGCAGAGGGCTGCAGCTCCCGCACGGTATTTCCGAATCCGCTTCCTCCCGACGTCGCAAACAGAACGATCTTTTTCCCTGAAAAGTCATAGGTCTCCAGAAACGTATTGACAATTGTCGGTGCCACATACCACCAGATCGGGAAACCTAAAATGATTTCATCATAGGCATTGACATCGAGAGGTGTATTCACTATTTCGGGTCTGATTTTTTTATCATTCATCTCCACAGTGCTTCTGGACTTTTTATCCATCCAGTTGAGATCCGCCTTTGTATAGGCTACCTTCGGCTCGATCTCAAACAGATCCGCTCCGGCGCTCTCCGCGATCATCTCCGCCACCTTTTTTGTTGTTCCGCTTGCACTGAAATAAGCAACTAATTTCTTTCCCATAACCCTATTCTCCTTTTACTTATTGACAAAATGTGCAGGATCCTTCCGACCCTGCACATTTATTTTATGGCTCCTATATCTATTATGTCAAATACCTATATTGCATCCCATTCTATGCCCGAAAGGTATTGATCTCTTCAATAAATCGTTTCACCGTCTGCGAATACGGCATATTTCTTCTCCATGCGATGACAGTGCTTGCGGTTATCTCTCTGTGCCTTTGAGTTCCTCCAGCGTACGCTCCTCCAGATCAAGAATCTCCAACGCTCTTCTTTTCAGCAGAATCCCTTCCTCGGTAAGCGTGACGTTTTTCCCTCTCCGGACAAACAACAAAAGTCCCAGTTCTTCCTCAAATGCTGCCATCTGCCTTGAAAGCGTCGGCTGCGTGATATGCAGCTGCTCCGCCGCCTTCGTAAAGCTCTGTTCCTTCGCCACCGTCAAAAAGTAACGCAACAATCTCAATTCCATCTGTTATTTTTCTCCCTGCCAGCTTCATTTTTCTCAAGCAACGACATCATATTTTCCTCCGCTTTTTCCGAATACTCATCTGGAAACAGCTGTTCACCGGAGAGCAGTTCATTGAGATTCGTGTCCAATATCCCACACAATTCCACAAGCAGGGTGATGTCCGGCATACTGTCCCCCTCTTGTGTCAAGTAGTTGACAGATATTTTTTTCTCTTTAAAATAATATGTTTTGTCATCAAGGCGATGATTCTATTTTCTCTAATTCTCTATTATCCGTAACTAAATGCCAAGGTTTTCTACAAGGCTTTTAACAAAGCTAAAGCCACTGTAATTATACAATGGCTCTAAAAGGTATTTATATTCAATTCTTGAACAGAAAATTCAGGCTCAACCTGGAATTTGGTGGTCTATTTCCTATATGTGATCACCATTGTCTGTGAAAGCTTCTTTCCGATTTGATATATAAGCCAACCTATGACTCGTTTAAAAGGCGTCATTGGTATACCCGGAGCATATCTCATGCCTTTGTATTTCGGCCAAAAGTTATTATCTTCAGTCGGATATTCTTTTTCTCCTTTATTATCAATGCACATGGCCTGAAATAGATTAAACGGTATCAGCACGCCCACTCCCGGAACATGTGCTTTTCCGGATTTCACATCAAGGTAAAATCTCTTCGTGATATCATATGTTCTTCGCATATCCTTTTCTGTTGGCTTGTAGTCGTTCCAGCTCAGTGCAGTTATCGGAAGCTGGTAACACTTATTAAAGCCCCACCCAGGCAACGTCGCTGCCAAGGCTTTTGTTGTACTCTGAGCAGATACACCTCCAGTTGTACTGATTATAAGAGCCTTCTTTTTGAAATATCTCGGCCTATGCAACATAAATGCCATATGATCTGTAAAATTTTTCATAATTCCGGGCAAATGCCCCTGAAAACAAGGAATAGAGAAAATAACCGCATCGCATTCTTCTATCATATCTATTATTGGCTGAATTTTATTATGATGCGGACAAGTTTTATGTCCTTTGCGAAAACAGTTACTGCAGCCTGTGCAGAATGGGATATCTATATCAGATAAATGCACTTCACAAAATTGGACTGTCTTATCAATTTTCTGAATATATCTCTTTGCAATCTGAGTTAGCCGCCATGTATTTCCTTTGCGTGGTCCACCATTGAAGATCAGTATTTTCATATACACTTACCTCTTTCTTGAACAAACTGAACGTTGTCTCTCTGTTATTCCTCCAATAATTTTTCTATCTCCAGCGTTCCCTGCATCTCCGCCTGCAAGGCTTTGTAAAAATGTCTTCTCATCTGTAGCTTCTCTTCCCAAAAAGCTTTTGCTGTATCCGTACCACAGATTCTATCTTGCCAATCTGTCAATGTGCGTTGACGTTTCTCACAAACTTCGATTAATTCTCTGGCACTGCGTTCTCCAATATCACTCCGTCCAATCATGCAAACGCGCATAATATCAAAACGATCCAAATCGTCCGCATCCCTGACACTCAATTCAAAAGGAGTAGCATCCTCCGGTACATCATTCCATTTATCGTGAATTCTGATGGCCTGACAAATATTTTCCGTCAATTCCTCATAATAGCCGATTTTCATCAAAAACATTCTTGCCACCTCGGCTCCGTATGTTGGATGCATGTTCCACTCCTCCATAGTTTCACAAAAAAGATAACCCGTATCGTGCAAAAGGCATGCCATTACCAAGGGTTCACTATCCCAATCCTCCGCTTCTGCAATCCTTTTTCCCCAAAGTGCCACTCGCAGAGAATGTTCATAGCGATAAGTCAAATCATAACGTTCCGGTTGAGGATTCAGAAATTCCTTTACGAAGGAATGGGTGGCTGCTACCGGGTCTCCACCAGGTGTATAGCCTTTCAGTATATTCTCTAAACGATGTGCTTCCTTTTTACCCTTAAATAACATTATTCTACCTCCTGCAAAATCTTCCCATCGTATCGAATTCTTCGGATCTGACCGTATTGTGCAGGGACTTCATCTCCCAATGTATACAATATCATCATGGCATGGCAGGAAACAATTACTTTGTCATAAGAAAGATACTTGTCAAACACTTGAAGCGCCCGTTCCTTTACAGTGTCTGGATGTTCCCACTTACTAAAACGATTCCACTTTCTGTGATTAAATTGCCATAAAAGTAACTTTTCGCGTAACTTCGCTCTAACAGAATGGGTTTTATCTAGTTGCCATTCATACAGGGCATGCTCCACTTTTACTTCCAGCCCTAATTCCTTGGACATCATACAAGCACCTTGCATACACCTTGTGAAAGGAGAGGATAAAATAATCTGTGCCCTCTCCTCCCTTAACACTTCAATGGTCTCATGTATCTGACTAATTCCTTTTTCTGTAAGAGGTGCGAAATTCTTTGCCACGGCAATTCGAGCCCAATTCTCTACTAAACTATAATCCGGTTCTCCATGTCTTACCATAATAAATTCTGTCATAATATTCACCTATATATCCATTGGGCACATAACTCAAACAAAACATTTCTTACTTCCCAATCGTCATTTAAATTCAAAGTTTCGCTCTCATTGAGCATCTCGATTATATCATGATATATGCATTTTCGCCACATAAAAACAGGCTTGTTAGTCCTATGTTTTCAGCCGCCCAGAAAGAAGCGGCATCTCCCTTCCGGGACATGCCGCTCTTGTCTTTCTTTTATTCTACTGTTGTCTCTTTTTTCAGCCACTCGGCTTCCTCCGCCGTCAGATGAGGCGCCAGACGCTTGTAAACCTCCGACTGATATGCCTTGAGGTAGGCAAGCTGTGTCTCAGTCAGAAGCTCCTTCACGATCAGATCCATGTCGATCGGAACCCATGTCAGGGTCTTGAAATGCATGAACTGTCCGTACTCGTTCTTGGCATCGTTCTCTGCCACCATGACATTCTCGATACGGATGCCGTGGCTGCCCTCGATGTAGATGCCGGGCTCGTTCGTGACATCCATTCCTGCCTCGATCACTGCCTCTGTCTGTCCCTCTAAGAACTTCCATCTCAGATTCTGAGGTCCCTCATGCACATTCAGGATATAGCCGACGCCATGACCGGTTCCGCACTTATAGTCGAGCGCCATGTTCCAGATCGGCTGACGCGCCAGAATGTCCAGATTGCGTCCTGTGCAGCCGTAGAGCCAGTGAGCATTCGTCATCTGGAGCATACCTGCCGCAACCATTGTGTAATGCTGCTTTTCAAGGTCTGAAACCGAACCGAGCGCAACGGTTCTCGTCACATCGGTCGTGCCGCCGAAATACTGTCCGCCCGAATCGATCAGGTACATTCCCTCCGGCTTTAATACCGCATGGTTCTCCGGCGTGGGCTCATAATGCATCATTGCGGCATTTGCACGGTAAGCGGAAATCGAAGGGAAGGACAGATCCAAAAAATCGGGAATCTCCCGGCGGAACGCCTCCAGCTTATCCGCAACCGAAATCTCATCCATCTCCACCTTGCCGATATTTGTTTTCAGCCAGCAGATGAACTTTGTCAGAGCGACGCTGTCCTTCAGATAGATCTCGTCCATGTTAGCAAGCTCTGTGGGATTCTTGACTGCCTTCATCAGCTCTGTCGGGTTATTCTTCTCTATAATCTCCTGTCTCTCGCTCAAAATTCTGTAGAACGCATAGCTGCAATGCCGCTTATCCATCAGCACCTTACGTCCGGCGGGCAGTGCCTTCAGATATTCAACAATAGTATTGTACTCCCGTACCACTACCTTCTTTGCAGCAAGATAAGACTTCACCTTTTCATCCAGCACACTCTCCTGAATGAAAAGCACTGTCTCCTCCTCTGTCAGCCACGCATAGGACATAGCGACCGGATTACATTCCACATCACAGCCTCTGATGTTGAAAAGCCACATGATGTCATCCAGCTTCGTCAGAAGAAGACTGTCCGCACCCTCCTCAACTGTCTTTTTCAGGACATCCGCTCTCTTCTGCTCAAAGCTCTTACCTGCAAGCTTCTCATCCAGCACGATCACCTTTCCTGCCGGGAACGCGGGACGCTCCTTCCAGAGCTGTTCCGCGAGATCCTGTTCGTACAGGAATCTGACATGCTTCTTCTCCAGCTTCTTCTCATAGCCACACCCCTGCGACATCGGTATTACCCTGCCGTCAAAGCCAAGGGTCTGTCCCTTCTTCATGTTTTCCTCGAGGAACTCGATGATTGTCGGCACCCCTTCGTCCTGCATACGGAACAGAGTAATCGTTGTGCCCTCCAGCTCCTTTTCCGCCTGAATGAAGTATCTGCCATCTGTCCACAGTCCTGCCCCCTCCTGCCATACAAGCAGGGTTCCGTTGGAGCCGGAGAAATTCGAGAAATACTCTCTTACCTTAAAGTAGTCACTGACATATTCCGAGTTATGGAAGTCCGCCGTCGGAATCATATAAAAATCAATATCGGCCTCCTGCATTGCACCTCTGAGTGCCGCAAGACGTCCCTGTATTACCTTGTTTTCCATCTTATCCTATCTTCCTTTTCTCTTCCTTTATTAATAACCGCTTGTCTGCTGTCCCTCGCACAGTCCGACCGCTCGTGATGTCCCAATCCGCTCACAGCCAAGCGCTAAAAAGCCCTCGAGGTCTTCCATGGTCGAGACCCCGCCCGCTGCCTTGATCTTCACCTTCGGGCCGATGTGCTTTTTGAACAGCTCCACATCCTCCCTCGTCGCGCCGCCGGTTCCAAAGCCTGTGGAAGTCTTGATATAATCCGCCCCGGCATTGGTCACCGCCTTGCACATCGCAATCTTTTCTTCGTCTGTCAGATAACAGGTCTCAATGATGACCTTCAGAATGTGTTCCCCACATTCCTTTTTCAAGGTGCGGATTTCCTCTTCCACCTTCTGATACAGCCCATTTTTCACATCGCTGATATTGATCACCATATCGATCTCGTTGCAGCCGTCCGCCAGTGCCTGTCTTACCTCGGCGGCCTTCGCCTCCGTCACGCTGTACCCAAGCGGGAAACCGACCACTGTGCAGATATTTACCTTATCTCCATAAGCTTCATGGATGCGCCGGATGTAAGCCGGAGGAACACAGACGCTCGCCGTCTGAAATTCGATCGCCTCATCGCACAGCTTCACAATATCCTCCCATGTGGCATAAGCCTTTAACTGCGTGTGATCCACATGTCTCAATATTTCCTGTGTCGTCATTTGGTCTTTCTCCTAACTACAGACGGCGGAGCATTCCGCTCCGCCGCAAACTTTTTAAGTTAAAAACTTATTTCTGAGGACCTGCAGCTACCAGTGCCTTGCCTGCGTCATTGCCCTCGTACTTTGCAAAATTCTTGATGAATCTGCCTGCAAGATCGTCAGCCTTAGCTTCCCAATCTGCAACATTTGCATAGGTGTCACGAGGATCAAGGATTCCGCTGTCTACTCCGGGAAGCTCGGTAGGAATCTCAAAGCCGAAGATCGGGAGCTTCTTTGTAGGAGCCTTGTTGATATCACCGCTCAGGATAGCGTCGATAATTCCACGAGTATCCTTGATGGAGATACGCTTGCCGGTTCCGTTCCATCCGGTATTTACAAGGTAAGCCTTAGCGCCGCTCTTCTGCATCTTCTTAACAAGCTCTTCTGCATACTTTGTAGGATGCAGCTCAAGGAATGCC
Source organism: uncultured Lachnospiraceae bacterium (assembly GCA_900554205.1). Lineage (GTDB taxonomy): Bacteria > Bacillota > Clostridia > Lachnospirales > Lachnospiraceae > Acetatifactor. Next base: position 29,186 of record USGM01000028.1, read on the forward strand.
TGACCGAAGCAAGCAGAGAAGGTAGGAGTAGGCTCGGTAATTCCGCGCTCTGTACCTGCCAGCTTAGCTGTGAAACCGGACAGGAAGTAATACTGGGTCTGCTCAGGTGTCAGGATAGACACAGGAGGCAGTACGCCGAATGCATCTGCGGAAAGGAAGATAACGTTCTTTGCAGCAGGTGCGGAAGAAATCGGGCGAACAATGTTCTGGATATGGTTGATCGGATAAGATACACGGGTGTTCTCCGTTACGCTCTTATCGTCG
>USGM01000029.1 GCA_900554205.1 uncultured Lachnospiraceae bacterium
TGGGCGTAGGATATTTGAGAGGAGCTGTCCTTAGTACGAGAGGACCGGGATGGACGGACCACTGGTGTATCTGTTGGCTATCGGAGCCATGGCAGAGTAGCCAAGTCCGGCAGGGATAAACGCTGAAGGCATCTAAGCGTGAAGCCCCCCTCAAGATGAGATATCCACTAGATTCCTTGAAGACGACAAGGTAGATAGGAGAGAGGTGTAAGCACAGCAATGTGTTCAGCTGACTCTTACTAATCAATCGAAAGCTTAACCAAGACGAAAAGATGTTAAATTAAGATTTCAGTGTTCGGTTTTGAAGGTACAAATTTTATATGTTGAAGTTTAAGAGAGCGGATTCCACTCTCTTTTTTTTTCTGGAAAATTTTCAGATAATAGTTTCATTTTTGGGGAAAGTATGATACACTAAAAAAGAGGCGGCGTGGGTCAGGGTCGTCTTACCTGAGAAAAATTAAAAGCTGTTTCTGAATGGCAGTAGCAGCGTGGAGGCTAAGGATGGATACTAAAATTTTATTGGAAAATGGAACGAACGAGTTGGAAATTCTGGAATTCACATTGGACGGTAATTCATACGGTATCAATGTCGCTAAGATCAGAGAGATTATTACCTATCAGGCAGTTACGCCGGTTCCGAATTCACATCCCAGCATTGAAGGAATTTTTATGCCGCGTGATGTTATGATTACTGCTATTGATCTGAAGAATTGTCTGGGCAAGGGCGTATCGGAGCCTACAGGACTTTTCATTCTGACAAACTTCAATAAGCTTGACCTTGCATTCCATGTAGACACTGTACTCGGCATACATAGAGTATCTTGGCGCGATATTATCAAGCCGGATGCGACCATATCGACGACGGATGAGAGCGTATCTACCGGTATTATCAAGAAGGACGGAAAGCTGATTATCATCCTTGACTTTGAGAAGATCGTGACGGACATCAATCCCGAGACCGGACTGAAGATGTCCGAGATCAATGAACTTGGAGAGAGGCACCGCAGCAATGTGCCGATCCTGATTGCGGAGGATTCTCCTCTGTTGAATAAACTGATTGTGGACTCGTTGAAAAAGGCGGGATATGATAATCTGATCCATACAGAGAACGGACAGAGGGCATACGATGTCATCTGCCAGTGTAAGGAGGACGGAACGCTTCATGAGCATGTGCGCCTGATCATCACGGATATAGAGATGCCCGAGATGGACGGACACAGACTGACAAAGCTTGTGAAGTCGGATGATGCTACAGCAGATATTCCTGTCATCATTTTCTCTTCTCTGGTAAACGAAGAGATGAAGAGAAAGGGCGAGGCACTTGGAGCGGATGCACAGCTGTCAAAGCCTGAAATTGGTAATCTGGTACGAATAGTGGATCAGCTCGTCGATGCAAAGCATCTGGATAAATAAGGACTGATTTAGAGAGCTGGGATTCTTTCCCGGCTCTTTTCATGAGGGGAGAAAGTACGATGGAGAGCGGAGAGGTTCGGGATAAGATCGGGGAAGCCGAGCTTGTGCTTGTAGGGCTTGGCGGAGAATTCTGCGACAGCATGCGCTTGCGGAAGATACCCGAGTATGTGAGAGGCAAGGAGCTTTTGCAGGAGGCGGGGTATCATTGGCTCATACCGGCATGGAATGAATATTGTTCTGCAAAGCTGGAGGATATTATTACTCCGGCGCTGGCAAAATTAGCCGGGCTGCTGGACGAGAAGAATTACTTTGTTGTGGCAACGGCGACAGACAGCCGGGTTGCTGCAGCACCATGGCATGAGGGCAGGCTCGTCATGCCTTGCGGGACCGTGATGAAAAAGCAGTGTGTCAAGAGCGGTGACAGCACGATTGAAGATGTTACGCCTGAGGACAGGGCGGTCATGAGGGAGTTTTTCCGAAAATTGTATCTCGGGCAGTTTGTGCAGGAGGGAGTTCCTGAACTGGAACGATGCGGGAAATGCGGTTCACCGATGGTGCTCAACAATATTTTTGCAGAGGGTTATGATGAGAACGGCTATCTTGAGCAGTGGAGAATCTATACAAAATGGCTGCAGGGAACGGTAAACCACAGACTGCTGGTTCTGGAGCTGGGTGTCGGGATGCGCTTCCCAACCGTGGTTCGCTGGCCGTTTGAGAAGGTTGCTTTCTTTAACAATAAGGCGACTTTCGTGCGGGTGAATGAAAAGCTCTATCAATTATCGGAGGAACTTGCCATAAAAGGGTGCGGAATTGCGCAGAATGCGATTGCCTGGCTGGAAATCCTGTGATAAACTAAAGTCATGAAGTATGCGAGAAAGTAGGGGAAGAGAGATGCCTTCACAGGAAGATTATCTGGATAATTTATTAAAAGATATAGGTCATGAGGAGCAGGAAGCGCAGCCGGTTCAGGAGGCGGTTCCGCAGTCGGACGAGAATAACGAAAATGTCGGGAAGGATGCGGAAAGGCAGGCACCGGATCTGGAGGCGGCGTCCGACATGTCGGAGGACGAGATCGAGCAGCAGCTTTCCGGCGGACTTGACGCTTCGAGGCTCGAGAACGATCAGGCAGAGGAAGAGAATAACGAACTTTTTCATGCATCGGATATGGATCTGTCAGATGAGGATGTCCTGAAAATGCTGGCGGAGAGCGATGATGACGATATGCAGGAGATTCATAGTCTGCTGAACAAGTCCGACAATCACGAATCGGTTGAAGATACGGCAGAAGAGCCGGAGCCTGAGGAAGAGAGAAACGCATTGCTTGGCGGGGCGGATGTGACACCTGCGGTTGATAAGCGTGAGGAGCGCGCCAAGGCAAAGAAGGAGCGCGAGGAGGCGAAAAAGCGCCGGAAGGAAGAGCTTGCAGCTAAGCGCGCAGAGAAAAAGGCAGAGAAGAAGGTAAAGAAGGCATCAAAGAAGGAGGCTGCCAAGCAGGAGCAGGAAGAGCAGGACACAGCCGAAAATCTTTTTGATACAGATGTCCTTGATTCCATTGTGTCAAAGGCAGACAAGACCGGAAAGGAAGAGGACGAAGTCGTTTCCGATAATGATGTAATCGGGGAGAAAAGTGAAGCCTTGCCCGTGGATGAGCTCGCGGAGGTCACACCGGAGGAGACCAGTGGACTTGATGAAATCGCACCGGAGGAAAACGGCGCAGGCGGTCTGGGACTTGACATGGGAAATCTTTTTGGCGATTCGGATGCGGAGGATTCCCTGTTGAACGGATTGGGCGGCGGTGATGATTCTGACCTTTCGGATCTGTTGTCCATGAACGATGAACCTGAGGATTCCGACGCGCAGCGTGAGGAAAAGCGTGAGAAAAAGTCGGAGAAAAAGGGCTTTTTGACCAGACTGCTGGATTTCTTTACCGAAGAGGAGGAAGAGGACGAGGAACAGGGAAACGAAAATCTCAACCTCTCGGATGAAAATAAGGGTATTATAAAGGATCTGGACAAGGAAGGTTCCAAGAAGAAAAAGAATAAGAAGGCAAAGAAGGCGGCAAGCGAAAAGACAGATAAAGCAAAGAAGAAACCAGAGAAGAAGCCGAAGAAGCAGCCGAAGCCCAAGAAGGAAAAGCCGCCCAAGGAGATCCCGTTAGTCACGGATAAAAAGCTTTCCTTTAAAAAGGTTCTGCCTGTCGTGCTGGTCGGAGTGTCTGTGGGAGTACTGCTTTTTGTGTTCATCAATTCGGCTGCGGACTATTCAGATAAGAGGGAAGCGAGAGCCGCCTATTATGCAGGAGATTACCAGACCTGTTATCTGAATCTTTTCGGAAAAGATCTGGATGAGACAGAGAGCGTAATGTATGGAAAGTCAGAGAGTATTCTCTACATCCGTCTCTGGATCAGGGAATTTGAGATGTTTGCCGGTGAGGGAGACATGGTCAGGGCGCTGGACAGCCTGATTCAGACGGTTGACCGTTATCCACAGCTGTATGAATATGCAAATCAGTGGAATGCCGGAGCAGAGGTGGCTGCCGGATATGCCACCATCCTGAATTATCTCTCCGCTAATTTTGGGCTGACGGAAAGTCAGGCACAGCAGATTGCGGATGAGAAGAAGGATATTGATTATACGAGGATTGTGACGGCGATTGCAAACGGTAAGAGCTTCGAGGAATGGAATGCGCCGGAGCTGCCGCCGGATGCGGGAATGGATGAAGCTCCCTTAGAAGAGGTTCCCGAAAGTGGTATGGAGGATGTGCTTCCCGAGGAAGAGGAGCTGGGCACGGACACCTTCGTCGATAATCAATAAATAGGAGACAGTTAGAATGATTGCAATCATAGACTATGATGCGGGGAATATCAAAAGTGTGGAGAAGGCGCTGCTGTACCTCGGCGCGGAGGTATGCCTGACGAGGGATGCGGATGTGATTCTCGGCGCGGACGGTGTGATTCTGCCGGGTGTTGGCGCCTTTGGGGATGCGATGCAGAAGCTGCGGGATTACGGTCTTGTCGAGGTGATTCATAAGTGCGTGGACAAGGGAACACCGTTTATGGGAATCTGCCTTGGACTGCAACTGCTGTTTGAATCCAGCGAGGAAAGCCCCGGTGTGGAGGGACTGCACCTTCTGGACGGTAAGATCGTCAGGATTCCGTCGGACGGCGGACTCAAAGTGCCGCATATCGGTTGGAACGATCTGAGCTTTCCTGTGAGAGACGGCGGAAGGGGAAGATTGTTTCAGGGATTGCCGGACAAGCCCTATGTCTATTTTGTGCATTCGTACTATTTACAGGCAACCGATGAAAAAATCGTGACGGCGATCACGGAATACGGCGTGACGATTCATGCGGCGGTGGAAAAAGACAATATTTTTGCCTGTCAGTTCCATCCGGAGAAGAGCTCTGACATCGGAATGCAGATTCTGCGGAATTTTATTGAAGTGACGAAGGGATAAGTTTATGCATACAAAGAGAGTCATTCCCTGCCTTGATGTGAAGGATGGAAGAGTTGTCAAGGGAATTAATTTTGTGAATCTGCGGGATGCCGGTGATCCGGCGGAGGTCGCAGCGGCATATTCCGCAGAGGGTGCGGATGAGGTTGTCTTCCTGGATATTAATGCTTCAGCGGACAACCGCGCGACCCAGCTCGAGTGGGTGCGTGAGGTCGCAAGCAAGGTGTTCATCCCGTTCACGGTCGGGGGCGGCATCCGTACGGTGGAGGACTTCCGCGCGATCCTGCGGGAAGGAGCCGATAAAATTGCGATCAACTCTGCGGCGATCATGAATCCGCAGCTGATCTCTGACGGAGCCGAGAAATTCGGCAGTCAGTGCGTGGTCGTTGCAATTGATGCGAAGCGCCGTGCCGATGGCAGCGGTTGGAATATCTATAAAAACGGCGGCCGGGTCGATATGGGAATGGATGCCGTGGAATGGGCAGTCAGGGCGGAGCAGCTCGGGGCTGGTGAGATTCTGCTGACCAGCATGGACGGAGACGGAACGAAGGCGGGTTATGACCTAGCGCTGACAAAAGCGGTAGCGGATGCCGTGAGCATACCGGTCATCGCATCGGGCGGCGCAGGAAAGCTGGAGCATTTCTATGATGCATTAGTGGATGCCGGGGCGGAGGCAGTGCTTGCCGCATCCCTGTTCCATTATAAAGAACTGGAAATACGGCAGGTAAAGCAGTACCTGCGGGACAGAGGAGTGAGTGTGAGATTATGAGCATGATCAGCAACGATTGGCTGACGGAGCTCGGTCCGGAATTTCATAAGCCATATTATAGGGAACTGTATCAGTTTGTTCTGAACGAGTACAACACGACGCAGGTATTTCCGCCTGCGGATGATATTTTCAACGCATTCCATCTGACACCCTTAAGTCAGGTGAAGGTGGTCATTATTGGACAGGATCCGTACCACAATGTCGGGCAGGCACACGGACTCTGCTTTTCGGTCAAACCGGATGTCGATGTCCCTCCGTCACTGTTAAATATCTACAAGGAGCTGCATGATGATCTCGGATGCTATATTCCGAATAACGGTTATCTCGTAAAGTGGGCAAAGCAGGGTGTGCTGATGCTGAATACGGTGCTGACCGTGCGTGCGCATATGGCAAATTCCCACAGAGGAAAGGGCTGGGAGGAGTTTACCGATGCGGCAATACGGGCGCTGAACAAGCAGGATCGCCCCATTGTGTTCATATTGTGGGGAAGGCCGGCGCAGACGAAGGAGAGGATGCTCGATAACCCGAATCACCTGATTCTTAAGGCACCGCATCCAAGTCCACTGTCAGCCTACAACGGTTTTTTCGGCAGTAAACCCTTCAGCCAGACGAACCGTTTTCTGGAGGAGCATGGTGTTGCGCCGATCGACTGGCAGATTGAAAACGTATAATATTCCTGGAGAAGTTGAGAAAAAAGATCAGCTTCTCTTTTTTTATGCGAATGCGGTTGACAAAGCAGACATGGCATACTATAGTGTTCCTGTACAGTACTACTAACGCAAGGAGAAGGAAGGACGCATGGAGGAAGCGGCATTTATCGACAGACTGCTTTTGTTTGGGCTGGGAAGGCAGGAGGCGGCTTTATATTTCTGTCTTTTGAAGAACGAGGAGCTGACCGGCTACGAGGTGGCGAAGCTGACGGGTATTTCCCGCTCGAATGTCTATAACGGACTGGCGGCGCTGGTCGAACACGGCGCGGCGTATGTGATGGAGGGCAACCCCAGCCGCTATGTCGCTGTACCGCTGGAGGAATTCTGCGATAACAGGATTCGGTACCTCGAGGAGATCAAGGCAGTTCTTGAGAGCAATGTGCCGAAGCGGTCGGTCGGTTCTGACGGCTATATCACCGTTGAGGGATATGGGCACATCTGTGACAAGATCCATCACATGCTCATCGGGACGGAGAAGAGAATTTATTTTTCGGCATCGGGTTGTTTCCTCGAAAAATGGAAGCCGGAGATACGGATGCTTGTCGGCAGAGGCTGTAAGGTCGTTCTGATTTCGGAGGAGACGGAGAAAATCTTTTCGGAAGACGAACGTCAGGGGATTATTTTCTATGATGTACCGCCGACGGACGGCGAAGCGGCTGAGGTCAGAAGGAAACAGGTTCGGCTGATTATTGATTCGGAGTATGTTCTGACGGGTGAGGTGGAAGGAACCGGCAGAGATACCTGCCTCTACAGCGCGCAGAAAAATTTTGTCTCGGTATTTAAGGATGCCATGAGAAATGAAATTGAACTGATAAAGCTGAAAAGCGAAAAGAAAGGATAAGGGAAAATGAAAATCAGGGTCGCAATTATGGGTTATGGAAATCTTGGAAGAGGAATCGAGAGCGCGGTGCGCCAGAATGGCGACATGGAGCTTGTGGCAGTGTTTACGCGAAGAGACCCGCAGACGGTCAAGGTGGCAGGAGAGGTTCCGGTATATCGTGTGGAGGAGCTTCTGAATAAGAAGGATAATATTGATGTACTGATGATGTGCGGAGGTTCTGCTACAGATCTGCCGAAGCAGACGGCACAGTATGCGAAGTTTTTCAATGTGGTAGATAGCTTTGACACCCATGCAAAGATTCCGGAGCATTTCGCAAACGTGGATCTCGCGGCGAAGGAGGGCGGAAAGATCGCAATGATTTCCGTCGGCTGGGATCCGGGTATGTTCTCCCTGAACAGACTGTATGCAAATGCCATTCTCCGGGACGGAAGCGATTATACCTTCTGGGGGAAGGGGGTCAGTCAGGGACATTCCGACGCGATTCGCAGAATCCCCGGCGTAAAGAATGCAAAGCAGTATACGATTCCCGTGGAGTCCGCACTGGAGGCAGTGAGAAACTGTGAGAATCCTGTGCTGACGACGAGACAGAAGCATACCAGAGAGTGCTTTGTCGTGGCGGAGGAGGGAGCCGACAAGGCATGGATCGAGAACGAGATCAAGACTATGCCGAACTACTTTGCCGATTATGACACGACGGTTCATTTCATTACCGAGGAGGAGCTGCAGCGCGACCATGCGGGCATTCCGCACGGCGGATTTGTTTTAAGGACAGGAAAGACCGGCTTTGACGGCGAGCACAATCATGTGATAGAGTACAGCCTGAAGCTGGATTCCAACCCGGAATTTACGGCATGTGTACTGATCGCATATGCGAGGGCGGCGTACCGGATGCAGAAGGAGGGTATGACGGGCTGCAAGACGGTCTTTGACGTTGCGCCTGCTTATCTGAGCCCCATGACGGCGGAAGAGATGAGAAGCAAGCTGCTGTAAGGATACCCTGAGAGGAAAAAGATTGAAAAATAGAATTTTTCAATCCCGAGATTTGTGTCTGCGTACACTTGACACAAACTCGCTATGCGCAAAGAGCGTGCGCAGAAATGAGGATAATTATGGAAAAGAAGGCATTTGTGACAAAAGAGATGGTGGAGGAGATCGTAAAAAAATATCCCACACCCTTTCATATTTATGATGAAAAAGGAATCCGCGAAAACGCGAAGGCTTTGAAGGAAGCTTTCGCATGGAATCCCGGATATAAGGAATTTTTTGCCGTGAAGGCGACACCGAATCCGTTTTTGATCGACATTTTGCGAGATTACGGCTGTGGCTGCGACTGCTCATCCATGACGGAGCTCATGCTGTCCGATGCTATGGGAGTGAAGGGGGAGGATATCATGTTTTCCTCCAACGATACTCCGGCGGAGGAGTTTGTCTATGCGGCGAAGATCGGCGCGACGATCAATCTGGACGACATTACCCACATTGATTTCTTAGAGAAGACACTCGGCTATCTTCCGAAGACGTTGAGCTGCCGGTTCAATCCGGGCGGATATTTTTCATTGGGAACTGACATCATGGATAATCCCGGGGATGCAAAGTACGGCTTTACGACGGAGCAGATGTTTGAGGGCTACCGGATTCTGAAAGCAAAGGGCGTGGAGAACTTCGGTATTCATGCTTTTCTGGCAAGCAATACCGTCACGAATGAATATTATCCGGTGCTTGCAAAGCAGCTCTTTGAGCTGGCGGTTCGCCTGAAGGAGGAGACCGGAGCAAACATTACCTTTATCAACCTTTCCGGCGGTGTCGGCGTACCCTACAGACCGGAGCAGGAGCCGAATGACATCCGTGTGATCGGTGAGAGCGTCCGGAAGGTTTACGAGGAAGTCCTTGTTCCGGCGGGAATGGGAAATGTGGCGATTTACACCGAACTCGGCCGGTTTATGATGGCACCATACGGACACCTTGTGACACAGGTGATCCATGAGAAGCATACCTACAAGGAGTACCTCGGGGTGGATGCCTGTGCCGTAAATCTGATGCGCCCGGCAATGTACGGTGCATACCATCATATCACGGTTCTCGGCAAGGAGGAGCAGCCCTGCGATCACAGATATGATGTGGCGGGCTCTCTTTGCGAAAATAATGATAAGTTTGCGATTGACCGTATGCTGCCGAAGGTTGAAATCGGGGACTACATTGCGATTCACGACACCGGAGCGCACGGCTTTGCCATGGGCTACAATTACAACGGCAAGTTAAAATCCGCGGAGCTGCTGCTGCACGAGGACGGCAGTGTGCAGTTGATCCGCCGCGCAGAGACGCCGAGGGACTATTTTGCAACCTTTGACTGTTTTGAGATATTTGACAAATTATTTCCCGAGAAAGGATAAGACAGAATGAGATACCCGAAAAATCTTCCGGCAGGGGGAACCATCGGTTTCCTCGCGCCGTCCTTCGGCTGTGCGACAGAACCCTATAAGACGGCGTTTCAGTGTGCACTGGCGAGATTTCAGTCGATGGGCTATCAGACGCTGCTCGGGCCGAACTGCTATGTAGATCAGGGAATCGGCATCAGCAATACCCCCGAAAAGTGCGCTGCGGAGGTCATGGAGCTTTTTGCGTCAGAAGCGGACAGCCTGATTTCCTGCGGTGGCGGGGAGATGATGTGCGAAATTCTTCCCTTTGTCGATTTCAGGCGGCTGGCTGAGCTGGAGCCGAAATGGTTCATGGGGTATTCGGACAATACCAACCTGACCTACACGCTGGCTACGCTTGCCGATACCGCCGCAGTCTATGGGCCGTGCGCTTCCACCTTCGGGATGGAGCCGCTGCATGAGTCCGTGCAGGATGCGCTTGGAGTCCTGACGGGTGAGGTGCATACCGTTACCAGTTATGGAAAATGGGAGAAGGAGTCGTTGAAGGAGCCAGACAACCCGTGTGCGCCCTATCAGCTGACGGAGGAGCTGCAAATCCGGAGTTTCCTCGGCATAAACGAGGTCGGAGGGGAGGAACTGCGCTTTTCCGGCAGACTGCTTGGCGGATGTATGGACTGCCTTGTGAACCTTCTCGGAACCCGCTTTGACGGAACAAGGCAATTTATCGAAAAATACAAGCAGGATGGAATTGTCTGGTTTCTGGAATCGTGCGACCTGAATGTCTTCGGCATCCGTCGTGCTATGTGGGAGATGGAGCAGGCAGGGTGGTTCCAATATGTAAAGGGCTTTCTGATCGGCAGACCGGCAAACGGGGAAGCGATTATAAATCTTGATGCCTTCCATGCTGTTTTGGACATTGTCGGCAGTAGGGGTGTGCCTGTTGTCATGGATGTCGATCTCGGACACCGGCCGCCGATGATGCCGCTTGTTGTCGGCAGTTTTGCGGAGGTGCAGGTCAGAGGAAACGATCTGGAGATCAGGATGGAGTATCGCTGAAAAAGTACTGGCAAAAAAGTTTATTTTTTGCTTGTCAAGAAGTGCACTCTATGTTAAAATATCTTTTGTTGCGAGAGCGATACTCTCACAAATGCCGGCGTGTCGGAATGGCAGACGAGGCAGACTCAAAATCTGTTGATGGCAACATCGTGCGGGTTCAAGTCCCGCTGCCGGCATTATATCATTAAGCAGAAAGAATAAATCGACGCAGGTCGGTTTATTTTTTTTACTTGACCTTTTCTGGCTTTTGCCGTCATAATAGAGATAGAAAGAGGGCGAAAATCTTATGTATGATGGAGCAAATGGCAAAGAATCAAAAATGAATATTGACTTCGAGTTTGAATGGTTTTTGAATACATTGGAAATCGAAGAGTGTTATCGGTGGGAGGATGTAAGAAATGCGCTGCTTCAGCTGTTCTGCGGCGCTGCCAGAATTGTGCTGGATTATCGCTGGATCGCGGAATGCAAGGGATATGACCTGTCCGGAATAAAGATTGGCAGGGATTTCGTACAGGACAGCAATGGGCAGCGGGGAAGCGAAATTCTTGGAAAATGGTCATTCAGGCTATTCTCGGAGGAAGGTACCACGACCTGCCATACACTGGAATGTATTGAAAAGGATATGGAACGTTTTCTCAGAATGAGATTCCATATTGAAGAACCGAAAGACCTCAATGCAATCAAAGAGGAATACCAGAGAAAACAGGTGCTGGATATGTTTGTCCTGTAAAACATATTTAATTTGTCGGATAGTAACCATAGAATTGTTTTTTTATTCCAAATCCGTTATACTATTATTGCTATAGTATTGCGGATTTTTGAATTAAAACGGAAAGTACAACGAAATGGATATACAATTTACGAAAAATGCTGCAAAACGGAGGATGCGTTATGCCTGATCGAGTTGATTTAAAGGAAAAAGTAGAAACAACAGGGAGTAATGATTTTGATCATGGTAAGATTCCTGCTGCTCCTGCAAAAGAGGAAGGAGCTCAGGATAAGGTACCGGATAATGGGGCTTGGGAGACACAATTATTTCAGGTATACAATGGCAGGGCATCCCTTCAATATCCGCATCTTGAGCCGGGCGGATTCACGGAACAGTACATATTAGAGCCCGGCCGCCTGCCACTGCAGGAGGGTGTTGCCGTCATACCTGATACGGCGCAGGTATCTGCCTATAATACGAAAGAGCGGAAGGGCGTGGTCTTTACCGCGCTGGGCGGAAGTGTAGAGATTGCAATAACTAATTTGCCAGTTGCAGTATTGAAGGCGCAGCTGGCGGTGATGAACATTATTTCCGATCGCTTCATTATGGATGAGATCTCTGCTCCGGGAATGGAGCCTGCCAATTTGCAGCAGGCAGAGCAGGAGCCGGAGCAGGCACCTATACAAACGAATGATACGGAAATCAGTGCCTATTTAAGAGGACCGATTAAAATCGAATCGCTGACAGGAATTACTATCGCACTTGACCAGGGTGAATATATCAAAAATAAAAATGACCGGGATCCGAAACTCAAGTTCTGGAAGACGACGTTGGATTTTACAGCACAGAAGGTGCAGAAAGAGTGTGTGACGGAGCTTGATGAGACAGGACTTCATACCCTGGAGAAGCAGAATGTCCCGCTGGATAAACAAGAAGCAGATAATATTTCTGCTGAGCAGGTGCTGGAGTCGTTAAATGAGCCCAGAGAGCAACCGGAACCAGAGACGCAATGGGAATGGAAAGGATTTGAGCCGGGGGATCTTACAGAAGATGGATTTGTGAGGATGGAAGAGGCTGAATCGCAGGTCGTAACAGTAGCTGATAAATATAAGGGACAAATTGGAAAAGCAAAGTTTCGTTTCAATGAGATCCCTTATACGATCCCTCTCTTTAATAAGCGGGAACTCAAAGGAAAGACAAAGCCCAAAGAGGCTGGCGATACCATGCAGGACTTCTTTGTAGATTCGACAGGAAATCTCTACGTAACCTTTAAGGATCCGATAGAATTGTCACTTATAGGTAATGAAAAAATCGAACAGTACATCGTTGCTACCATCGTACTGGAGGGAGTTTCTATTAAGGGCAGCCAGCTGACTGCTGAGAAAATCCGTATTGATCTTGGAAAGAAAGCCTCTGAGGATGAGGATGAAGATGAGGAAGAGGAACAGGAGAGTGGGCAGGAGAATGAACTGTCAGATGAAGGAAAAGCAAAGAAGCTGTTTGGAAAAAACATCCACGGAACCTTTGCCAATACAAGCGCTGTCAGCAGCATAGATAAGGGAGGAATACACGCAGCCCCCGGCAAGAAGAGCCTGGGCGAGTTTGGAGTATCCAAATTTCTGGGATTTCTGGATGTGGAAGGTGATTACCCTACGGGATACCTGAAGGTGTCGTTTGAAAATCAAAAGAAGGCAGATAAGCCAAAGCTGTTCTCTGAAACGGTTCAGAACCTTATGGGGGACGGATTATGCATTCCTATCTTTGGACCGCTGGCATTTGAAATATGTATTTCTCCGTCTGTCAGTATTGGAGGTTCTCTTTCAGCAGAGATGAGGCGTGGAAAGAGCTTTGGTGAGAAGCTAGAGCCCGGTGAGAGTATGGATCTTGCAGGGAAAGCTGAAATCAACGGGGAAGGTAAACTGGATATGTCAGCCGGACTTGCACTCACTCCGGGAATCCTTGGTTCCGTCAAGTTAGATCTTAAAGTGGGCTCGGAATTGTCTGCCGGTATTGGAGTAGAGGCAAAGGCAGATACTGCACTTGGACTGCGTGATGGGAAAATAAAGCAGACAAAGGATCTGAATCTGGATGGCGGGGTAAATATTAAACTGAAAGGGCAGGTAAACCTGTCCAGCAATGTAAAGTTTTTTATCTGGAAAGGCACACTCTTTAAAGTGGAGTTGTGTAGTAAAGAAGTCAATGTCCAGCCGTTCCTGGGACGTGCATGGCGGGATGTGGATGCAGAAGGGCTCATGCAGGGCTGGCACTTTGAGGGTATGAGACTGTCAGCAAAGGAATTAGGGCAAGAGATAGTTCAAGCAATACGCGATTCAAAAGATTTAAAAAAGGTGGATGAGAAAAAACTGGAGATGTCCGAGGCGGCCGCTAAGGTTCTCGGAGAAGAAGCAGAGAGCGCGTGGGCGATTCTGGAGGAGCTGAATCGTCAGAAGGCACTGTCGAAAGAATATGCGTACCTGACTAGTGAGGAAGAGAAAGCCGCCTTGCAAAATAGAATTAATACGGTGACAAAAGAGGTTGAGAAAAAAATTTCTAAATATATGGGAGCCCTTAATGAATATAAGAGTCAACTATATAAGAAACAGGAAGTGACGCAGAGAAAATTAGATGATGCCAGAAAGGAGCATGCTCATTGCATGGCGCAGGATACCATCCGGCAGATGGCAATGAAGAATGTCCAAAGAGGTGGACTCCTGTTTGAAAAGTATCTGCCACTGTCACAGGAAGAAAGTAAGGAGATGTCCTCGAAAAAGATTCAGAAGGAAAATGAAAAAAGAAATAAAATGGCGGCCATTGATTTTACGATCGCCAGAGCACTCGGAATTTATGACAGAGCGATGGATGAGCAAAGATATGAGTATGATATGTATGCCAGAGAGCAGAATTCCAAAAACCGGGTGGATAAGAGGCAAGGGAAGAAGAGCCCTGAACTGGAATACATATATCCGTTATTGAAGGATATACCTGAACTAAATTTTTTGAAGGGTTCAGATAAGAATGATAACTATCGATGGGGAGGTGCTGAAGCTACTTTGCGGTATCAGACCCAGTTTGGACGCGATGCCCATGAAGAAGAGCGGGGATACCATATTAACAACTATTTTCATGTACTATATTACAAAAGTTTTTACCTGGGGTATATTCCTGCATCTTATAGATCGGACTTTATACCAATTTTTAAGGGGAAGAATGCAATAAGAAGTTACGATTTCGCAAAAATTCTTTTGTCGGGTGTTTATCCCCAAGGTGCCTGTGATGGTGACGGAAATTCCTTGGAAGGCAAGCCAATCAAAAGTCTCGATACGGATAGAAAAACAAAATTATTCAAAACAATTTTTAAAGATACTTTATCAAAAGAGGATAAAAAGAATAATTTTTTGGGCAAACTTTTCTTGGGGAGTGATTATAACCAAGAAACGACACAGCGGGAAAAAATGATGGTAGATATCAATAAGGTGCTTCAGGAGGTGTTCGGCTCAAATCTGGATGATATGGTTGCAAATGGAAATATAGATATGAACGAAAAACTGAGAGAACTGGATGATAAGCTTGAGACTTCGAAGGAGGATTATATAAATGCAAGGGAAAAGCATTATGAGGTTGAAAGTGTAATAAAGAATGTCGAGAAGGAGCAGCTAAAGTATGAGGGGAAATTGTTTGGACTAAGATATGATGTGGAAAGCGGTATGAAGTTAGATGAAGGTTCGGTTAAGGCAGCTAAAGCTGCAGTGAATTTTATGCAGAACGACTATGAGGCTGTTGCCATGGGCGGCGAGCTGCCCGATTTGGCTGTCGTTGGTTTCGACGAAGACTCGGATGCTTACAAGAAAATGAAAAAATTTGAAAAAGAGGCGTTTCCTGAAAGAAAGAATGCCATGAAAGCACTAAAGGCACCTGTAGCGGTGTAAACCGGCAGAAGGGAGAAATAAATTGGAAAACGAGCAGTTGATACAAAGCATCTATGTATTTGCAGACCTTCTGCTGAAGGAGATATTGGAACAGCGCTGTGATCCCGAAAACAGATTTTATCTTCCGGGTCTGCCTGTGACGAATCAGGAACTTCTGTATGTCTTAACACCGGTTCAGCCCGAAGTAAATGTCGATCCGGGGCTTCGTACCCTGTGGGAGGAATTGTCAGATACCCTGATGACCGAGGATGTCTATGAGGATGCACCGCGGCTGTTGAAATTGCGCTGGCTATACCGGCTGGACGAGGTGTGGCTGCTGGCAGTTGTACTGGCATTTATTGAGCAGAGTGACCCGAAATATAAAAAAGCGTTTCTTGTATTGCAGGGAGACAGCGGGAACAAGGGCTTAGATCTTTCCCTTGTAAAAGCGTTTGCGAAATATCTGGGTATTGCGGCGGATAAAAGTATGATGCGCCTTGCCTCGGACTGCAGGGAAAAGGCGGATCTGTTTGAGCGGAGAGAGGATTCCCGGCTCATTCTCCGCAAAAATGTATTCTGGTGGCTATGCGGATCGGACAATGAAATGCAACGTGGCTGCAGAGTGTATCCAATGATGGAGGAACCGGCTACGATTCATGTGAAAGAGTCTGCATGGGTGAGTGGCGTTGCAGAGGGGGAGCTTGAGCGTGGCTCCAAGGAACGGCTGGTGTTTGAAATACAGGGCAGACCGGGAGCCGGAAAGAAATATTTCAGCAGGGAATGTGCGGCAAAGCTTGGCTACCGGATCTGTGTGTTCAGACTGTCTTACATATTGGAGCTGGACAGACAGGAGGGATACGAGCTTCTGTGCAGCTGCTTTTTCGTCTGCCGAGTAAACGGCTGCATCCCCTATCTGGATCTGACGGAATGCGACGTGGAGAGTATGGAGACCAGACATCTGGTGGAATCCATTGTCAGTGAGTATAAGCTGATTTTTATCGGGACAACCCCGGATCAGATTCTGGCAAAGGCAGTGTCTTTTACTACGCAGAAGGTATCTCTGGATGAACTGAGCGTGGAGGATAGTCTCGCCTTGTGGAATAAGATCGGCAGTCAGTATCAGGTCGCAGAGGACGTGGACTATAAGCTGTTAGCCGGAAAATATCGTCTGCTTCCGGCTGACATCTGTGAGGTATTTGTGCGGGCTAAGAGACGGTGCGGGCAGAGTGAGGAGCAGCAGATTGACAATGCGCTGATACTTCCCTGTGTCCGTGAGTGCAGCCAGCTTTCCGAAAATATATTGATGGAGCAGATTCATACGGTATTCCAATGGGAGGATCTGAAGGTGAAGCCGGAGAATGCAAGGGCGATGAAGCTGGCATGTGCCCATCTGAAGTATCGCTTCCAGGCGCAGGAGTACTTAGGAGACAGGTACCCTTACGGACGCGGCGTGAGTGTGCTGATGTATGGTCCTCCGGGAACGGGCAAGACAATGGCGGCGCAGGTAATAGCGAATGAACTACAGATGGATCTGTACCGCGTGGATCTCAGTCAGGTCAGCAGCAAATATGTCGGTGAGACAGCAAAGAATCTGGAGCGGATATTCAGAGAAGCACAGCAGGCGAACGTGATCCTCTTCTTTGATGAGGCGGATTCTTTGTTTGGAAAGCGGACGGAGGTCAAGGAGTCCAACGATAAGTACGCGAATCAGGAGACCTCCTATATCCTTCAGCGAATTGAGTCCTATGACGGTATGGTCATTCTGGCAACGAACATTGCGCGCAACTTTGACCCTGCCTTTATGAGACGAATCACAATCAGTATCCAGTTCGAGATGCCGGATGAAGAGATGCGCAGACAGCTCTGGGAGGATATGCTTCAGGACACGGAGCTGGGCGGAAATGAGAAGCTGATCTCCAATCTTGCCTCGCAGTTTGAATTGAGCGGAAGCAATATCAAGAGTATTGTCCGCAATGCCGTCTATGTGGCATTGATGGAGCAGAGGAAGCTGGATGCAGCGGACATAGCGGCGGCATTAAGAATTGAATATGAAAAAATGGGAAGAATGCTGGATCAGTCTAACATGGTTTCAATTTTATACTGATTTTGAAACTTTTTTGGTTTCTCAACCGTCTAACAATATGTACTGGGAAAGATGGGTACAACACAATTTTTGTGTGCGCAGGAAATGTGCGCGGAAAAGAGGAGTAGTATGAAAAACAGTAGGAAAAAGAAAATATTTGCGGCGGTGCTTGCGGCGGCGATGGTCGCCGGGCTTACCGCCTGCGGAGGAGGCACCGGGGAAAGCGGAGCGTCCGCTTCCGGCAGTAAAGAAAACGAGGCGGCAGCTGCGGAGACAAAGCAGTATGTCTACCGCTGTCAGGACATTTCCACGGATGCCATTCCGGCGGGAGCGTCCATTCGCAGTGTCATGTATCAGAATGATAAGATATATGCCCTGTACGACTGCTGGGGGGATACGGCGGAGTATCTAGCGCTTCTCTCTGCCAATATAGACGGAACGGATGTCAACGTGACAAATATTCCGATGCCGGAGTCCACGGACACCGAGAACGCCTATTTGAACAATGCAGCCGTTTCTAAGGACGGAAACGTTTATCTTGCATTGGGAATCAGTACGCTGGTCGATGTGGAGAATTATGTCTATGACCAGAAGCAGGAGCTGCAGTGCTGGTCTCCGGCAGGAGAAATGCTCTGGAGTCAGGAGCTTGGCGCAGATCTTGAGGCGGACTATGTGAACGTCGTGGCAATCAACGCGACCGATAACGGTGTGGAGGTGCTTTTGAACGGCGGTGACACCGCATATCGGTTCATAGAGCTGGATGCGGCGGGAAACCTTGTGAAGCAGCAGAATCTGGATGAATCGAAGCTCCAGAACCTGAATACGGTAGTGTCTCAGGGAGACGGAACATGGCTCTTCTTAACTTATAACAATGATTACACAGCACTGACCGGGCAGATTTATGATCCGGCAGCAGGAGCCTTCGGCAGTCAGGTTGAACTGCCTGCCAATATTCAGAATTATGAGCTGACCGCAGGGGTGAACGGTACCTTCCTGCTGACAGATCAGTACGGTGTTTCTTCATGGAAAGAGGGAGACACCGACATCAAGCGGCTGATGAACATGGTTGATTCCGATCTGGCGGCAAGCAGCATGAGCTATCCGGTGCAGATCAGCGATGAACAGTTTGCGGCTGCCTATTATGAGCTGGAGGGTTCCGGCTTCCGTCTCGGCATATTTACCAAGGTAAGGCCGGAGGACATACCGGATAAGAAGACTCTCGTGTTCGGCGGTACTTATATCGGATCGGATATTAAGTCAAAGATTATTGACTTCAACAAGGCGAACACGGAGTATAAGATCACGGTCAGGGACTATTCGGAATATGCAACCATGGAGGATTACAGTGCCGGTACGACCCAGCTGAACAATGACATTCTGGCGGGGAAAATGCCCGATATTCTGCTGGTAAATTCCGATATTCCGTTGGGTAATCTGGCGAAGAAGGGTCTGCTTGCCGATATCGACGAGCTGATTGCGCAGGATGCCGAGCTGTCTGGAAAAACCTATCTGGACAATGTTTTTGAGGCATATCGTATTGACGGAAAGCTCTATCAGGTGATTCCGAGCTTCACGGTGGAAACCTTTATCGGAAAGAAGTCCGTTCTGGGCGACATCAGCGGCTGGAACATGGAAGAGTTTACAAAGACTCTTACAAGTCTTGGTGAAGGGACGAGCGCCTTCGGTGAGACAACAAGAGATGCCTTTATGCAGTATGCAATACAGTATTGTGGAAATGATTATATTGACAGTAACACGGGAAAGAGTAACTTTGATTCTGAGGAGTTTGTAAATCTGATTAAATATGCGGCAACCCTGCCGGAGCAGATTGATTATGACGAGGGTTATGACTGGACGGCATATGCGAACCAGTACAGAACCGGACAGACGATGCTGATGCCGCTGTATCTCTATGATTTCAGCAGACTCAGCGCCTGCATCAATGGTTCCTTCGGCGAGAATGTCGTGTATGTAGGATTCCCATCTGCGGATCGTGACGGTTCCGCCGTAATCTGCGGGGACAGCTATGCCATTTCCGCAAAGTCTGCTTACAAGGATGTGGCATGGGAGTTCGTGCGCTATTATCTGACCGATGAATACCAGACGAGCGATACGATCGGCGGTATGCCGGTAAACAGAGACGCTTTCCTGAAAATGGCGCAGCGTGCGATGGAGAAGCCTTACTATATCGATGAGCAGGGACAGAAGGTGGAGTACGACGACATCTATTACCTGAATGATGAGCAGATCGTTCTGCCGCAGCTGACGCAGGAGCAGATGGATCAGGCGGTTGCTTTTGTGGAGAGCATCAGGCGTACCACCTACCAGAATGATTCTGTCGTGCAGATCATCAACGAGGAGCTGCCCGCATTTTTTGATGGGCAGAAGAGCGCTGAGGATGTGGCAAAGCTCATTCAGAACAGGGTGCAGCTCTACCTTGACGAAAACGAATAAAGAAAGCAAACGGGCGTCCTAAGCGGACGCCCCGAGGGGAAATGAAACATGAGGCGCGAAAGAAGGGTTGAGCAACTTCTGATGGAAAATTATGAAAAGTATTACCGTCTGGCGCTCAGCTATGTGCATAATGAGGACGACGCAGGAGATATTGTGCAGAATGGGGCATACAAGGCGATACTGAAAAGCGGAAGCCTGAAAAATCCGGATTATGCGTCAACATGGATATACAGGATTATGCTGAATGAGATCTTTAATTTCTACAGGGAGAGACAGCCTGTTTCGCTGGAAGAGATGGAGCAGGAGAGGAATCTGCTCTCTGCGGAGGATACCTATGAGAACTTTGATCTCCGGAAAGCACTGGATGGGCTGGAAAAGGAGGATAAGGCTGTCGTGGAGCTTCGCTATTTTGAGGATATGAAGCTGGAGGAAATTTCGGAAATACTGAATGAAAATGTAAACACGGTGAAGAGCAGACTGTACCGAAGTCTGAAGAAGTTGAGGGTGAAGCTGGGTGGACAGGAAGAAGCTATATGATATGGGATGGTTCCTGACAGAGAAGCTCTATCGGTGGGAAAGGAAGGTTTTTTTGATGATAGAATCCGACAGAGAACTGCAAAGTGCGAAGGAGGAATATCTGGCGCAGCAAATGACTTCAGAGCAGGTGCGCCAGCTTAGCGGAAAAATTGAAAGAGCCAAGAGAGAGAAGCGCAAGAAGCGTGCTCTGGTGCGCATACGCAGTCTTTCAACAATGGCAGCGGCACTGGTCGCAGCGCTCATCATTCTGCCGAATATGACCATGGGTGTGGCGAATGCCATGGAGAACATTCCCTTTCTCGGGAAGCTGATCAGTGTGGTTACTTTCCGCGATTATCATTACGAGGATGAGAACAATGCGATCAATGTGGGGGTTCCGGAGCTGGTGGTGGAGCCTTATATGCTGACAGCGTCGGAAGAGGACGCGGGAATGCCGGAGGGGGCAGCGGGCGCGGTGCCTGCGGAGGTGACGAAGAACCTGAAAAAGACGACCGACGAGATCAATGCGGAGATTCAGACGATCACGGATCAGCTGATCGAGGAGTTTGAGGAAAATATGGAGCAGGGGCATCAGGACATGATGGTGAAGTCGCAGACCCTGTCGACGACAGAGGATTATTTCGCTTTAAAGCTGATCTGCTTTCAGGCGATGGGAAGCGGCGCAGAGTGGGATTATTTTTATACAATCGACCTGTCGACCGGAGAACGTCTGACTCTTGCGGATCTGTTTCCGGGAAATGATGACTATATCTCGCAGATTAGTGAGGACATCAAGAAGCAGATGCGGGAGCGGATGGATGCGGACAGCAATGTGTATTACTGGCTGGATGATCAGGAGGTGCCAGAGTGGAATTTCCGGTCGATCACGGAGAATACTTCGTTCTACCTCGACCAGGACGGCAGACTTGTCATCTGCTTTAACGAGGGGGATGTCGCCCCGATGTATATGGGGTGTGTTGAGTTTAAGATTTCAGAGGATATTTACACGAAATACGAATGAAAAAGGGAGGGCTGTCAAAAGCCCTCCTTTCTGCGCAACAGTCTGAGCTCACGGCGCTTCTGGGCACCTTCCCATTCCATCTGCTCCGCCGGATCATCCGGATTTAAGAGAAGCGGCGGCACCTCTGACGGTTTGCCGTCCTCACCCATATTGACCATGACGAAGTAGGCGCGGTTGATGGGATGGCGGCTGCCGTCCGCATTTTCCTTATAGGTGTCAACGCGCACTTCCATGGATGTCCGTCCGACATAGGTGACACGTCCGATCAGCACGAGGACATCGTTCAGAAATGCACCTGCCTTGAACTGTAGATTATCGATGGCAGCAGTCGTGGCGTTATGACCGCAGTGCCGTCTGGCGGTAGCGCCCGCCACCTCGTCGATCCATTGCAGGAGCTGACCTCCGAAGAGTCTGCCGAAGCCGTTAATATCGGGATAAATGACAACATGAACCTGTTCCGTCATGGAATCAGTCACTTTTTTCGGTTCCATTCTGCACCTCATTTCTGTTTTCTGACAGACCCATTTTATTACAGAATGTCCTTTTTTACAAGGGAAAGCCTCTTAAGATTTTGAAGAAATGTACGATAATGTTTATAGAAAACATTTGTTGCAATAGAACTGCTACACGGATGTAGCAATAAGCGGACAAGGATGGGAGCGGCTATGAAGATAGGAGAGGCACTTCAAAGGTACCAGAATTACAGGCAGACGCTGACGGAGAGGACAAGGACGCTGACCGAACAGCGGGATGCGGCACAGAGGAAAGCAAAGCTTACGGGAGCCGGCGAATATACGGAGGCAGCGGCGACACTTGAACTGTCCATACGGGAGACAAAGGAGAAGCTGGATGCGAACCAGAAGGTTCTGGATGCCCTGAACCTGCAGCATGATTTAGTAATGCAGACGGAGAGTGCAAAGCAGCAATCAGAGTCGTCGCAGGAGAGTACAAGAGAGGTCAGTAAGCTGATGGAGGTGGCAAGAAGGATCGCCTCCGGTGCGAAAGTGCCTTATAAGGATGAGAAGAAACTGATGGAGTATAACCCGAAGCTCTATCAGGCGGTCAAGAATGCGGCGGCACTTCACAATATGACCGCTAAGAAACGTAAGAAATACGATTCCCTATGGGACGAGGACGAGGAGAAGAAGACGAAGTATGCCGATCCGGCAGAACTCGCGGATAACACGGAGGCCGGGTTGGATATTGCGCTGCCGGAGATTCCGAAGGAGATGGGAGAAACGGCTTCACCAGAGGAATAGGAACAGAAAAGAGGCAAAATTATGATTCCGATCGATCTGATCACCGGGTTTCTCGGCTCGGGAAAGACGACCTTTATTAAAAAATATGCGGCTTATCTGATGGAGAACGGAAAGCGCGTTGCCATTCTGGAGAATGATTTCGGAGCGGTCAATGTCGATATGCTGCTGTTGCAGGAGCTGATGGGAGCGGGCTGCGAGGTGGAGATGATCGCCGGCGGCTGCGACAAGGACACGCACAAGAGGCGGCTGAAGACGAAGCTGATCTCCATGGGAATGAGGGGCTTTGACCGTGTGCTCATTGAGCCGTCCGGAATTTTTGACGTGAATGAATTTTTTGATGTGCTGCATGAGGAGCCTCTGGATGCATGGTACGAGATCGGCAATGTGCTTGCAATCGTCAATGCGAAGCTGCCGGAGGAGCTCTCGGAGGAGTCGGACTATATGCTCGCCTCGCAGATCGCAAACGCAGGACAGATCATTGTCAGCCGCAGTCAGGAGGCAACGGAGCAGGAGCTTTCGGGAACACTGCGCCATATGAACCGTGTCATGGAAAGATTCCAGTGTCGCAGAAGATTTACGGAGGCAGAGCTGCTGGTAAAGGACTGGAAGGAGCTTTCAGGAAAGGATTTTGAGAGCTTTCTGACCTGCGGCTACCGGGCGGAGAGCTATGTCAAGCTGTGGTTTGATCAGAGCAAGGCGTTTTCTTCGCTCTATTTTATGAATGTACACATTTCCGAGCAGGAGCTGGTTGACAAGGCAAAGGCGCTGCTGCATGATAAGGAGTGTGGAAGGGTGTTCCGTGTCAAGGGTTTTCTGCCGGTTGCCGACGGAAAATGGATTGCACTGAACGCGACGCACGAGGAGATCAATGTCAGTCCCGTAGAGCTTGGTCAGGAGATCATCATTGTGATCGGTGAGGGGCTGAACAAGGAGAAGATCAATTCCTACTGGCAGTGACAGGCAACAGGAATACGAAGGAGACGTGTATGGAACAGAATTTTAAGCAGCTCTACCAGGCGGGTAAGATCGAGTTCGAGGCGATCGACGATTACAGCTACGAATGGGGAATGGGTGATGACGAGAGGACGCTGGCACAGTACCTCGGACTGAACGCCGAGGAAGAGGATGCGTGGGTCAGTGTCGGTGAGGACGCGCTGAGAGAGCTTCTGGATAAGGGAAAGCGCTTATAGCTTCCGGAAACGGTCCCAGAGACTCATCAGCACACCGTATGGTATGAACTTGGAGATGAAGCGGTGGAACGTGCAGGCGAGTCCGGGAGTGGAGACGGCAAGCCCCTTCTGGCTGGCGCGGAGAGAGCGTTTTACCACATCCTTTTTCCGGGTCGAGAAAGCGAAGTTGTTGATATAGTGGCTGTCCCTTGTCTTTCGAGCCGTGCCGATAAATTCCGTGTCCTTGATCCAGTAGGGACACACGGCGGTGACGACGATACCTGTGCCTGCCAGCTCTCTTCCGAGGGAGAGGGAGTAGCGGTACAGAAATGCCTTTGAGGCGGAATAGACATTCAGGTAGGGAAAGGGCTGGAAGGACGCGGTGGAGCAGATCTCAAGAATATGACTGCCCCTGTGCATGTACGGAAGTACGGTCTGCGTCAGTGCGACAGCCGCCCTGCAGTTCAGGTCGATCATCTGGCAGCACCGGTCAACCGATATGTCGCAGTAGCTGCCGATCTTTCCGAAGCCGGCGCCGTTGATGAGCATCTGGACGTTGGGCCTGTGCTTTTTCAACAGGGCGGAAAGCAGGGAAAAGGACTGGCTGTCCGTCAGGTCATAGGCGAGAGGGCGGAGTCGGGTTTTGACCTCGCGTTGGAGAGCGGTGAGACGCTCCTTTCTTCTGGCAATGACCCAGATTTCATTATAGCATCTGGCAGCGTCGAGTTGCTTTACATATTCTGCGCCGAGTCCGCTGGAAGCGCCGGTTACAATTGCAATATTCATGGGAAAAACCTCCGATCAAGAAAGTAACAACAGTATTATATGCCAGAAGGCAGAAGACTAAAAGTATTTTTTGCAAGTTCTACTTGACTTTTGCACTTTAAACTGCTAAACTCTCCTTGAGCATGAGATTCGCATGGGGCGGATCAATGCTGAGAGTGAGATACGAGGTGAAGAACTTATGAAGGAAATTTCCAGTCTGATTGCCTATCGCCCGGATGTGAAGGTGGTGGATGCCACACTCCGCGACGGCGGTCTGGTGAATGATTTTTATTTTACGGATGAATTTGTCAAGGCGCTGTATCTGGCGAATCTGCGTTCCGGCGTCGATTACATGGAGTTTGGATATAAGGCTTCCAGAGAGATGTTCGACGAGAGCAAGTTCGGAAAGTGGAAGTTCTCGAAGGACGAGGACATCCGGGCAATCGTCGGTGAAAATGCCACTGACCTTAAAATTGCGGTCATGGCGGATGTCGGACGCTGCGACTATAAGACGGACATTATAGAGAGGGCGGACAGCCCGATCGATCTGATCCGTGTGGCGACTTATCTGAATACAATCCCGGCGGCGGTGGATATGATCGAGGATGCTGCGAAGAAGGGCTATGAGGTCAGCTGCAATATCATGGCGATCTCCAATGCGCGGGAGAGTGACCTTAAGGTGGCACTTGACATTCTCGGACAGACGCCGGTGGATGTGCTTTATATCGTGGACAGCTATGGGGCGATCTACCCGGAGCAGATGGCGCGTATGGCAGATATGTATCTTAACATTGCGGCGAAATACGGCAAGAAGGTCGGCATCCATGCCCATAACAACCAGCAGCTTGCCTTTGCGAATACGATCGAGGCGGTTGGTGACGGCGTGGACTGGCTGGACGCAACCTATGCTTCCATGGGAAGAGGCGCGGGCAACTGCGCGATGGAGCTGCTGCTTGGCTTCCTGAAAAATCCTAAGTACAATGTTTATCCTGCGATCCAGTTTATCGATACCTACATGAATAAGCTGAAGGCGGACGGCGTTGTATGGGGCTATGACCTGCAATATCTGATGACGGGACTGCTCAATCAGCACCCGAGGGCAGCGATCCAGTTCACAAAGGAGAAGCGCCATGACTATGCAGAGTTCTACAGGGAGATCGTAGCGCAGGACTGAAAGCAGGAGGCGGCTGTTAAACAGCAGAAGCCTGTAAAATAAGAATGATAAAATCCTTCCGGCGGAAGGATTTTATTTTTGGGTATTTACTTTAGCGTGCTACCATGGTAAAATATGAAAATGTTTTGGCAGAACAAATTTGCAGATTGCTGAAAGGCAGGAGGATGATTATGAAAAAGAAAATCGTTATGTTACTTACGGCGGCAATGCTTTCCGGGCTTATGCTGACCGGCTGCGGAGCTTCCGAGGCGAACGCGGACAAGAAGATGGTGTATGCAGTGGAAGCCGGAAGTGCGGGAGAGGCTGCGGCACAGGACAAGGGCTTTGAATATCATTCCGTAGCTTCACAGGCGGATGCCCTGATGGAGGTTGCAGCGGGAACGTCGGATGCGGCGATCATCGATCTTCTGATGGCAGGCGCAATGATCGGCGATGGGACGAGCTACCCGAACCTGACGCACACGGATGAGCTGACGACAGAGGAATACGGTGTCGGATGCAGAAAGGGGTCTGACCTTGCTTCCTATATCAATGCGGTTCTGGCGAAGAGTTATGCCGACGGCTCGATGAAGGAGATCGCAACGACCTACGGCGTGCAGGACGCGCTTGTTGAACAGGCTGACTGCGAGTATGTCGCATCGGAGGACAGCGATGTGGAATATATCAAGGACAAGGGAACACTGATTGTCGGCATTACGGACTTTGCACCGATGGATTATCAGGACGGCTCCGACGAGTGGATCGGTTTTGACGCTGATATGGCGAAGAAGGTTGCCGGAGAGCTCGGCGTGGAAGTAAAGTTCGTTGTGATCGACTGGGATACAAAGACGATGGAGCTGAACTCCAAGAATATTGACGTTGTATGGAACGGCATGACACTGACGGATGAAGTGAAGAGTGCGATGGAATGCACAAATGCATACTGCAACAATGCACAGGTTGTGGTAGTGGCAAAGTAGGGTAAAGGGTTGAAAAAATGATCTGGACGGTAACGCAATCACTGCTGGGTGGTCTGGCGACTACCTTTGAAATTTTCATATTGACATTGATCTTTGCCCTGCCGCTGGGACTGCTCGTGGCATTTGGCTCCATGAGCCGGTTCCGCCCGCTGCGCTACCTGATCAATGTGATCGTGTGGGTTGTCAGGGGAACGCCGCTGATGCTGCAGCTGCTGATCATTTTCTATGGGCCAGGGCTCTGGTTCCACCACAATATCTGGAGCGGTGACGAGGCGGGGAGAATCACGGCAACGGTGGTTGCCTTTGCACTGAATTATGCCTGCTATTTCTCGGTAATCTTCAAGGGAGGCATCGAGGGTGTGCCGAGGGGACAGCAGGAGGCAGGACAGGTGCTCGGCATGACGAAGGGGCAGATTTTCTTCCGGGTGACGCTCTTACAGATGATCAAGCGGATCGTGCCGCCGATGTCGAACGAGATCATTACCCTTGTCAAGGACACCTCGCTGGCGCGTATTATCGCCGCCTATGAGCTGACCTTTGCCGGATATTCGTTTATGAAATCAGACGGACTTACCTGGCCGCTGTTCTACACGGGAGTGTTTTATCTGGCATTTGTTGGGATTCTGACGCTGCTGTTTGGCTACATTGAGCGGAAGCTGGACTATTTCAGATAGGAGACGGATTATGGCATTTTTAGAGGTAAAGGGTATAGAGAAGCGCTTTGATAAGACGGACGTTCTGCACAATGTCAGCTTTACACTCGAGGAGGGAAAGGCGCTTGCGCTGATCGGTTCCTCCGGGTCGGGAAAGACGACGCTTCTGCGCTGCCTGAATTTTCTGGAATTTCCCGATGCCGGAACCATTTCCATAAAAGGTGAGACGCTGTTTGATGCCTCGAGACCGCTGAAGGAGCGGGAGGGGGATCTGCGCAGGAAGCGGCTGCATTTCGGCATGGTCTTTCAGGCATTTCATCTTTTCCCACAGTATACGGCTCTGGAGAACGTGACGCTTGCCGAACAGCTGCTGGCAAAGGAACGGCCGGATTTCAAGAGCAATAAAAAGCAGATACTGGAGCAGATAGAGGAGCACGGAAAGCAGCTTCTGGATCAGATGGGGCTGGCGGAGCGTATGGAACATTACCCGCACCAGCTCTCCGGCGGACAGCAGCAGAGGGTGGCGATTGCGAGGGCGCTTGCCCTACAGCCGGATATTTTATGCTTTGACGAGCCGACATCGGCGCTGGATCCGGAGCTGACGGGAGAGGTGCTCAAGGTCATCCGGGGACTGGCGGAGCAGCATACGACGATGCTGATCGTGACGCACGAGATGGCGTTTGCGCGGGATGTGGCTGACCAGATCATTTTCATGGACAACGGTGTCATCGTGGAGCAGGGAGAGGCGAAGCAGGTGATTGATGCGCCCAGAGAGGAGCGCACGAGACAATTTCTCTCGAGATATGCGCAGGGATAAGAAAGAAGACGGGACAGGATACGGGTTTACCGGTTCTGCCCCGTTTTGTTGTATGCCGGACGGCGCAATGGGTACAAAACAGTTGAATTTGGGCGTGCGAATGTGTATACTAGATTATGTATGCTATACATAAGTTTTATAGATAAGTTCATTGGTGATGTTGCAAAAACAATACGGGAATGGAGATTAAGATGAAGATTAACAGTATCTGTGTACAGGGCGGTTATACACCGGGAAACGGAGAACCGCGTCAGATCCCTATCGTTCAGAGTACCACGTTCAAATATGATACGAGCGAGGATATGGGAAAGCTCTTTGATCTGGAGGCGAGCGGCTATTTTTACTCCAGACTGCAGAATCCGACTAACGATTATGTGGCTGCCAAGATTGCAGAGCTTGAGGGCGGCACGGCGGCAATGCTGACCGGCAGCGGACAGGCGGCAAATTTCTATGCACTGTTTAATATCTGCGGCTGCGGCGATCATATCGTTGCGAGCAGCACGATCTACGGCGGCACCTACAATCTGATCTCCGTGACAATGAAGAGAATGGGCATTGACGTTACGTTTGTGAGCCCGGATGCGACCGAAGAGGAGATTAACGCGGCTTTTCAGGACAACACAAAGGCAATGTTCGGCGAGACAATCGCAAATCCTGCGCTGACGGTGCTGGATATTGAGAAGTTTGCAAAGTGTGCGCATGAGCATGGTGTGCCGTTAATCATTGACAATACCTTTGCCACACCGATTAACTGCAGACCTTTCGAGTGGGGAGCGGATATTGTGACGCATTCCACGACAAAATATATGGATGGACACGGTGCGGCAGTAGGCGGAGCTATCGTGGACAGTGGAAGATTTGACTGGATGGCACACGCGGACAAGTATCCGGGTCTGTGTACACCGGATGAGAGCTATCATGGAATCACTTATGCGGAGAAATTTGGAAAAGAGGGCGCATTTATCACGAAATGTACCTCTCAGCTGATGAGAGATCTGGGCTGTATCCAGTCACCG
This sequence comes from uncultured Lachnospiraceae bacterium, assembly GCA_900554205.1. Taxonomy (GTDB): domain Bacteria; phylum Bacillota; class Clostridia; order Lachnospirales; family Lachnospiraceae; genus Acetatifactor. Next base: position 29,119 of record USGM01000029.1, read on the forward strand.
CAGCATGCGTTTATCCTGAATCTGGGACTGGAATCTCTGCATGTGAGAATGCCGAAGCATGTAGAAAATGGACAGGCGGTCGCTGAATTCTTAGAGAGCCATCCAAAGGTTGCTTATGTGAACTATCCGGGACTTCCATCCAGCCCATATTATGAGAGAGCAAAAAAATATATGCCAAACGGCGGCTGTGGTGTGGTTTCCTTTGGCTTAAAGGGTGGCCGTGAGGCAGCTTCGGTCTTCATGCAGAATCTGAAGCTTGGCGCTATTGAGACCCATGTGGCAGATGCAAGAACCTGCTGCTTAAAC
>USGM01000030.1 GCA_900554205.1 uncultured Lachnospiraceae bacterium
GCGCAAGGACGTTCGCCACGGGGTTCGTGATCTTCTGCTTCTGGAGCTTCGCCTTTGTCTTCGATACGGAAAGGTAATGTCCCTTTCTCTCATAGGAAGACAGGATTGTCAGCAGAACAATGGTAAACATTGCAAGGATAATTGACAGGAGCGCTGCTCTCGCCTGCGGGAATGCTTCGTCCGCAACGGAGGAGCCTGCCAGTCTTACGATTTCGGGATTGATGGAATCATATCCCAACAGCGTAGGAGCCGACATTGCGCAGAGACCGGTGATGAAGGTCATGACTGTCAGGGAAAACATCGTAGGAATCAGGGTCGGGAAAACGACCTTCCAAAGCACCTTGAAGGGCTTTGCTCCCATGTTTCTCGCCGCCTCAACCGTATTGTAATCGATGCCGCGGATGGCGTTTCTCAGGAAAAGCGCATGGTTACTGGTACATGCGAAGGTCATCGTGAACCACACAGCGTTAAAGCCGGAGAACCAGTTCACAGGGAAATTCGGGAATGCATTGGTCAGCGCCGCCGTGATGATACCGTTGGAGTCGTACAGGAAAAGGTAACCTGTTACCAGTGCAACACCGCTGTAGATCAGGGTCGTCATATAGCCGAGACGCAGGATCTTCGCGCCCTTGATGTCGAAATACTCTGTCAGGAGGACAATCGACACACCGACAATGTTTACGGTTATGACAAGGCCGATTGCCAGTTTCAGGGAGTTCCAGACATATTTACCCATGTTTCCCGCAAAGAAGAAACGGATAACGGCCCACGGATCTCTCTCTCCGGTTGCTGTTGTCGTCGTGAAAATACTGGTCAGCGTATTCAGGCAGGGCAGCAGCATAAATCCAAAGAAGAAATAGATAAAGCATAAAAGTCCGACAATTTTTACAACTGTTTCCGGTGTAAAACGCTTACTTTTGGACTGCATCATCAGTCACCTCCTGCTCTGCTGCAGGGTATGCCATAACATCCTTGGGATTTATGACGATCTCTACAGACTGTCCGGCCTCGTAAATATTGACACCATCATTCTTCTCAATTACTTTCACGGTCTGTCCGCCAAGATTTACATAGTACTTGATATACAGACCATAATATTCTCTCTGTTCCACTGTACCCTTCAGGGCAACCTCGCCCTCCTTGGGTTTCACATTTACATGAAGTCTCTCCAGACGGATGTAGTTGTGATCCTTGATGTTCAGTTCCGCGCCGTTCTTGTTCAGAACCGAAACCACCTCATCCGAGAGACGATTGATATCGCCGATAAAGTTGCAGACAAATTCTGTCGCCGAATGATTGTAAACCTCGTTGGGCGTACCGATCTGCTCGATCACACCCTTGTTAAATACCGCAATACGGTCGGAAAGCGTAAGCGCTTCCTCCTGATCATGCGTTACATAGATCGTTGTGATGCCGAAATCGCGCTGCATCTTCTTCAATTCATTTCGCAGCTGGACACGAAGCTTTGCGTCCAGGTTACTCAGCGGCTCGTCCATACAGATGATTGCGGGATCCGTCACCAGTGCTCTTGCGATTGCGACACGCTGCTGCTGTCCGCCGGAAAGCTGGGACACAGCCTTTGCAAGCTGCTCATCGCTCAGATCCACCTTCTTCGCAATATCACGAACCTTCTGATCAATTTCTTTCTTCTTAACTTTTTTAATCTTCAAACCAAAGGCTATGTTGTCATACACCGTCATGGTAGGGAAAAGTGCATAGCTCTGGAATACAATTCCGATGTTTCTGTCCTCGATGGGAACATGAGTGATGTCCTTGCCGTTTGCTACAACGGTACCGTTCGCCGGCTCAATGAAACCTGTCAACGTCCGCAGTGTTGTCGTCTTTCCGCATCCGGAGGGACCAAGGAATGTGAAAAACTCTCCTTCCTTTACATGTACATTTATGTCGTGCAGTGCGGTGAAATCTCCAAATTTCACTGCGATATCATTGAGTCGGATCATGATCAATCTCCCCTTTTCTTATATAGTTGCGCTATCCGTTTGATATGAGTGTGGCGAACCGGATATTCCGGCTCGCCACTTGAAGTCCTTAAAACCTGAATTCTTTACTTCTGCTTATGATGCAGACTGTGTGAGAGTTGCCCAGTCCAGATTATCCCAATCAGGCTCAGCTACTGCGGAGCTGTCGTCAGCCCAGTAGAAGCCAAGGTTTGTCATGATGTTCGTCCACTCGCTGGAGTGTGCTGCAACATAATCTGCGTAGGTTCCGCCGCCATCAACCGTTGCAAGTGCAAAGTTGGGCAGTGTGTAGATTTCAGGAACGCCATCGGGATAGAGGATCGCTGCTGCTGCCTCGTTACAAGGATAGGAGTCAAACTCCTCGCCCCATGCAGCCTGTACGTCTGCAGAGCCGAACCACTCAGCAAATGCCTTGACAGCCTCGGTCTCTTCCTCGGAACGACCTTCCTTGTCAAGAATACCGATGTACTCAGCGATGTAGTATGTACCGTCTTCAATGTCAACCAGTGCCCAGTTCTCGGGATCCATTGTACCTGCAAGAGGATGCTCGGAGCTCTCTGCAGCTGCATCGATCTGTCCGTACAGGGAGGATGAATAGAAGGTAGATACCTGAACGTAACCCATGTTCAGAGGTACGAAACCATACTTGTAATCATCTCCGCCGCTCTTACCTTCTGCACAGTACTTCCACAGCATCTTCCAGCCATCAACGGAAATTCCGCCTGCCTCGGAAGAAGGATCAACATAGGAATACAGCATAGCAGAGTTGATATTGGAGTTCGTGGTTCCGCCTACCTTATTCTGACGATACCATGTGTATCCGCAGTCAACCAGGTCGGACCAGTGCTTGAAGTGAAGCTCCTGTCCGTTTGTTCCAAGATCATCGGTACGATACAGCATCAGCACGTTCTGGATAACCAGACCATATGCCTTGCCGGGATAAGCGTACTCACCAACCTGATCTGCCCAGCTGGGAGTCCAGTCAGCCAGCTTCAGGTTCTCATAGGTTCCGTTTACCAGCTGGCTCCAACGAGTCTCGTTCAGACCGAAGATCAGGTCGCCGTCCTTGTTCTCGTTTGCAGCCTGAATTGCTGCTACGTCTCCGGAGATAACGCTGTTATCATCCATGGAAATTGTAAATCCAGCATCCTTTGCCACGTTTGTCAGCCATGTAGCTCTCTCAGTAGAATTGGAGTTTGAATAAATTCTGATTGTATAACCGGAATAATCCTTCTCCTCGTCGCCTGCCGGTGTGCTTTCATCATTCTTGGTCGAAGATTCTGTGCTCTCTGTTTTCGGCTCGGAAGACGAAGCATTCGAGCTGTCAGAGGAATCAGAACCACACGCTGCCATTGACAATGTCATTGCACATGCAAGCAATACCGCAATACTCTTTTTCATATTTACCTCTCCTTTTTTTGTGTGTCAGTTATCTTAACTGCAAGTTTATTATACCTCATCCTGTCTGTCGTTTGATATAGGACAAAACTGCAATTATACTTGTAATTCTGTCATTTTTTACATTTTTGTGCAGTTTTATGTAATTTTTATGTGCGTTTTGTCTATCTTCGCCATGGATTTACCTAAAAATAGTAAGAAAATGCACAAGGCAGCGTCTGTCTATTTTCCCTGTGCTTGCTATGACCCGCTCTTTATGCTAAACTGAAACAATAGAATTTGTCGAGGCTGCGGAACTGCCGCAGCTATTAATTTCAGGAGGTTACTACATGATGTCCGGCAAAAAAATCTGGATCATTTGCGCGTTTCTCCTGCTGGCGGTTCTCGGAGCAGTCACCGCTCTCTGCAACCACCGGATCAGTCAGTCCGACTCTCCCTCTGAATATGCACCCGCGCAGTCCGACCGGCTGACCGTTTACACTTCCCTTGAAGAATCGGTTTATCTTCCTCTGGTCAGGGAATTTGAGGAACGCACCGGCATCTGGGTACAGGTGGAAACCGGAAATACACTGGAGCTGCTCAGCCGCATACGTCTGGAAGATTCCGGGACGACGTGCGATGTCTTTTTCGGTGGCGGCATAGACAGTCTGACCGCCAACAGCGATCTCTTTCAGGCGGAAGCTGTCTATTCCTGCTCTCTCCACCCGCTTGTCCTGATCTATAATCCGGTTCTTGTCCGGAGAAACCTTCCCTCCGGTTGGGAAAGTCTTTTTCTCCCGGCATGGAAAGGAAAAATTGCATATACCGATCCCGAGGCCTCCGGGACAGGCTATACCGCACTGGCGACCCTGCTGCAGCTTACGCCGGGAGAACATGAGGAAGAACTGATACAGCGTTTTCTTACCAATCTGAACGATACCCTGCTTCCCGATGATTCTGCCGTCATCTCCGAGGTTGCGGTCGGCAACTGCTACATAGGCATCACCACCGAAGAGGCAGCACTTAAGGCAGTGGACGACGGTTACGATATTGGCATTGTCTACCCGGCGGAGGGCACCAGTGTTGTACCGGATGGACTTGGCATCTGTACCTATGCACCACACGCGAAAAACGGGGCACAGTTTATCAACTTTGTTCTGAGCGGCAATGTGCAGTCACATCTTGCCGAGTATAACAGCAGGCGTTCTGCCGATCCGGCGGTTCCCATCCCGGAGATGCTTCCCGAGCTGCAGCTCTTTCCTTATGATATAGAAGAGTCCGCCGCGGATCAGCAGCACATTCTGACGCTCTGGCATCAGCTGCTCGAGGAGGTGTCACCATGAAAGGTTGGATCAGACGTTCCTTTGGCAACCGTATCTTTGCAACGGTATTGATCGTCACATTGCTGCCGCTGCTCGTCTGCAACGTGGAGCTCGTCCAGCTTCTGCGCATACGGAGTGAGATCGGTCTGCATCAGGAGGCAACGCAGCAGCTCGCACAGATGGAGGAGGCTCTCAGTGACTTGGACAGCACGCTCTGTTCTGTCGTCGAAGCACTGGCAGACAGCACCTCCGTCAAAAGCACACTCCGTCAGAGTGACGGCTCCTCACGGGTCATGTATCAGCTGCTCCATCAGGCAAGCATTCCTCTTCTGGATTTCGCCCGCCTGCATCTCTTCAACAGTGAAGGTACCTGTCTCTACACGACCGACAGCACTGCAGGCTCACAGCTCTCCGGCTCAGGGCTTTCCACGCAGAAATGGCCGACCGACTGGGGCATTCTCTATGCCGCCTCCCAGACGGATTCCCTGATTCTCCGTTCCTCGGAGGAGGGCTTTCCGTTGGTTGCGGCGCAGTCCGTCCGCAGCCATGAGGGCAGGGTTCTGGGATATATTGTAATCACTCTGGAATCGGATGGTTTCAGCCGCCTGTTTTCAGACCTGTACAGTCCGACCACCAATGTCCTGCTTCTGGATTCCTTCTGGCAGACAATTTACCATACCCAGCCCGCACAGACCTCGGATCTGGTGCCGCGCCTGCGCTCCCAGCTTCTCAGCGGCGAAGCGCTGTCCGTTACCGAAGGCGAATATCATTTTTATATCCGGCAGCATTCCGGCACGGGCTTTTATCTGATTCTGCAGCAGCCGATACGGTTCAGCACATCGGTTATGCGCACCATTTATGTTCTCTCGTTCCTGACAGGCATCCTTTGCCTGATACTCTGCCTGATCTGTTCGTGGCATCTGAGCCGCCATCTGTCGCAGCCGGTAAATGAGCTGGATCGAGCCATGCAGCTTGTCCAGGAGGGACAGCTTGATGTCTGTCTGAAAAACGACCGTGAGGACGAGCTCGGGCGGCTCTCTGAAAGCTTTAACCAGATGACACAGGAATACCGCCTGAACCTCGAGCGCTCCGTGCAGCGCCAGAAAGAATTAAACGAGACCCAGCTGCGCATGATGCAGGCACAGTTGAATCCGCACTTTTTATATAACACGCTGGATTCCATGAAATGGATGGCGGTTGCCAGTCACGTTCCAAAGGTTGCCATGCTTGCCACCGACCTTGCCGCCATTCTGCGCACAAGCATCTCCGGCAGTGAACTTTATACGCTGGAGCAGGAGCTGAACCTTCTGGAACGTTATATTGACATCCAGTCCCTGCGTTTCGAGGACAGCTTCACCTGCGAAATTGACATCTCCGAGCAGTTCCAGCACTGTATTGTGCCGAAGCTTGTACTTCAACCCTTGGTCGAGAACGCCATTATTCACGGTGTGTGTGACCGTGAGGACGGCTATATCAAGCTCTATGCCGAGAAGAAGGACGATGATCTGCTGATCTATGTCTCGGACAACGGCTGCGGTCTGCCGCCGGAGATTCTGGACTGTCTGAACAGCCCGGATTCCCGCATTACCGGACAACATCTTGGCTTAAACAATGTAAACCGCATTCTGCGCCTGTATTTCGGGGACGGCTATGGTCTGTCCGCAACATCCGAGCCGGATCAGGGAAGTATACTCTGTGTACGGCTGCCCTACAAGAAGGAGGAAGACCCTCATGCTTAAAGTATTAGTGATCGACGACGAGACTGTCGTCAGAAAAGGAATCGTCCTTGGTGTCGATTGGAATTCCATGGGCTGTGTGATCGTCGGGGAAGCCTCCAACGGCGAGGAGGGACTGACTGCGGTAGAGAGATATGCTCCGAATCTCATTATCACAGATGTCAGAATGCCCCACATGGACGGCATCCAGATGGTGACGGAGCTGCGTGCGCGCGGCTGTCGCGCCCATGTCATCTTCCTGACGGCATACAGCGACTTTGAATATGTCCGCGGCGCTCTGCAGCTCGGCGCGATTGATTATCTGCTGAAACCCTTCCGGGATCAGGAGCTGATGGCCGCCATCAACCGCATTCAGGAGCAGGATGTCGCGCAGTCGGCGCTCACCCCGCAGGACATGCTGCCCCTCACAAAGGGGGATAAAAGCAAATATGTCCTTGAAGCGCTCAACTATATCGCAGAGCACTACAAGGACAATGATATCAGCATTACTCCCATCGCCAATTACCTCGGTGTCAGTGAGAGTCATTTAAGTCATGTTTTCAAGAAGGAAACCAGCTATACGATCATCAGCTACCTGACCCAGTACCGCATCCATATGGCAATGCGGCTCCTGCAGGACTGTCGGTACAAGGTGTACGAGGTCGCTGAGATGGTCGGCTACCGCGATGTCACCTATTTCAGCGGTACCTTCAAGAAACTGGTGGGAATGTCTCCGTCCGAATATCAGGATCGCTGTCACTGAACCGTTTCCTCCACCAGCGGCCGCATTTTCTCCAGCAGCTCCTCCGTTTTATCCATGAGAAGCTCGGCGTCTGTCTCCACCAGTCCCGTTTTCTTATATTTGTAGGTAAACGACGGAATCCCATAAGCCGTGAAGCTGAGATCCTTTCCGTAAAGTCCAAGGATTTCCGGAATCTTCTGCGGATTTACGGCGGCATCCGGGCGGAATGTGAATACGATCCTCTCATTCTTGCCCTTGATCTCCGTCAGGTACAGCTTATGTGCCGCCACACGGATCAGCGCGATCCGCAGCAGATTGTCAACCGACTTCGGGATCTCCCCGAACCGATCCAGCAGCTCATCCTTCATATCGTCACGCTCACGGACATTCTCAATCGCCGCAATCCTCTTATAAATATCCAGCTTCTGTACTTCATTGACAATGTAGGTGGGCGGAATGAATGCATCCACATCCAGATCAACCAGCGTCGAAAAGTCCTCGATGACCTTGCCACCCTTCAGCTTCTGCACCTCCTCATTCAGCATCTTGCAGTACATGTCGTAGCCCACAGCCTCCATATGCCCGTGCTGTCTGACACCGAGGAGGTTGCCCGCGCCGCGGATCTCAAGGTCGCGCATCGCAATTTTGAAACCGCTTCCCAGCTCCGTAAACTCCCTGATCGCCTCCAGACGCTTCTCTGCCACTTCCTTAAGCATCTTATCCCGTCGGTACATCAGAAAGGCATAAGCCGTTCTGTTGGAACGCCCGACACGTCCGCGCAGCTGATAGAGCTGTGAAAGTCCCATATTGTCCGAATCGTGAATAATCATGGTATTGACATTGGAAATGTCCAGTCCGGTCTCGATGATTGTCGTTGACACCAGCACGTCGATCTCTCCGTTGATAAAGTCATACATGATCTTCTCAAGCTCATGCTCCTTCATCTGCCCATGCGCAAAGGCGACCGTCGCCTCCGGCACAAGCTTTGCAATCTGGGCGGCAACGTCCGCGATATTGTTGACGCGGTTATAGACATAATAGACCTGTCCGTCCCTCGCCAGTTCACGGGAGATCGCCTCCCGCACCAGTTCTTCATTGTACTCACAGACAAAGGTCTGGATCGGCAGTCTGTCCTCCGGCGCTTCCTCGAGAACGCTCATGTCGCGGATGCCGATCAGACTCATATGGAGCGTCCTCGGAATCGGTGTCGCCGTCAGCGTGAGCACATCCACATTTTCCTTCAGCTTCTTGATTTTCTCCTTGTGCGCCACACCGAAACGCTGCTCCTCATCGATAATAAGCAGCCCGAGATCCTTGAATTTCACATCCTGCGACAGAACCCGGTGCGTCCCGATCACAATATCGACCATGCCCTTCTGGAGGTCGGTGATTGTCTTCTTCACCTCCGACGGTGTCCTGAAACGGCTCATCAGCTCCACCCTGACCGGGAAATCCTTCATTCTCTGCACAAAGGTGTTATAGTGCTGCTGCGCAAGGATTGTCGTCGGCACAAGGTACACGACCTGTTTTCCCTCCTGCACCGCCTTGAATGCAGCACGGATGGCAATTTCCGTTTTTCCGTAGCCGACATCCCCGCAGACAAGCCGGTCCATGATTTTGCTGCTCTCCATGTCCGCCTTTGTGTCCGCAATGGCATTCAGCTGATCCTCCGTCTCCTCATAGGGAAACATTTCCTCAAACTCTCTCTGCCAGACAGTATCCTTGCCAAAGCGGTAGCCCTCTGTCGCCTGACGCGCCGCGTAAAGCTCGACCAGATCCTTTGCGACCTCGTTGACCGCCCCACGCACCTTCGTCTTCGTCTTCTCCCATTCCTTCGAGCCCAGCTTGTTCAGCTTCGGGCTCTTCGCCTCGGCAGAAGCATATTTCTGAATGACATCCAGCCCTGTTGCAAGCACATACAGGTTGCCGCCGTCACGGTACTCGATCTTGATGTAATCCTTGACGACGCCCTCCATTTCCACCTTTTCAATGCCCTTGTAGATTCCGAGTCCATGGCTCTCATGAACCACATAATCCCCGACCTTCAGTTCATTGAAATCCTTGATCTTCTGTCCCTGATAGAGCTTCTTCTTCGCCTTCTTTTTCTTCTCTGCGCCGAAAATATCCGTCTCTGAGAGGACAACGAACCGGATCATTGGATATTCAAAGCCCTTTGCCACATGACCGTAATAGGTCAGCACCTCGCCCGGCTGAACCTCCCTGAAAGGATCCTCCGAGTACACTGCCGAGATGTCCTGATCCCGCAGATCCTCCGCGAGCCGTTTTGCCCTGGTTCGTGAACCGGAAAGCAGCAGCACGCGGTACTTATTCTTCCGGAACTGCTTCAGATCCTTGACGAGCGCCTCAAAGCTGTTATTATAGGGCGCGATGCTTCGGGAGGCAATGTCAATCCGACGCTCCGGCCTGAAATATCCGGTCTTCCCCTCCATCGTCGCAATTGTGACAACGTTTCCCCGCTGGAGCCTCGCCGCCACCTCTTCCCCGCTGTAGAGAATGTCCATCTGTCCGGGAAGGATATAACCCTTTTCCGCTCTCTGTGCCATGCTATCGCGGAATTCCAGTTCCACCGCATCCGCCTGCTCCTTGATGCGGGCAGGCTCATCCATGAAAAAGACCGGCTCTGACATATGCGCCAGAAGCTCCGGCAGTGTCACCGTCTCCTCATAAAAATAGCGGATGTAGCCCTCCAGATTCACCTTGCTCTTTAACTCTGTCAGCTGTTCCTTCAGCTCACCTACCTGCGCAGCAATCCGGTGTGCCTCCTCCGTCTTCATCGCGTCCCTGAACTTCTTTTCCTGCTTTGCGGCCTCCGCCTCCAGCTTTTTCAGCCCGGCTCGAATCCTGTCATCGTCGAGCACAAACTCCGTCGCCGGGAATACCGAAACGCTCTCCAGCTTCTCGATCGACCTCTGGCTCAGCACGTCAAAGCTTCGGATGGACTCCACCTCATCTCCCCAAAGCTCGATCCGGTAAGGATTTTCTTCCGTGAGATCAAAGATGTCGATGATGCCGCCCCTGATGGAGAACTGCCCGGGATTCTCTACCTGATAGCACTTTTCATAGCCAAAGGTCACCAGCTTTTCCGCTATCGCCCGCTCGTCCAGCGTGCCGCCGCGTGCAATGTCTATTACATCTGTCTCTCTGTCCCAGAGCACCAGCGGTGACATCAGCGCCGCAAAGGTCGTCACAATCGTCAGCGGCTTACGCTCCAGCAGGCGGCGCATTGTCCTGACGCGCTCTCTGACCAGCTGGTTCCCGTGAATATCCGCCTGAAAGAAAATGAGATCCTTTGCCGGATACAGCATGACATTCCTGTCATAAAACCGGTATTCCTCATAGATCTCACGTGCCTTCAGATCGCTGTAGGTGACGATGGCTTTCACTTTCACGCCGTCGCTCAACCCATATATCATATGCAGTTTCTGTGAATCCACGCAGCCGGTCAATGCCACACAGCCCTTGCCCTTCCGCAGGGACTCCTTCAGACCGTCAAACTCCGCCAGCTCCCGAAGGGGCGATAGTAATGCCTGCATCCCACTTTACACCTTTCTGTTAAACTCATTCATCGCCACGTCCGCACCCTGCGTGATGATCGTGCGAATTGCATCCGCGGCTCTCAGTGCCGCCTCATCCATCAATGTTCTCTCCTGCGGGGAAAAATGTCCCAGCACATAATCCGCAAGATCCCAGCCCTTCGGCTTCTCGCCGACGCCGACCTTGATTCTGATAAAGGAATCATGCCCTAAATGGGCAATGATATTCTTCAGCCCGTTATGACCGCCGGCGCTGCCCTTCTTTCTGACACGCAGCTGCCCGACAGCAAGACTGATGTCATCGGAAATCACGATCAGCTCCGTCGTCTCATCTACCTTATAATAGTCGATCAGTTCCCGCACGCTCTCGCCGCTCAGGTTCATGAAGGTCACCGGCTTCGCCAGAATGCATTTCTGTCCCGCCACGACTCCTTTTCCGATCACTGCCTTGTGCTTCTTCTCCAGCATCGCAATATTCTCCTGCTCCGCCAGCTTATCTATCACGTCAAAACCGATATTGTGTCTCGTGTTGACATATTCCTTTGCAAAATTTCCAAGACCTACAATAATGTACATCGCAAACGCTCTCTTTCTTCCGGATATTTCCCATCATAGCGGATTTTTCACCGTCTTGCAACACATACCTGCTGCTTTTCTATCGCAAAACAGCCGCGACATCTCTGCCGCGGCTGCCTTTGTCTCCATATCTTACTCCCAATCCGGTTCCTGCATCGCCCTCTCATAATATTCCAGAATCACCCTCTGGATATTATCCCTGGTAGCAGTATTGATTGGATGAGCAATATCACGGTACTCCCCATCGGATGACCTCTTGCTGGGCATTGCAATGAAAAGCCCCTTGTCACCTTCAATTACCTTGATGTCATGTACTACAAACTCGTCATCCAACGTGATCGATACAATCGCCTTCAGCTTTTTGCCTGTTGCCGATTCGACCTTTCTTACCCGAACATCTGTAACCTGCATACATTTTCCCCCTTAGTTCTCTGCACACTACATAGAATATCTCTCGTTCTTCTCCACAACGATCCGCACCTTGCCGTCCTCTCCCACATAGCGTGAGTTCGCACGGATGGTATCGCGGCTCTCCACAATACAGTTCTCTATGTAGGTGTTGTCCCCGATATAGACATCATTCAGAATGATGGAATTCTTGATTACACAGTTGTTTCCGATGTAGCTCTTCTTAAAGATCACAGAGTCTTCCACTACTCCGTTTACAATACAGCCACTGGAAATCAGACTGTTTTTCACCTGCGCACCGACGTTGTACTTTGCCGGCGGAAGATCATCCACCTTGGAATAAATATCCGGATACTGCTTGAAGAAATAATTTCTTACCTCCGGCTTGAGGAATTCCATATTGGTACGGTAATAGTCATCCACGGAAGCAATATTTCTCCAGTAATCCTTGATCTTATATCCGTAGATGCGCTTCAGATCCTTATAGCGGATCAGAATATCCCTTACGAAGTCGTACCAGTCCTCAGCTGCACACTTCTCGATCATCTCGATCAGCTGGCGGCGGCGAAGCACATAGATACCGCAGGAAATCGTGTTTGTCTTTGCCTTGATGGGCTTCTCCTCGAACTCCTCTATACGGTATTCCTCATTCATGCGCACCGTGCCGAAGCGCTCCACATTGGTTCCCGGCTCCATATCACGGCATACCACCGTAATATCTGCCTTCTTCTCTATATGATATTCCAGCACCTTATTGAAATCCAACTTGTACACACAGTCGCCGGAAGCAATGACTACATAGGGCTCGTGGCTGTTCTTCAAGAATGAAATATTCTGGAAGATGGCATCCGCCGTTCCTCTGTACCAGTTGCTGTTCTCCGCCGTCACTGTCGGAGGCATTACAAACAGTCCTCCCTGTTTACGTCCGAAATCCCACCATTTTGAGGAGCTGAGATGCTCATTCAGGCTGCGCGCATTGTACTGGGTCAGCACTGCAACCTTCTGAATATGTGAGTTGGACATATTGCTCAACGTAAAGTCGATGCTGCGGTAGCTGCCGGCAACCGGCATTGCACAGATCGCTCTCTTCTGGGACAGCTCCTGCATCCTGTGATTATTTCCGCCTGCTAAAACGATTCCGATTGCTCTCACTGTTATTCACCTGCCTTAATCAATGTTTTGCCGCTCGCAAGATAAGAATCTTCATAATCAGCAGCTGTCGTCTCGCCGAAGATCACGGAATTCTTCCCAACGGTAATACCATCCGGTACTACGCTCTTCTCTCCGACAGTCACAAGACCATGGTTATAGATATGAGGAGCCGTCTCATTCTCTGCCTCCTCGCCGATACCGAGCTTTACCCTGTTACCGATCTGCACATCCTCCGCCACGATCGCCTTATTCAGTTCACAGTCCTCACCAATCTGCGTCTGGTTCATGATAATGGAATCGCGGATCACGGTTCCCTTGCCGATCGTCACACCGCAGCCGATGACAGAGTTATATACCTCGCCGTAAATATCCGAGCCTTCGCCGATGATGCTCCGCTCAACCACACTGTCCTTTGCAAGGTACTGCGGCGGCTGGATCTCGCTTCTGGTATAAATCTTCCAATATTCCTCATACAGGTTGAACTCCGGCACAATGTCAATCAGCTCCATGTTCGCTTCCCAGTAGGAACTCAGGGTTCCGACATCCTTCCAGTATCCGGTAAATTCATATGCATAAAGGGGCGCTCCCTTTTCATGACAGTAAGGAATCACATGCTTGCCGAAGTCCAGTGCCGGCTGCTCCGCCATTGCGATCAGCGCTTCCTTCAAAGTCTTCCAGTTAAATATGTAGATACCCATACTTGCCAGATTGCTTCTGGGATGCTCCGGCTTCTCCTCGAATTCAGTGATCTTCTTATTCTCATCCGTGATCATGATTCCGAAACGGCTTGCCTCCTCAATAGGAACCGGCATAACGGCGATCGTAACCTCCGCATTGTTTGCCTTATGGAAATCAAGCATCACCTCATAATCCATCTTATAGATATGATCCCCCGAAAGAATCAGCACATAATCAGGATTAAAGCTGTCCATGTATTCCAGATTCTGATAGATCGCATTTGCAGTACCGGTATACCATTCACTGTTAGAGCTCTTCTCATAGGGAGGAAGCACTGTGACACCACCGATATTGCGATCCAGATCCCAAGGAATACCGATTCCGATATGCGTATTCAAACGCAAGGGCTGGTACTGTGTCAGAACGCCGACTGTATCTACTCCGGAATTGATACAGTTGGAGAGAGGGAAATCGATTATACGATATTTTCCTCCGAATGCGACTGCCGGTTTTGCGACTTTAGAAGTCAACACTCCCAACCGGCTGCCCTGTCCACCTGCCAACAACATGGCAATCATCTCTTTTTTTATCATGTCATCACCTCTGTCTAGCCTTTTACCGATTATCCGGTTTTCTAATTATAACACAGTTGAAAACGAAAGTGAATATTTATTACCAAAAAAATTTACAGTTTTTAAAATTTTATGGTAAAATTTCACATATTCTTTACACAATTAAAAACATATTTGTACAATTACGACTCTTATTCACAAAACGTATTTTTTCTGTTTGTTTTTTTCGCCCATACTGCTTATAATAGTTACATACAATGATGTAAGAAACAGTAAGGAAGTGCAACCTATGTATAAAATCGATTTCAATGCTCCCTGCCACGTTTACTTCGTCGGCATAGGCGGCATCAGCATGAGCGGGCTTGCCGAAATTCTCCATCAGGAGGGCTTCACCGTATCCGGTTCCGACTGGAAAGCCTCCGAGCTCACACGTGCTCTGGAAGAAAAGGGCATCTCCGTGAAATATGGAGAAAACGCCACGCACATTACTTCAGATATTGACTGCGCCATCCTCACCAGCGCGGTCAAAGAGAGCAATCTTGAATTTCAGGCGATCCGCGAGCAGGGAATCCCGTGGCTTTCCCGTGCCCAGCTTCTCGGCCAGCTGATGAAAAATTACAAAACCTCCATTGCCATAAGCGGTACCCACGGCAAGACTACCACTACCTCGATGATCAGTGAGATACTGCTCAGAGCCGGTGTCGATCCGACCCTTTCCATCGGCGGTATGCTCAAATCCATCGGCGGCAATATCCGCGTAGGCGGCAATCAGTGTTTTGTCACGGAAGCATGTGAATACACAAACAGCTTTTTGAGCTTCTTCCCCACGATCGGTCTTATCCTTAATATAGAAGAAGATCATCTGGACTTTTTTAAAGATCTTGCCGATATTCGCCATTCCTTCCGGAAATTTGCGGAATTGATCCCCTCGGACGGCTGTCTCATTATCAATGCGGACATTCCCGATTACGATGAGATCACAAAGGGCCTGTCCTGCCGCGTCATCACCTATTCCGTGGACGGTGCGGCGGCTGATTACCATCCCTCGGACATCCGCTATGACAGCTTTGGTCACCCCTCTTTTGTACTGCACGATTCCACCGGAGGGACTGAGACGTTTTCCCTGAAGGTTCCCGGAATCCACAATGTGAGCAATGCCATGGCTTCCATCGCTCTCGCCGACTACCTCTCCGTCAGCAGACAGGTGACCGCCGAGGCTCTGCAAGACTTTTCCGGAACAGACCGACGCTTTGAATACAAGGGATCCATCGGCGGAGTCACTGTAATAGATGATTATGCACACCACCCGACAGAAATTACAGCAACTTTGTCCGCGGCACAGAATTATCCGCACAAAACGCTATGGTGCGTCTTCCAGCCGCATACCTACTCGCGGACAAAAGCGTTTTTAAAAGATTTTGCCAAAGCGCTCTCACTGGCTGACAAGGTTGTACTTGCGGACATTTACGCCGCCAGAGAGACGGATACCCTCGGCATCAGCTCCGAGGATCTCCAGCGGGAGATCATGGCGCTTGGACACGAGTGCTACTATTTTCCCTCCTTTGATGAAATCGAAAACTTCTTACTGGAAAAATGCATAAACGGTGACATGTTGATAACTATGGGTGCCGGTGATGTCCATAAAATCGGTGAAAATCTTCTCGGTCAATAGTTTTCCACAATATCCACAGGCAAAATTTATTTTTTCGTTTTTTTGTCTGTGGATATTTATTTTACCGTTGTGGATAAACTCTGGGCTTGTCCTCTGGTATTCTCATTTTTATCCACATTTTCCACAATATCCACAGTTCTTTACACCGCCTTTTTCCTTCGGCGGATTCGGGATTTTGACTATTTCTTTTTCAAGGGCCTTATGCTATACTTTGTCTACTGCGGAAAATTGTCCGTTATATTTTAAAGAGGGAAGTGTAGCTGATGGCACGTTTAACGATTTATAAGGATAATGATGTGGATTCTACTGTTGTGTCCAATCTTTTTATTGATGAATATATGAAGGATGCCAATGACGCACAGCTGAAGGTCTACCTTTATCTGCTCCGCATGATGAATGCGCACCTGGCTACCAGTGTGTCTGATATTGCAGACAAGTTTAACCACACTGAAAAGGAAGTGGTTCGTGCCCTCAAATTCTGGGAAAAGAACGGGCTTCTAACGCTTGACTTTGATGAGGACAAGACCCTTGTCGGAATCCATATCCGTGATCTGAATACTGCTGACAGCGCAAAGAGCCGCCGTGGTCAGGAGGTCTCCTCCTTCGTTCCCATTCCGGCTACAACTGTACAGGCTGCCGCTGCCCCGGCGGCTCCGGCTTCCGAAACCCCGGACAACCCTTTCGAGAAACCTGTCTACTCCGCCGATCAGCTGAGAGAGTTCAAAAACCGTCAGGACACGGCGCAGCTCCTCTTCATCGCGGAGTCCTATATCGGAAGACCCTTGACACCGTCGGAGATGAAAACGATTCTGTATTTCAAGGATGTACTGCACTTTTCGGATGACCTGACCGATTACCTTTTACAGTACTGCGTTGACCGCGGAAAAAAGGACTTCAAGTACATAGAAAAGGTTGCCGTCAACTGGGCAGAGTCCGGTATCACCACACCGAAGCAGGCACAGAAGGTTTCCGCACGCTACGACAAAAATGTCTATGCAATTATGAATGAGCTTGGCAAGAGCGGTTCCCCGACCCAGAAGGAAGCGGAATACATTACTCGCTGGATACAGGAATACGGTTTTGCAAACGACATCATTTTTGAAGCCTGCGAGCGCACTGTCATGGCAACCGACAAGAACCGTTTTGAATATGCCGAACGCATTCTTCAGAACTGGCATGAACAAAATGTGCATCACAAATCTGATATCTGTAAAATAGACGAGCTCTATCAGCAGCGCAAAAAGAGTTCCACTGCAACCGTGGTGACGAAACCACATGCAAACCGCTTTAACCAGTTCTCCCAGAACACCTATGACTTCGATGCGCTGGAAAAAGAACTTTTAAGTAATTAAGACAAGGAGAATCGCCGTGGCACTGAACAACGCCCAATATGAGTCTATCATACGCGACTATGAGCACATCAGGGATGCCAACCGGCATACCCTCGAATCCCGGAAGGCTGAAGTGTATCAGACAATCCCGGAATATCGGGAGCTGGAGGACTCCATCAGCACGCTTTCGGTCTCCGCCGCAAAAGCCATGCTCGCCGGAGATGACAGTGCCCGCGACCGGCTTCATGACAGTCTGCTCCATATCAGACAAAGCCAACAGGCTCTGCTGGCCTCAGCCGGTCTGCCCGCAGATTATCTGAAGCCTGTCTATCGCTGCCCCGCATGTGAGGACACCGGATATATCACGGACGAAAATAACCTCAAGCAAAAGTGCAGCTGTTTTCGCCAGCGTGAAATTTCCATTCTCTATTCACAATCGAATATTCAGGACATGATTTCCCGGGAAAATTTCTCAACTCTCTCCACTGAATATTATCAGGGCGAGGATTTACGGCGCTTTGAGACCGCTGTGGATTTATGCTGGAATTTTATAAAAAACTTTAATCAGGACTACCACAATATTCTCTTTTATGGTACAGTAGGTACGGGCAAAAGCTTTTTATCAGGCTGCATTGCAAAGGAACTGATCGATCAGGGCTGTTCTGTCATCTATTTCAGCTCTTCCAGTCTCTTTGATATGCTTGCGCGATATTCCTTTGATTATAAGGAAAAGGAAGCCCTGCAGGATTTCTGTGAAGATATCTATGGCTGTGATCTGCTGATTATTGATGACCTCGGAACCGAGATTACCAATACCTTTGTCGCCTCGCAGCTGTTCTCCTGTCTCAACGAACGCGGACTGCGCAAGAAGGCGATGATTATTTCCACAAATCTGAGTTTAGAGGAGCTTCGTGACCGCTATTCGGATCGCATTTTTTCCCGGATTACCAGTTCCTTCTCTCTCTGTAAGCTGACCGGTCAGGATATCCGTATCTGCAAGAAGCGCAACAGACAGCGCCAGTAAATATGCGTTTATCAGCAACGCAGACATGCAGGCATTTGTTCCAAAGATACTAATTTAATTGAAAAAGAAAAGTGAGGATGTATTCATGGGTAACCGCGAAGAGAAAAGAAATCTGGAAACAATTCCCGTAGGCTCTCTGGGAATGATCGCATTGGAGGGGTGCAGACCTCTGGGCGAAAAGGTAGATCAATACCTTGTTAAATGGCGGGCAGAAAGAGAGAGCGAGCACAAAGAATCCCTCGCTTTTTCGGGCTATCAGCGTAATTCCTATCTGCTGAATGCCAAGGTTCCCCGCTTCGGTTCAGGCGAAGCAAAGGGAATGATTCTGGAATCTGTACGCGGAACGGATCTTTATCTTCTGGTTGATGTATGTAATTATTCCCTGACCTATTCCCTCTGCGGACATGAGAACCACATGTCCCCGGACGATCATTATCAGGATCTGAAAAGAATCATCGCTGCTGTCGGCGGTAAGGCAAGAAGAATCACCGTCATCATGCCTTTCCTCTACGAGAGCCGTCAGCACAAGAGAACTGCCAGAGAATCACTTGACTGCGCACTTGCTCTGCAGGAGCTGGTTCAGATGGGCGTTGACAACATTATCACCTTCGACGCACATGATCCAAGAGTACAGAACGCAATCCCTCTGCATGGCTTTGAAACCGTCCAGCCGGCTTACCAGTTCATCAAGGGTCTGCTGCGCAATGTAAAGGATCTGAAAATCGACTCCGATCATATGATGGTTATCAGCCCGGACGAAGGCGGCATGGGACGTGCAATCTACATTGCCAACGTGCTCGGTCTGGACATGGGTATGTTCTACAAGCGCCGCGATTACACCAAGATTGTAAACGGACGCAACCCCATTGTTGCTCATGAGTTCCTCGGCACCAGTGTTGAGGGCAAGGACATGATCATTATCGACGATATGATTTCTTCCGGCGAGAGCGTCCTCGAGGTTGCTGCTGCCCTGAAGGAAAGAAAGGCAAACCGCATCTTTGTCTTCTCTACGTTCGGTCTGTTTACCAGTGGACTGGACAAGTTTGACAAGGCATTTGAAAATAACGTTATAGACAAGGTTCTCACCACAAACCTTGTTTATCAGACACCTGAACTGTTACAGAGAGAATGGTATATCAGCTGTGACCTCAGCAAGTACATTGCCTATATCATTGATACGCTGAACCATGACTCCTCTATCAGCGATCTTCTGAACCCCAATGAGAGAATTCAGAACATCGTTTCCAAGTACAAAAAAGGAGAACTGTAAACCAGCTCAAAATATAGGTTGACATTTATCCCGCCATGTTATATAGTTTGTTTGTTATCCGTCTTACATTTTCGGTTGACAATCATCTTATACAGCTGGCGGGATTTTTACGCCTGCTCGCCGTAGAACGGCAGAATGCGAGGAAATATGAATACTACAGTTACCCAGAAAAGAAGTCTCTTTACAGTCAAGCAGCTCACTCTGGTCGGTCTGATGGCGGCAGTGTTATGCATTTTAAGCCCACTCGCCCTGAGCATTCCAATCAGCCCCGTCCCCATCTCCCTTGGCACCCTTGCGATCTATTTCGTCATCTCCGTGCTCGGCATGAAGCTCGGTA
This sequence comes from uncultured Lachnospiraceae bacterium, assembly GCA_900554205.1. Taxonomy (GTDB): domain Bacteria; phylum Bacillota; class Clostridia; order Lachnospirales; family Lachnospiraceae; genus Acetatifactor. The sequence goes on from USGM01000030.1 coordinate 19,710, forward strand.
CGATCAGCGTCGCAATCTATATTTTGCTTGGTCTGGCAGGCATCCCGGTATTTGCAGGCTATACCTCCGGTCCCGGCAAGCTCTTAGGTCCTACCGGCGGATACATTATCGGCTATCTCTTCATGGCATTGATCTGCGGTTTCTTTGTCGATAAGTTTTCCCGTAACATCCCCCTGTACCTTCTGGGTATGGTTCTCGGTACTGCCGTATGCTACCTGTTCGGCACACTGTGGCTCGCTTATCAGATGAACCTCACCTTCCCGAAGGCGCTGATGGCAGGCGTTATCCCCTACATTCCCGCTGACATTGTCAAGCTGGTCATCGCAACGGCGATTGGCTTCCAGATACGGAAAAGATTAGTAAAGGCAGAGCTGTTGTAAGCTCTGCCCTTGCTTTTTCTCCTCTTCCGTGCTATACTCACTATCGTGCATTCCGAGTGTTCGAGACCTTCCACTCGTAAAACAAAACTAAAGGAGAACTGAATATGAAAAACAAGAAAGTATTGTTCCTCGTCCAGGCGGCAATGATTGCCGCTATCTATGTTGTGCTGACCTATTTTATCAGCGCATTCAACCTTGCCTCCGGTGCCATACAGGTACGGATTTCCGAGGCGCTCGTTATCCTCCCGTATTTCACCCCTGCTGCCATACCCGGACTTTTTCTCGGCTGTCTGCTCAGCAACCTTCTGACTGGCGGCATGATCTGGGATGTTATATTCGGAAGCCTTGCCACGCTCCTCGGTGCAGTCGGCACATGGCTGTTATGCCGCAGCTCCGCTTCCGCTTCGCCATCAGAAAAGAGCAGCGATTCCGCTTCACTTAAGAAGTGGCTTGCTCCGCTGCCCCCTATCATTTCCAACACGCTGATCATACCCTTTGTGCTGTATTACGCCTATCAGTTTCCCGGCTCCATCCCCTATTTCATGCTGACCGTAGGGCTTGGTGAAATTATCTCCTGCGGGATCCTTGGGCTTCTTCTGCTCAACCTCCTGAACAAGTACCGGAAATATATCTTTTAATCTGTATTTCTGGTGTAGGTAATAAAGCAATTACCATTCTGGGCAAACCATTCCGTGGAATCGTTCATCCCCTTCTTATACAGAGTGCCGGTGGACGGTTCCATGATTACTACATTGTACTCATTGAAGCCCGTCACAAGAACCGCTTCCCCGTTTTCAAGCAGTGCCAGCACCGGAATATCCTTATTTACATAGTATAGCATAGCGTCGAGGCTGCAGCCGGTCATATCGAGTACCTTCGCATCCTCCAGATTATCCTGTAACACATCCAGCACCGTCTGCCCCTGCGCCAGCAGGTATTCCGAGTTTCTCACAAGTCCCTCAAACTTAAAGATCGTGTCCAGACAGGTCGCCAGACTATCCTTCTCATCGGTCACAGCTGTCGCTTTGATCGCCATAATCTGATTTCTGGTGACACGGTTTCCCTTCAGCCAGATACATTCGCCGCGATCATTCACCACGACACCCGCGATGGCGTAAGCCTGATTTACCGCACTGGCAGGAGACAGGAAGATATTGTCAATTCCATAAGGGCCATAGACATAATACCTGTTCAGGTCTTTTTCATCGTTGAGCGCCAGCGTTCTTCCGCCCTCGAACACAACCTCCTTGGGATTGAGCACCTTGAGCGCCTTTGTATCAATTTCCGCCTTCATCTGAATCTGCACATAGCGCTCATACAGATCAATGTCGGCAGTCACGACAACATTTTTTCCCTCCTCGGAATCCATATTGTTCATGATGTGATCCTGATCCGTTTCCTTGTACTCGCCGGCAGCGGTTCTCACCACCCTGTCGAGCACAATCTGATTATTCTCGACTGTGCAGCCCGTGATATAAGTCTCTTCCTGACTATATGCCTTGAGCAGTTCCCCGGCAGAATTGCAGATACAGACTTTGTACATGGGGAAGAATATCCGCCCGGACTTCTCCCGGACAATGTCCTCCGTCCGCGCCACGCCGTAGATGATGTCTTCGTCCATAAAGCCCAGCGGCATAATTGCCTCGCCGTCAGCCACCGTCACCGTCTTTTTCACGTCTGCATTCAGGTTTCTGATGTTCAGCACTGTGCTGTGGTACACATCCTCTCCCTCCGGCCAGACTGCAATCTTATGATTTTCCGATACCCGGAGACTTCCATCCTGCACAATGTCGATCAGCTTCGTATAGGTTCTTCCGTTGAGATCCGCCTTATATACCGCATAATCCAGATTCAGATAGAGCTGTCCGTCACGGTTCAGGTACAGCAGCTTATCCAGCTCCGCCGCCAGCACCGCATATGTCTTGTCAGAGGGGATGTAGACTAATTCCTCTATCGTGTTCAGGCTGCTGTTGTAAGTATAAATCTGGATTCCGACCTTGCCCTCATGTCTTCCGCGGTTCATATATCCATAGACCGCAAACTGGACGTTTCCGCCCTCGTCCACATCGAGAATCTTTATGGCATGCTGGTCGTACAGTGTCCTGCTATCCGCGCTCGCTTTGTCGTAGAAGCTGAAAATGACCGTGAGCTTATTCGTGCTGACATCATAGCTGAACAGACGGTTTGCCACCTCAAAGACGACAATGTTTCCATCCTCGCTCTCGAGCATGGACACCTCCGGGTCTGTGATGCCGAGCAGTATCTTGTCGTTGCCGTACATACTCTCCGTATCCGGTATCTGGGTCATTGTCCTCTCATAGTCCAACAGGTACATTCTGTCCGCCGAATACCTGACGCGGTAATATTCCTCCGCCAGATAATAGGTCATCTGCTTTCCGTCTGATGTTGCCACGACGTAATCAACAAGGAAGGATGCCGTCTGACTGGCAATTTCCCGCAGCTGATAGCTTGGCTCTATAACCTCTGTGACATTCAGGTCGCCCCATGTGATCTGTCGGAAGCTGCTGTGGATGTTTACCTTGTGAAAGCTGCTGTTGTCCTCCAGTCTGGAGTTTGTCTCCAGATACTTCGTGAGCTCCCTCGCCGCCTCCCTGTCGTACAGACGCCCGTGAAAGTCCGTCACAAATTCCAGCTTCTCCGCGACATGCAGATTTTCACTCCAGACAGCCCTTGTATAATAGTAAACCTTCCTGCTATCATCCAGCTCCAAAATGACTGCCAGAGAATACTCTGTGTCCGTCTCAATCAGATCCTTGAGTGCTATCCTGCCGCTGATCCTCCGGCTGCTTACCGTGTAATCCGTGATCTCCGTGTTCTCGATCAGTCTCGAACCGTCCCTGCTTCTCACCTCAATGGAAACTGCTGTTATATTTTCACCATAAGTATCAATAAAAAATCCCGTATCACGCGCCGCGCCCAGCACCGTCACGGTATCCCTCTGGAATGCCACATCCATCGGCTCCGTATACCCATGCAGCCGGTTATATTCTGTCCCATCCAGTCCCATGCTCAGAACAGGAAGCGATGCCTCCGACATCTCGATTGTCAGATTGTCATGCCCTTTATTCATAATCCTGCCGCCGATGATCAGGGTCAGTATGAATGCAGCTATGAATACAAAAAACTTCACAATGCTCTTTTTCATAGAAATCTCCAATATTGCGCTGCTCTTTACATCAGCTCCATAAGCGTCGGATGAACCTGCAGAAACTCCGTCACCCGCTCTACCGAGGCCGTCCGTGACACCGGACGCATGCCGTTCTTTCTGACCGCCCTGATCAGCAGGTTCTTCGGCGTATGCTCCATGTCAATAAATTCCAGTATCTGCGTGTCATATCCGTGCTGTTCCAGAATATCCGCACGCAGGGCATCCGTGATCAGCGCCGCCATTCTCTCCTTAATGACCCCATATTTCAATATGGGCTGAAGCACCTCGCACTGTATCTGTCCATTGAGCTCATGCTGACAGCACGGCACTGCCATGATCACGCCCGCCCCCCATTTCACTGCTTTCTCCAGCGCATAATCTGTCGCCTTATCGCAGGCATGTAGGGAGACGACCATATCGACCTGATCCTCTCCGCTATAGCTCTTGATGTCTCCAACCTCAAAATTTAATCTGTCATAGCCCAGCTTTTCCGCAAGCTGATTGCAATGCTCGATCACATCCGCCTTTAAATCCAGCCCTGTGACCCGGATATCCCGCTTCTGAAGCCGGTGCAGATAGTAATACATCGCAAAGGTAAGATACGACTTCCCGCATCCAAAGTCAATAATGCGTATCGTTCTGTCCGTGGGCAGCTTATCCAGAATGTCCTCAATGAACTCCAGATAGCGGTTGATCTGCCTGAATTTGTCATGGTAGGTCTTCGCCACACGACCGTCCTCGGTCTGCACGCCAAGCCCCACCAGAAAGTCAACCGGCTCCCCCTCCTTCAGAATATATTTCTTTGTCCTGTTATGAGACAGGTCATGGGGAATGGGAGTATCCGCTTTCTTCTTTTTCTTTATCGTAACCGTGCCCTTTTTGCTCACAAGGACAGTGATTTCTTCTTTTGCGCAGACGATCTGTGCCTGCCGGAAGGTATCTGTCAGATAGTCCTGCAGCCGGGCAATCAGCTCCTCCGTTTTGAAATTAGTGTGGAACACCTGTGTCCCACGATAAAGTGTCTCCTGAAAAAGAAGCTCCTCTTTAATCAACACCGGGCGGATTTTCACCTTGACCGCCCTGTCCGTATCGCGGGAATTGCTCAGGATCATCTGTATGAGTTCCCTGTTCAGCACATTCTGAAACAATGTCTGTAATTCGTCCATATTTCTGTCATCCTAAAAAAATATATCGTATTTTCCACGTCTTCCGCCATGGCGGCGCTTGTAAATTTCATTCAGCAATAAAATCTGTATCATCTCTTCGGATGGAGGATTTTCCTCCTCATTTTCAAAGATTATAAACATTGATCCGGCGAGTGCGCGCAGACTGCATTTGTCCGGGTACTCATCATAAATCATGCTTCCTTCATAATCCGTCTTATCCAGAATCTCCGCAATCCTGCGCTGATACTTTCTAATATCGGCAGGATACATCTGCTGCAGATATTCCAGATCCTGAATCAGCAACGCCTCCTGTCCCGGACCGAAATAGCCCGGATAGGTCATATAAAAAGGAAGGGGCCCATTCCAGCCCCTTACCTTCTGCTCCGGTACCGGCTGTAACAGTTTAGAATGAAATTCCATATGCGTTCCTCGAAAAAACCTTTTCTACAGCATATGCATTCCGGCACTTAACCGTTACCGCCACCGTCTACTCATTTCAGTACATTAATTCGAGCCATCGCTCTCTGGAGCGCCGTTTCTGCTCTGGCTATATCCGTCTCAGGAGTTCTGCTGCGAAGTCTCTCCTCCGCACGCTCCCTTGCAGCCTCAGCACGCTCCTCGTCAATCTCTTCCGGCCATTCAATGATCTCAGCCAGAATTGTTACCTGTTCGGGAAGAATTTCGGCAAAGCCAGCATGTAACGCCGCTTCCTTATCGCCCTCTCCCTCCGTGATGTTCAGGATTCCGGGCTTTATGATGACTGTCAGCGGAATATGTCCCGGCAGTACACCGATCTCTCCCTCGGTCGTATTAAATTCCACCATCTTTACCTGGTTCTCATAGAAAACTCTGTCAGGTGTTATGATGCGCAGAAGAAAGCTGCTATTGTCTGCCATAAGCCTTCCTCCTATTTCTGGCACTTAGCCAGCACGTCATCAATGCTTCCGGCATTCAGGAAATAGCTCTCCGGAATGTCGTCGTGCTTTCCTTCCAGAATTTCCTTAAAGCCGCGGATTGTCTCGCCGAGTGGCACATACTTTCCTTCCAGTCCGGTGAACTGTCCCGCAACAAAGAACGGCTGCGACAGGAATCTCTGTACCTTTCTGGCACGGGAAACGACCAGCTTATCCTCCTCGGAGAGCTCGTCCATACCAAGGATGGCGATAATATCCTGAAGCTCCTTATATCTCTGCAGGATCTCCTGCACGCCACGCGCTGTCTTATAATGCTCCTCACCGACGATTCTGGGATCCAGAATACGGGAGGTGGACTCCAGCGGGTCTACCGCAGGATAGATGCCCAGCTCAACGATGGAACGGGACAGAACGGTCGTCGCATCCAGATGTGCGAAGGTCGTCGCAGGCGCCGGGTCTGTCAGGTCATCCGCAGGGACATAGACTGCCTGTACGGATGTGATGGAACCATTCTTTGTCGAAGTGATACGCTCCTGAAGCGCACCCATCTCGGTCTGCAGGGTCGGCTGATAACCAACGGCAGACGGCATACGTCCGAGCAGAGCGGAAACCTCACTACCTGCCTGTGTGAAACGGAAAATATTATCGATGAACAGCAGAACGTCTTTGCCGCCCTTATCACGGAAATACTCTGCCATCGTCAGACCTGTCAGTCCGACTCTCATTCTCGCTCCGGGGGGCTCGTTCATCTGTCCGAAGACCATCGTCGTCTTCTCGATAACGCCGGATTCCGTCATCTCATGATACAGGTCATTTCCCTCACGGGTACGCTCTCCTACACCGGTAAATACAGAATATCCGCCGTGCTCTGTCGCTATGTTACGGATCAGCTCCTGAATCAGAACGGTCTTACCAACACCGGCACCGCCGAACAGACCAATCTTTCCACCCTTCTGGTAAGGGCAGAGAAGATCAACGACCTTGATACCTGTCTCCAACAGCTCCGTGTCGGTTGACTGCTCTTCAAAATCAGGCGCCGGTCTGTGGATCGGCTCATAGGTCACTCCCTCCGGTGCAGGCTTGTTGTCGATGGGCTGCCCCAGAACATTGAAAATACGTCCCAGCGTATTCTCACCTACCGGAACGGAGATGGGCGCGCCCGTCGCAATTGCTTCCATACCTCTTACGAGACCGTCGGTGCTGCCCATGGCAATACATCTGACCGTATCGTCACCCAGATGCTGGGAGACCTCAACAACCAGTTCACCGCTGTCTCTGGTAGGAATGCGAATTGCTTCGTTTATCTCGGGAAGCTTACCCTCATCAAAGCGGATGTCGAGAACGGCACCGATGACCTGGGTAATCTTACCTTTGTTTTCTCCAGCCATTTCTACCTCTTTCCTGTCTGCCGCAGCAGACATATACTTCGCTTAGCCGATTGCCTCCGCACCGGCTATAATTTCTGTCAATTCCTGTGTAATAGAGCTCTGACGGGCTCTGTTATACTTCAACGCAAGATCACTTATCATTTCCTCAGCATTGCTGGTCGCATTGTCCATCGCCTGCATACGGGCGCCGTTCTCACTGGCAACCGCCTCCATCAGCGCTCCGTAAATCAGACTCGTGACATACTTCGGTATCAGCATATCGAGGGCTTCTTCCTCCTGCGGTTCAAAGTTCATCAGGGTCTCCACCTGATTCTTCTCCTCGTGCTCCGCGGGAGCCTGCACCTCAACCGGCAACAGCTTTAACAGAGTGGGCACATGGCTCACTGTATTCTTAAAGGCTGTGTACGCCAGATAAATCTCTCCGATCTCCCCGTCCGCATAGGACTTCAACAGCTGACCGGAAAGCGCCATGGCATCGGCATAGGCAGGTCCCTCAACAATGTCATTGTTGCACTCACGCACCTCGTATCCGTGACGCTGGAATGCCTCACGCCCTTTGTTTCCGATGGAATAAATGACCAGATCCTCCTTCTTCCAGTCGGGATGCCTCATCACCAGCTTCTCAACATTGGAATTATATCCACCGGCGAGACCTCTGTTCGCAGTAATCACGATCACCGCCTTCTTTTCAGACTCCCCGGAGTTAAGGTATTTATGGTCAATATGCCCCACACGCGCCAGAATGCTGTTCACCGTATCATACATGCAGTTGAAATATTCCTTGGAGCGCTCCGCGCTCGCCCTCGCACGCTGCAGCTTCACCGTGGAAACCAGCTTCATCGCTTTCGTGATCTGCTGTGTTCCCTGTATACTGCTCTTGCGGCGTTTTATATCACGCATTGATGCCATATTTCAAATCTCCTTCATGCATTTCGCAGATCCGGCTTTCGGCTTACGCTCAGTTCCACGCTGCCACAAACTCTTCAAGCGCCTTCTTCAACAGCTCTTCCGTCTCATCGGAAATAACCTTCTCGGAAGCGATGTTTGCAGGTATCTCAGGATACTTGGTGTCAAGGAACTCAAACAGCTCCGCCTCGAATCTCGTAATGTCCTCCACCGGTATTTTCAGCAGATACTTCTTTGTCACCGCATAGATAATGATAACCTGATACTGAACGGGCATCGGCTTGTACTGCGGCTGCTTGAGAACCTCACGGATTCTCTCACCCTGTGCCAGCTTCTCCTTCGTGTCATCATCCAGCTCGGAGCCGAACTGTGCGAAGGAAGCAAGCTCTCTGTACTGCGCAAGCTCTGTACGGATAGGCGCCGCAATCTTCTTCATCGCCTTGATCTGTGCCGCACCACCTACACGCGACACCGACAGACCTGCATTGATTGCCGGGCGGAAGCCGGAGTTAAACATTTCCGTCTCCAGATAAATCTGTCCATCCGTGATAGAAATAACATTTGTCGGAATATACGCCGATACGTCTCCCGCCTGTGTCTCAATGATCGGCAATGCCGTCAGGGAGCCTCCGCCATACTCATCACTCATCCGCACCGCTCTCTCAAGCAGTCTGGAATGCAGATAAAATACGTCGCCGGGATATGCCTCACGCCCGGGCGGACGACGAAGCAGCAAGGAGAGTGTACGGTATGCGGTAGCATGTTTGCTCAGGTCATCATACACCACCAGAACATCCTGTCCCTTCTCCATCCATTCCTCACCGATTGCACATCCTGAATAAGGAGCGATGTACTGCAGCGGTGCAAGGTCGCTCGCCGTCGAAACCACGACGGTCGTATAAGCCATGGCACCGTATTCTTCCAAAGTCTTTACAATGTTGGCAATGGTAGATGCCTTCTGACCGATTGCCACATAAATACATTTTACGTTCTGACCCTTCTGGTTAATGATCGTATCGATTGCGATGGCCGTCTTTCCTGTCTGACGGTCACCGATAATCAGCTCACGCTGTCCTCTGCCGATCGGCACCATGGCATCAATCGCCTTAATACCTGTCTGCAGCGGTGTGTCAACACCCTTTCTGGTAATGACGCCGCTCGCCACACGCTCAATTCTGCGGTATGCGGTCGTCTGAATGGGACCCTTGCCGTCAATGGGCTGTCCGAGTGAATTGACAACACGTCCCAGCATGGCATCGCCAACGGGAACCTCAACCACTCTTCCGGTCGTCTTGACAGTATCGCCTTCACTGATATTTCTTGCACTGCCCAGAAGTACCACGCCGACGTTATCCTCTTCCAGATTCAGCACCATGCCGTATACATCCCCGGGGAACTCAAGAAGCTCGCCCTGCATGGCATTTTCCAGACCATGTACACGCGCAATTCCATCCGCTACCTGGATAACAGTACCTACATCTGCCACTTCCAGCGTAGACGCATAGCGCTTAATCTGATCCTTGATAACTGAACTTATTTCTTCCGGTCTTAAATTCATGGATCTGTCGCACCTTTCTTCCAGCCGGTTATCCCAGTTGGATCTGTAATAGTTGTTTGGTCATTTTTTCCAGCTTTGTGCGGATACTGCTATCCACAACTCT
>USGM01000031.1 GCA_900554205.1 uncultured Lachnospiraceae bacterium
GAAACGGTATCGCAGAACTATACCCATAGAACTAAACCCACCGAGTATTTCACAGTGTCTCGGGAAATAAAATAGTGCAGAGCAAAAATATCAGATCGGTCGCACGAACTATATTGTCAATTCCTGTTTTGAAATTGAGCCGCAAAATACGGTTGACAACGGTATCCGATACCTTCTCGGAACGGAAACGCAGGACGGTAAGGTTTCGTATCCTTATGGTAACCCAGTTAAATACAGGGTTTCCACTTTTTTTATGTGTCTGTTTTTTGGTAGACAGTTGTAGACTTACTTCAGATCCTTTAATATCGCCTGGCGTACATAGGGGCGTATCGCCGCCCCCTCCGTACCGCCTCCCTGCTTCGCGGTGACAGCCATCATATACAGCATCAGATGCGAAAACAGCGAATATGTCATGTAATCCATCGGGAGATTGCCCCGCAGTTCTCCACGCTCGCGCGCCCTCTCCAGCACCTTGCCAAACACCGTCATCGGTGTATATCTCCGGGAAGTCCCCTCCGATATGCTCTCCATACAGAGCTTCTGCCGGATTAAGTCACTGAAATCCGAAGTGTCGGTCAGCAGATGCAGAAAACGCAGAAAACAGACCTTCCTGTCATCCTTTCTCTCGATCTCATCCAGCAGATACTCCAGCTGTCCGCAGAAGTCCTCCTTTTCCAAAAGCTCTGTTTCCAGCCATCGGAAACTGCTCTCAATGGCATAGGTGATTGCACAGGCAACGATCTCCTCCTTGCTGTCAAAATACTCGTATGCCGTTCCCTTGCCGATTCCCGCCCGTCCGGTGATGGTCGAGACGCGAAGCTCTGCTATCTCCTCTCCCTCACCGATCAGCTCCACGACCGCCCGGTACATCTGCCGTACCTTCGGCGGAACCTTCTCAAGCTCTTCCCTTCCGGTAATCTTTCCCATTACACTTCCTCCAACTGCTTTTCAGGCAGACTGTTCTTCTTTTTTCTGTCAAACAGATCATAGATGCAAGGAATGACAATCAAGGTCATCAGCGTACCGTACAGCAGACCGCCAATCGTCACAATCGCCATGGGTCTCGCCATCTCCGATCCCATGTCGTGGCTGAAAACCATCGTAGACAGGGCAAGGATGGTCGTCAGCGCCGTCATCAGCACCGGACGAAGCCGGGTTCTGCCCGCTTCCAGAATCGCCTCCCGCTTCTCCATTCCCTCCGCACGCAGCTGATTCATATAGTCGATCAGCACGATTCCGTTATTGACAATGATACCTGCCAGCATGACGAAGCCGATCATCGCAATAACACTGATCTCGCTTCCTGCAAGGAACAGCCCCAGGAAGCCTCCGGTGAATGCCAGCGGAATCGTGAACAGTATGATGAACGGCGACTTCAGGGACTGGAACTGCGCCACCATGATAAGGTACATGAATGCGATTGCAAGCACAAGCATCAGGAGAATCTGTCCCATGGCGTCATTGATCATCTCATTCTCCCCGGAGAATACCAGTCTGTAGCCGGCGGGCGTCTCATAGTCCGCGAGCTTCCTCTCAACTTCCGTCGATACCAATCCGACATTGTAGCCGTCCGCAATGGACGCGGACACAGTCACATATCTGGTCTGGTCCACACGGTTGATGGAGGTCATTGCGTCCGCTGTCTCAAAGTCAGCGATCTCACTCAGCGGAATATCAACGCTCTCCCCATTCTCATCCGTGCCGGCAATGGCAAGCTCCTTTAAGAGTTCTCTTGTCAGCTCCATATCGCTTCCGTTCTTCACATAGACATTATAATCCTTATCCGCAGCCACGAGCGTCGTTGCGCTTGTCGCCTCGGCGAGCCGTCCGTAGATCTGGCTGTAAACCTGTGCAACGGTCAGTCCGTAGTGAACCGCCTTCTCCCGGTCAATGATGACCCGGGTCTCCTCCTCCGCTTCTTCCAGTCCGTTGCTGACCTCAGCCGTTCCCTCCACCGTCTCAACGATCGAAGCAACCTCACGCGCAATGCGGCTCAGCTCATCAAGCTCACGCCCTCTGACCTGAATGGAGATTCCGCTTTCCCCGAGCGCCGTCATGTCCATGCTGGATGTATCTACCGAAATTTCCGCTCCGAATCCTTCCGTCCGCTTAAGGATCTCATCTGCCAGCTCCTTATTGCTCAGCTTCTTATTCTCCCTTGTGACAACATAGATCGTCGCCTGATTGGTGCTGCTGCCGCCTCCGCCGCCGAGCAGGGACATTGTGGACGCGCTGGTCATGGCTCCCACGTTCTGCACATCCTCCAGCTCCAGGATCGCATCGACAACCTGATCGGACATTGCCCCGGTCTCTGCGAGCGTCGCATCCTTGTCCAGCTGCACAGATACTGTCAGCTGCGTGGAATCCATATCTGACATGAACGCCGTACCGTTTGTGTATGCCAGCGCCATGCTTCCCGCCAGAAGCAGGACTACCAGCAGCAATACCAGTGGCTTTACCCGCAGGGAGCCTCTCAGCACCTTTTCATAGACCCTGACAAGCGCACCGTAGAGTCGTCCCTCCTTCTTCTCCTTTGTCTTACGGAGCACCATGGAAGACATGGCGGGTACGACGGTCAGCGCGATCACAAGGCTTGCCAGCAGTGAGTAGCCGATCGTCAGTCCCATATCCACAAACAGCTGTCTTGTAATGCCTTCCGTAAACACAATCGGCAGGAAGACGCACACAGTCGTCAGCGTCGAGGAGGCTATCGCCCCGGCAACCTCTCCCGCGCCTTCGATTGCCGCCCTCTTGACATCATACCCAAGGCCGCGCAGACGATATATATTCTCGATGACTACGATTGAGTTATCCACCAGCATTCCGATTCCAAGCGCCAGACCGGACAGAGAGATGATGTTCAGGGTAACGCCGCTGAAATACATGCACACCACTGCAGTCACAAGGCTGATCGGGACGGAGACCGCCACGACAAGCGTCGGTCTGAGATCCTTCAGGAAGAGAATCAGTATCAGCACTGCAAGACCGAAGCCGAATACAATATTGTTGAAAATAGCGTCCATGACAAGGTCAATATAAATTCCCTGATCCATCAGTGTGATCAGATTTAAGCCCGCATTCTCATCCATCAGCTCCTGAAAACGCTCCGCCAGCAGATCGGAAACCTCACCCGTGGAATAGCCGGTCTGCTTCTGGATCGTCAGCATGATGCCCACGCTTCCGTCCACATTCGTGTAGATGTCTGCCGAGTTATCCGCATAGAAAACATCTGCGACATCCCCGAGCGTAATCACCGGAATACCGTCCATGTGCAGATCCATCAGCGGAAGCGCCTTCAATGCCTCTGCATCCGACGGCTTATCGCCCACACGAACCATATAGTCAATGCCATCCTCTGTCACATACCCCGCAGGCATGGCGAAGTTCTGTGCCGCTAAGAGCTGTTTTATCATGTCTGCCGTGAGAACCTTTGTCATGTCTGCCTGTGCGTAAGCATCCTCCCTGGCATCCGCCAGCTGCTTTTCACTGTCGGCAAGCTGCTCCTCCGCATCCTTCATCTGCTGTTTGGCATCCTCAAGCTGCTCCAGCCCGGACTTGATCTGCTCCGCACCGGAATCCAGCTGGGACTGTGCCACCTCAAGCCGGTACTCTCCCAGCGCAATCTGCGCCTTGCCGTCCGCAAACTGAATTGCCGCCGTCATCTGCCCCTGCTCGATCTGAATGAGTCCATTGTTGATCTCGCTAACCGCCTTGTTGATGTCCGTGACTCCCTGCGCCGCCAGAATCCGGTTCACATTCGCCACATAGCCCTCGTAGCCGAGTCCCGATGTCGCATAGTCAAGCTGCTGCGCCAGCGCCGCCCTCTGCGTCTGCAGGTTGGCAATCAGCGTCGGAAGCGCATAATCGACAGCCGTCAGAGTCATCCCCAGCGTCTGTGCGTTTTCAGCCGCTACCCAGTCCAATGCCTTCAGCTCATCCATTGTCGGCAGGGTCATTCCCACTGCCGCTCCCGCATTGCCCAGTGCCGCCGCGAGCATGGTATTTTCCGTCACTGCCGCCTTCAGTGCCGCGATTTCTCCTTGCGCCTCGGCGAGCATTGCCGCCGCTCCGGCATCTCCGGCGCTGACAGACAGCGTCGCCATCGCAGTTCCGAGTTTTGTCATTGAAGCCGTGTAGGACTGCATACATCCCGCCGCCTGTAATGCCTGTAATGCCGAAAGGCCGGCGTCCAGCTGACCAATCCCGTCATTCAGCCCCTTTGCCGTGGCAAGTCCCGTCTGCATGGCTTCCAGATTTGCCTTTGCCGTCAACAGGGCATTCTTCTGAACCGCCAGCTGACTGCTGATGGTATTCTGCTGGTTTTCCAGCTCGGTCTTTCCGTCCTCGAGCTCTTTCCTGCCCTTTTCGAGTTCAGAGCGGTTTCCGTTCAGCTTGCTCTGCGCATCCAACAGATTCTGCTCATTTTCGGCAAGCTCCGCCTTTCCGTCCTCAAGCTCTTTTCTTCCGCTCTCCAGTTCCTCCGCGGCATCCGCCATCCTATCGTCGATGGCAGCATACACCTTTTTATTGATCTCGTCGATCTTCTCCTGACGGATAATGACGTTGACGCTCTCCTCCAGCAGTCCTGTCGCGCTGACGCTCGCCACACCCTCGATGCTCTCAAGCTCCGGCACAACCGTATCCTGCACATAGGCGCTGATCGCCGCGTTGTCCATCCCCTCCATGCTGACCGCCGCGATCATCACAGGCAGCATGTCAGGATTCATCTTCATAATAATGGGATTGCCTATGGAATCGTCCCAATAGCTCTTCACCTGATCGAGACTTTCCCTGATTTCAAGGGAGACGGCATTCATGTCCGCCGTCTGGGAAAATTCCAGAATGACCATAGAATAGTTTTCGTTTGATATGGAGCTGATGCTCTCGATATTGCTGACCGTCGCCATGGATGCCTCCACCGGCTGGGTCACTGCCATCTCCACCGTCTCCGGGCTCGCACCGGGATAGGTTGTCATGACGAGCACATAGGGCAGGCTGATATTCGGCAGAAGATCCGCCGTCATCCTTGTGAAGGACACCACGCCCAGAATAATTGCCAGTACCACTCCTACCAGCACTGTATAAGGTTTCTTTACGCTGAATTTTGAAATCATCCGTTTCCTCTCCTGTCTGACCGTCCGACCAGTCGGTCGGTTTTTAACCGTGATGATTATAGACCCGGATGACTGCAAAGTCAATAAAAGAAAAATGAAGTTTTTATTTCAAAATAATTCTGTTCGGCGCCGTGGCGTAATAATAAACCTCAGCCCCCATCTCTTCCATCAGCTGCCTGTTCTGGGGCGTGGTATAGCTCGCACCCTCCGCCGGATTCATCAGCCATTCCGGCGCATCGAAAAAGGCTGCCTTGGGCTGTGTCAGGCGATAGAAGTCCGCCGACAGTCCGCCGTTGCCATGATGTCCCATCTGGATGTAATCACATTTCAGCTTGTCCCCATACTGTGCCATAATCCTGTCCGACATGCCTATCCCGACATCCGAGCAGAAAAGCATACTCTCCTCGTGGTTTGTCAGCTTAAACATCATGGAGCCGTCGTTGCATAAATCGCGCGTGATCTGATCGACGGATGCGTCATAAGCGCTCAGCACCTCACAGGAAAGCCCGCATATCTCAAAGCTGTCCCCGGTATGGACATAAACCAGCTTATCACTGCCATCCATAAGCTCCAGAAACTGCTCATAAACCTCGAAGCCGTCCCATTCCTGTGCCTTCGCCTGATATGCCGCGTAATCCATCTCAATGGCATAGACCCTGTCCACATCATCCTCCAGCAGCTTCCACGCCTCGTTGAACGCGCCGACATGATCCGGGTGCGGATGCGTCAGTATCCATGCGTCCACATGCTGTCCCTTCGCCTCGATCACTTCCACGACATATGCCGCGTTTCCCGCATTCCCGCTGTCAATCACGATCAGTCCGCCATCCTCCGTCTCCACGGTGTAAAACATTCCCTGAAGCCCCGTCATATCTGCATACTGGGTAACATAGCAATGTTTGTCTCCATTTATCCGCAGGGCGGCAAAAATTCCAACCGCAGCAAGCACAAGCAAACAGCCTGCCAGCACTATCATTTTCTTCTTCAATTCTTCCGCAACACCTTTCTGACCTTCGCTTTTAATCTCTGTAGCGCATTGTCCGTTGCCTTTTCATCTCTTCCGAGCACCTTTGCGATCTGCACATAGCCCATCCCCGTCATGGAAAGCTCCAGCACCTGCCGCTCGAAGTCGCTCAGTTCCTCCTCGATTGCCTTCTCCAGAAAGGCTACCCGCTCCTTGTCCAGAAACAGCTCCTCCGGGGAAAGCTCCGTCCTGTCGGCAAGAAGCTCCGCAAGCGTCTGGGGCTCCCTGCCCTCCCCATCTGCCGGGCTACTTCCGCTGTCCAGGGAAACGTAGGTATTCAGAGGCAGGTGCTTCTGTCGCTTGGATGCCTGTACCGCCGTGTACATCTGTCGGCTGATGCACAGCTCCGCAAAGGTATAAAAGCTGGCATCACGCCCCATATCGTAGTCCCGGACTGCCTTAAACAGCCCGATCATGCCCTCCTGGATCAGATCCTCGCTGTCCGCACCAAGAATGAACATGGATTTTGCCTTGCTCCGCACAAGATTCTTATATTTATCGCAGATATAGTCCATGATCGGCTCCTCACCTCTTCGGAGCCTGTCAATCAGTTCATCGTCCGAGCACTGCCGGTAATCGGAATATTTTCCCGCCATCCTGCCCTCCTCCGGTTATGCCATAAGTCTCTGTCTCACAATCTCATAGGCAAGCACGCCTGCTGCCACGGATGCATTCAGCGAGTCAATGTCTCCCTTCATGGGAATGGATGCGATCATGTCACACTTTTCCTTCACCAGTCTGCCGACACCCTCTCCCTCGTTGCCGATCACAAGTCCGATCGATCCCCTGAGGTCGAGGTCATACATGGTCGTTCCGCCCATATCCGCGCACACGAACCACATGCCCTCTTTTTTCAGGTCTTCAATCGTCTTCGCCAGATTCGTGACCTTTGCAACCGGCGTATAGTTTAATGCCCCGGCAGAGGTTCTTGCCACCGTAGCCGTCAGTCCGACCGCACGGTTCTTCGGGATGATGACACCATGTGCCCCGGCAAGATTCGCGGTACGGATGATCGCCCCGAGATTGTGCGGATCCTCGATATTGTCCAACAGGATCAGAAAGGGAGGCTCTCCCTTGTCCCTCGCCGCCTGAAGCATGTCCTCCACCTCTGCGTACTCGTATGCCGCCGCCGTTGCAATGACACCCTGATGCTTCCCGGTGCCTGACATCTGGTCAAGCCGCTCCTTCGTGACAAACTTGACGAGGCAGTCCTGCTTCTTTGCCTCCCGCTTTATTGTCATGATCGGCCCGTCCTGACAGCCGTCCAGAATGTACAGCTTATCAATCGTCTTGCCGGAACGGAACGCCTCTATCACCGCATTCCGCCCCTCTATCGTAAATTCTTCGTATGCCATTAAAAGTAACCCTTTCCTTTCCCGGCGATTTCCGCCTCTGCAATTCCGGTCTTCACCAGCTCCAGAACCCGCTCCATACGGTCTGTCAGGTAGAGGAAGCCGATCACCGCCTCAAAACCGGTCGCCTTGAGGTATTCTGCCGCCGTGGCATTCTTCGCCATCGTATGCGGTTTGGAGTTCTTACCGCGACGGTAGACTGCCGCTTCCTCCTCCGTCAGCCTGTCCATCAGCACATCCACAATTCTCGCCTGCGCCGTAGCACTGACATATTTTACCGTTATCCTGTGCAGATCGTTGGCGGGGCGGTTCGCACGCTCCACAACAACTGTCCGTATGATGAGGTCATAGACTGCATCCCCGATGTAGGCGAGCGCCAACGGGGAGTAGCCTCTGACATCCTGCTGTTTTCCGGGAAATACCGCCTTGATCTGCTGTAACAGGCTCCCGTCTGCGCTCTGCACCGTTTCTGCCGTATTTATGCTTTCTTCCATTTTACACCCTCGCGCGTATCCTCGATGACAATGCCCTTTTCCAGAAGCTCGGCACGGATCGCGTCAGCCTTGGCGAAGTCTTTTTCCTTCTTTGCCGCCTTGCGCTCCTCGATCTTCTGAAGGACATAGCTCTCCAGCTCTGCGTCCACACTGTTTGCCTCTTCCTTCCGCGCATGTGCAGTCGTCAGATCAAGGGACAATACATAGTCGAAGCTCTCCGCAAGCGCATACTTGGTCGCATCCGAAATATCCGCCTTCAGCATATCATAGAGAACCGTGATCGCCATGGAAGAATTCAGGTCGTCGCAGAGCGCAGCCTCAAATTTCTCCCGGTATGCTTTGAATGCCTCTTCGTCGATCTCGCCGTCGCGGTTCAGGGTCCCAATCTTCTTAACCAGCTTGTCATACGCCGCGCTCATATTGTCAAGCACCTCATAGGAGAACTCCAGAGGCTTGCGGTAATGGGACTGTAAGCAGAAGAGTCTGTAAACCAGCGGATTATATCCCTTGGATTCCAGCAGCGAAACTGTCAGGAAATCTCCTTTTGACTTGCTCATCTTGCCGGACTTATCGTTCAGATGATGCACATGGAACCAGTAATTACACCACTTATGCCCGAGGTAGGACTCACTCTGTGCCACCTCGTTCGTATGGTGCGGGAAAATATTGTCCACACCGCCGCAATGGATGTCCATGTATTCGCCCAGATGCTTCATGCTGATGCAGGAGCACTCAATGTGCCAGCCGGGGTAGCCTACGCCCCACGGGCTATCCCACTTTAACTCCTGATCGTCAAACTTTGACTTTGTAAACCAGAGCACGAAATCGCTCTTGTTGCGCTTATTCTCATCCTCGTCCACGTCGTCGCGCACACCGACAAGAAGCTCCTTCTCGCTCTGGTTGGAGAATACATAATATTCCTTCAGCTTTGAGGTATCAAAATAGATATTCCCGCCCGCCTCATAGGCATAGCCCTTGTCAAGCAGCACCTCGATCATATGGATAAATTCCGGGATGCAGTTTGTCGCCGGCTCAACGACGTCCGGTCTCTTGATATTCAGCTTCCGGCAGTCCTCAAAGAAAGCGTCGCTATAGAATTTCGCAATCTCCATGACTGTCTTATGCTCGCGCTTTGCGCCCTTGAGCATCTTATCCTCGCCCGTATCGGCATCGCTGGAGAGATGCCCCACATCCGTAATATTCATGACACGCTTTACATCATAGCCGATATAGCGCAGTGTCTTCTCCAGCAGATCCTCCATGATATAGCTTCGCAGATTGCCGATGTGCGCATAATGGTACACAGTCGGTCCGCAGGTGTACATTGCAACCTTGCCGTCCACATTCGGTACAAACTGCTCCACCTTCTTTGTCAGTGTATTATAGAAAGATAACTTGTTCTCCATTTTCTTCTTCCTCCTTTATTTGGTTTCTTCCTGCTTTTCCTCCGCGCAGCCGCGCTGCAGCAGCCGCATTTCCTTCTCCAGCTCCAGAAGTCTGTTGGTAAGCTCCGAGTTGGCACGCTGGAGATTTGCAATATCCTCTTTAACAGGATCCGGCAGATCGGTCTGGTTCATGGTCTCCTGTGGCAGTGCGGTATTGCCCCGCTTGACGACACGCCCGGGCACGCCGACCACGGTAGAGTTCGGCGGCACCTCGCTCAGAACCACGCTGCCGGCTCCGATCTTGGAGTTGTCCCCGATGGTGAAGGAACCAAGCACCTTCGCTCCTGCGCTGATCATGACATTGTTCCCGATTGTCGGGTGACGTTTCCCGTGCTCCTTGCCGGTTCCGCCCAGCGTCACTCCCTGATACAGCGTCACATTGTCCCCGATAATGGTCGTCTCACCGATAATCACACCGTTTCCGTGATCGATGAAAAGCCCTTTTCCGATTTTGGCGCCCGGATGGATCTCTATACCGGTCTTCCTCACGCCCCTCTGGGACACCCATCTCGCCCAGAAATAGTGCCCGCTCTCATACAGACGGTGCGCAATCCTGTAATGCAGCATGACCTTGAAGCTCGGATAGAGAAATACCTCCATCGAGGAATGAATCGCCGGGTCCCGCTCTCGTATGATTCTGATTTCATCCCTGACATTGCTGATAAACCCCATAATGACTCCTTTACGCTAAAAACCGCGCATAAATTTCATCCCAAGAGACGAATTTATCCGCGGTTCCACTCTTCTTAAAGACCATAGGTCTTCCACTCAAGGCATTTAACGCATGCCGGACGTGTCTGCCTACCTGCCATCACGCGGCTCTCTGCAGACCTGCTCCCGGAGGCACTTCCCTTTTCTCCGACGAGGAACGCTCTCAGCCGATGGCGCTCCCTCTCTGGCCTTCTTCCGAAAAGGTACTCTTTCCGTTCACTGCATTTATCTATTAATCAGAATATGCAAATTCTATGATTTTGTCAACTGAATTTTCCGAATGCACTCCCGCCGCCCTCTACTTACGGGCAGGACACCCGCCGCAGCCCGCACAACCGCCGGACACCTGCTGCGCCGTGAGATCAAACGGACTGGTCAGCATACAGATCGCCTGGGAGGAGATTCCCTCCCCCGATCCGGTGAATCCAAGTCCTTCCTCCGTTGTCGCCTTGACATTGACGCAGCTGATATCCACTTCCAGAACCCTTGCGATATTCTCCCTCATGCTGTCAATATAAGGGCGCATCTTTGGCGCCTGTGCGATGATCGTCGCATCGATATTCTCTATGATAAATCCGTTCTCCCGAAGAAGCTCACCAACCTTCTCCAGCAGAATCAGTGATGATATTCCTTTATATTCAGGGTCTGTGTCCGGAAAATGCTTCCCGATGTCTCCCATCGCTGCCGCCCCTAAAAGTGCATCCATGACAGCGTGCAGTAAGACATCCGCATCCGAGTGACCCAGAAGTCCCTTTTCATACGGTATCTCAACGCCGCCGATAATCAGCGCCCTGTTTTCCGCAAGCCTGTGTACATCATAGCCCATTCCTATTCTCATTCAGCAAGCTCCTCCTATTCCTTTCTTTTCCTCTTCGGACGCGCAAACGCGATGCCGCGCTCCGTGCCGTCGCGTCTCAGATCCCTCGGCTTTCCGCCGTCTTCCCTGCGGCGCTCTCTGCTTCCTCTGCCGCGTCCATCGTCTCCCCGGCGTTCTCTGTCTCCTCTGTAACGTCCCTCGCCATCTCCGCGGCGCTCTCTGTCTCCTCTGCCGCGTCCATCGTCTCCTCGACGTTCTCTGTCTCCTCTGTAGCGTCCGTCACCGTCTCCGCGGCGCTCTCTGCTTCCTCTGTAACGTCCCTCACTATCTCTTCTGCCGTCTCCACGACGGAAGCCCTCTCTGCGCACCGGCTTATCTACCTCAATCTCCGGGCCCTTGTCGCCGACCTGCAGCTTCAGCATTGCAGCCGCGAGCTCCAGAATATCGCACTCCTCTTTCTCGAGCTTGCTGTTGAGGAACTGCTTCATCAGCTCTATATCCTCATGCTCATGAAGTTCCCACGCCTTCTCCAGATAGTTATCCGCCTTCGCCTTTAACACCTTGGACGCACCGGGCAGCTTCTTCTCCTCAATGGTTGTATGACAGACTCGCTCGATCTCACGGATG
The DNA here is from genome assembly GCA_900554205.1 of uncultured Lachnospiraceae bacterium. Classification (GTDB taxonomy): domain Bacteria; phylum Bacillota; class Clostridia; order Lachnospirales; family Lachnospiraceae; genus Acetatifactor. The sequence goes on from USGM01000031.1 coordinate 11,585, forward strand.
CGGTAAAGCTCTCTGGCGGAGGCAAAGGTGAACGAGCGTCCCGTCCTCCCCGCGCGCCCCGTTCTGCCGATACGGTGCACATAGTATTCAATATCCTGCGGGATGTCATAGTTGATGACAGCCTCCACATTGTCCACATCGATTCCTCTCGCCGCCACATCCGTCGCAATCAGGATATTCGTGCTGCCCGCCCGAAAACGGTGCATGGCAACGTCGCGCTGATGCTGCGACATATCTCCGTGTAAACCCTCTGCGCGGAAGCCGTTTTTCTTCAACACCTCCGCAAGCTCATCCACCTTGACCTTCGTATTGCAGAAGATCAGGCAGAGTGCCGGCTGGTAATACTCCAGAAGGCGGATGCATGCCGCATCCTTGTCCTGACTCTTAACCTTATAATATCTCTGGGAGACCAGCGGGATTGTCAGTTCCTTCGCCGCCACTCTGACCAGTCTTGCATTCTTCTGGAACTGTCCTGTGATCTCAAGGATCGGCTGCGGCATCGTCGCCGAGAAAAGCGCTGTCTGATGCTCGTTCGGAATCTGTCCCAGAATCAGCTCCATATCCTCCCTGAAGCCCATATTCAGCATTTCGTCCGCCTCGTCCAGCACTACCATATTTACATGGTCGAGCTTGATCGTGTGACGGCGCATATGATCCATGACACGCCCCGGCGTACCTACTATAATCTGCACGCCCCGGAGTCCGCTGATCTGCTTTCCGATCTCCTGTCCTCCGTAAACGGGTAGCACCTTTACGCCATGCATGTACTTTGCGATCTTGCGAAGTTCCTCCGCCGCCTGAATCGCCAGTTCTCTTGTCGGGCAGAGAATCACACACTGCAGCTTTTTCAGATCGGGATCGATCTTCTGCAGTGCAGGAATGCCAAAAGCCGCCGTCTTTCCGGTTCCGGTCTGCGCCTGTCCGATCATGTCCTCCCCGCTCAGCAGGCACGGAATCGCCTGCTCCTGTATCGGGGAGAAGGTTTCAAAACCCATCTCCTTTACCGCACGCAAAATTCTTTCATCTATCATTTCTTCCCATGTTTCATACTCGTTCTGATTTTCCACTATTGTCTCCCTCTCAGCGCTCTCGCATACCTAAAAATTTTCGATACAACAAAACTGCTCACTTGTGCCTTCTAATGTCCGACGATACAAGTGAGCAGAATCTTTCATTCATTTTCTCGACAGTGGTTAAGTATATCACGAAACGTACATGATGACAAGCACAAAACACCTGCCTGCCGACCAAAACATATAGATAAACCAGCCCTATGGCGGCTAAAATATCTTCTAACAGCCACTTCTATTCTATGCTTCCCCCTTCATACGCTCAATCGTTTCCTCCACAGAAATACACTCCGCATATCTGCCCTTCCATATAAATTCGTTATAATACCTATAACTCTGTTCTCCCGTCATAAAGGCATTATCAACTGTGGAATTCGTATTCTCCGGCACAATCTTTGGTGTTACAAGTGCAAAAATGTCATACAATGCCTCTTCTTGCTCGTAGTCACTTCTCACATCCACTCTTAAAATTCCCATATGATTAAATGCATCTTCTGACACTCTCAGGCATAATTCTACTGTTCCAATTACACCCGCTGCCATCTTATCAACAACGGAAAGTCTGACAAACCAGCCATTTTCATATGACATATGCCAGAATGCGATCGCCTCTTCCATTCTTTCTTTTGTTGCATAATAAAAATTATCTCCGTCACAATTATCACTGTTAAAGAACGGCAACGCGTTTTTATCGCTGTATACCTTTAATAAGTCATCACAATCCTCATCACGAAATAATCTTATTATGAACTTTTCACTCTCTAAAGTTGGGCATGCTTCATAAATATTCATAAAATCCTCCTTATAATAGTGGCGTTGGTTTTATCGCGTACTCGAAAGTTTCAAGCGCTTTACTTATCCCAACATTTTTTTAAGTCTTTGATGCTTCATTATCATTCACTCTTTCAAATTCAAATTTTCAATGCCCTGTCCTGTCGAGACAAAAGCTATTCCAAATGCTGAATTATCATTTCCTGCAGAATCTGATATTGCGCTGAAATTTCGCCTTTGTGTTCCTCCAGTTCAGGTTCAAACTACTTTCAACCGCCATACACTATAGGCACCAAAAACCATCTCTGTACGCACTTCCATGTCTGATGATACAGCATCTCAACAGTCTGGAAATTATTTAACAATATGTGCCGTGATAATTGTATAACTGTATGAATTGATAGTAATTTTGATATTCTCTATCTTGCAGTACCAGTTTTTCCCTTGTTTATAGATATTACATTCTTTATCTAAAACCTTATTCTTACAAAACTCAACAACATCGTCTGTATCTAATTTGAGATTTTTCCTAATTCTATCAATACCTATTTCAGTAGTATGAACTTTATCTATATTACCAAGCAATATTCCCTTATCATCCATTTGTTCTTCTCCTGCAAGCAACGCTTTTACAACATTCACTAAACTGAATTTTCAGCAGAAACTGTGGCATTAATGTTCCCTATTCTTTTTCTCACAGCAGAAATGGCTGGTAAATTGTAAAAAACACCACGCCTGTGACAGCAGCCAATGTGAGGAAAAACAAGGTTTTGCTCTTGGCCTTCCGATACAGCAGAATCCCGAAAATCATCGCAAACAAAAAATCAAATAAGGTCTGCCCAAGCAGCATTTTCCGATTCCAAAGTACCATCAGGCAACCAATCGCTTCCGCAAGCATACCGCTGGCAGGCAGGGCGCAAAGCACAGAGCCAAACAGATTTTCCTTGTTCCAGAAGTACAATATGCTACTTCCAATACCGCAGGCAAACGCCATCGCAGAATACGCAAGGAACAGCATCGTGGGAAACTCGCCAGAAAACCGCTTCACGAAAAATCCCAATATGTATTTCAGAACATAGAAACTGACCGTCATACCAAGCATGTAAAGGAACGAATTGAAAAAAGCGTCCTTGTTGGATGAACTGCAATAGGTAATCATACTAACGCTGGCAATCCAGAAACCGAATAAGGTTGCAATAGAAGACATACTCCACAGACTCTCATAGGGAAAGAAGTCCGACAATCTGCAAATAACCCCCACCAGAATACTAAAGAAAAACAGTTTAAAATATGAACGCCTCTTTACGTCAAAACGAAAGTCAGATATTTTCATCTCTCCTTGTCCTTCTGAATAGCAGATAGCCTGTCCCAAATAATTGCAGCAATAATTTTCTTAACAATTCTTTCACCCTACTTTGTTCTAAAATCCATATTCCCATATTGCGCAAGTTTTTTTCTTCCAGCTCCGCACCATATCGAAAAATCATCGAGACGAGAATCAGAACAATACCAGTCAGTACGCTTCCGAGATCAGCAACATCCGGTAAAACTCCTGTTCTTCCTGGGCAAACCGTATATACTGCTTCCCAACCCCAGAAAAGGAATTTCCTCTTTTAATCCTCCATTCGCATAGCGGTCATACAACCCTTACCGCAGCGGCATAAACTTCTGCCATTTCTTCTTTAGTGAATTTTTTTCGGAGCCATAGTCCTTATCCTCTCATAAAAAACTCTGAATACAAATCACCACATATGCACTATTTGATGCGTATCATCTGATGCGTATCCTGTATTATACTCAAGAAAGAGGGGCTTGTCAACAGAGGAAATGAAAAACCCTTCAATAAAAAGGGAGCCTTACGACATTCCTCTGGCTCCCAACAAAAAATTTCAGTTTGCATACTGTTCTTAAACCGGAGGGACGCTGCTTTTGTCCATGGTATCATGACGAAAGAAGCGTCCCTCCGGCTAGGCTATCTAATTTTTGTCACATGAAAATTGCAGCACTCATCCCCCTGCCCAAGCGTCTTTGTTCGGTGTAATTCTCCGCCCATGTTCCTATAATTTCTTTCATCCATATTGCACAGGCAGGGAACAAATTCAAAGCAGTTTTCTCTTTTGCCGAGCTTGCAGATACCGCATTCCGTATATGTGTTATAAAACTCATCCACTCCCTTTTCATAATGAAATTTCCAATCAAGATGAAATTTCCAATCAAGCTCATACTTTGAATTCTGACTCGCTATGCTCTCCTTGACCTTTTGATCCTGCACCTTGTCTGTAAACAGGATGCATTTTTTATTTTTATGTGCCTTGATCATAAATGGGGAATCGAACACCGCAGTCACCATCTCGGGAAATATCGTCGAAAGCTTACCTAAAGCATGTTTAAAACACAATAATTCTACTCCCTTTGCATACACTCCGTATTTCAGCATTTCTCTCTCCATTTCCGCGCACGTTCTTTGCTCATAGCGGGTCTGTGTCAGGTGCGCGCAGACACAAGCCTTCCCCTTCTGCATTTCACACTACTGATTTACATTCTGCTCTTTTATCCTAAGCTTCCTATTGCTTCTTTCATCCTTGTTACGAAAGCCTCTCCCGCATACCTCTTCGGCGACACATGAATAAATACCGCCCTTCCTTGAAACTGCTCCAAGGCATACCAATAAGCTTCATTGCATAAATAGCAAGTCGGTGTATCAGAAATCCGATTCGTGATTCCTGCCCCAGCAAAAGAATCCGCCATTCGCTCTATATCAAGCTTTGAGCTAAGTCTGACGCCGCCCCGCTCTGCCGTTGTTTCTATTCTTATTTCATACCGAAGCCCCTTGTCCAAGCCAAACATATAGACGATTTCCGGGCTTTCCTCTATGGCTTCTATGTCCTTCTTCACACCGGCAAATGAATTTGTAAGCAATACCGCATCCTCGGACAACGCCCGCGCAAGTATGCCCGAAATGTTTCCGCTGCCCTTAAATCCAATATATAGCTTGTGCATCGCCGTCCTCTCCTTTCCCGCCCTCAGTATAACACCAAGTGCTTATGGAATGCCAGAGCAACAATGTTCAACAGGAAAAATTTACTCAAAAACAGAGGGCAACTACTAATAACATTCGGTACCTTGGGCTCCCCTACCTGCGGCTTTCACCTTCTACTCTTTTCCGCAGGTACACCTTCCGCTTTCATGCCTGCGCTTTTCACCATCTACTCTTTTCCGCAGGTACACTTTCCTCTTTCATACCTGCGCTTTTCACCGTTCCGGCTTTTCCGCAGGTACACCTTCCGCTTTCATACCTGCGCTTTTCACCGTTCCGGCTTTTCCGCAGGTACACTTTCCTCTTTCATACCTGCGCTTTTCACCGTCTCGGCTTTTCCGCAGGTACGCTTCCCGCTTCCATACCTGCGCTTTTCATCATCTACTCTTTTCCGCAGGTACTCTTCCGTCTGGTATTTCATGATGCGTTCCTAATAATCAAATCGCCGGATCTCGCAGTTCTTAATGCCGAAGGCGGCATACTCCTCGTTGGTCATCTCATGGAAATAAGACTGCACCGCACGGGCAATCCCATTATGTGCCACGAGCAGATAAGTTTTTTCCTCCGACTCCGCCTTTAATGCATCCAACAGGTTATAGATGCGCTGGCAGAGTCTCAGCATGGATTCACCGCCCTCATAGCAGCTGACAAAATGTGCCTTTTCCAGCTGAAATTCCGCTCCGTCGCGCGCAGTCCCTTCATATTTTCCGAAATTCTGCTCCGTCAGCGCCGCCTCCATGCGTCTTGGAATGCCTGTCATCTCCGAAATATGCCTTGCCGTCTCCGCTGCACGAATGAGCGGGGAATAGAGGATTTCGTCAATTTCCAGCTTCTGTCTCAAAATCTCCCTGCCAAGTTCCTCCGCCTGCTCGTGTCCAAGCGCCGTCAATGCAATGTCCGTTGCACCGCAAATTTTATTTTCCACATTCCATATGGTCTGCCCGTGTCTTGCAAAATAGATATGTCCCATCCGATCGTGTCCTTTCCATCAATAAATATTTCCCTCTGCGGGTTCCAGACGCTGCATCAGGAGCTGGCATACTCTCAAATCTCACGATGTGATAAAGTACCATTCTTCACTACAGAAACAACGTCCCCGTGAGCTTCAAGCAGGGTAGTGCGGTATTCTCCCCTCTCATAACCATAACCATCTCCGGCATCCTCATATAGCAGGAAGCTGCAATCTCCTCCTTTATATACGCGATAGGTCACATCACAGCCATTCTTCTCCAGATAACCGCTGCCCACATGGTCTGCAGGCTCAACAACAGGAATAATACTTCCCGCCTTCACATAAAGGGGAATCTTCTCTATGGGTGCATCAGCCATAATCCACTGGTCCCCCTCATAATAAGTGTCAGTCCAATAATCATACCATCCGCATCCCTTCGGCAGATATACCTTCCGCTGCTTACAGGTTTCCCCCAGTGGCTGCGATCCCGCTCCATAATACATTGCCTCCGTAACAGGACAGACCATGATGCTGTCACCAAAAAGATACTGATCCCTGATATCCCAGACCTGTTCATCCTCAGGAAAATCAAAGGTGAGAAGCTTTATCATGGATGCATCCTCAAGCCACACTCTTCCCGCCTGTGAATATATATAAGGCATGAGTCTGTATCGCAGCTTATTCATCTCCACGAGTACATCGTAAAACATTTCCCCCTTGTCCCCAAACTGCCATAGCTCTCTCCTGCAATCTGTTCCATGTCCTCTGAACACAGGCAGAAAACATGCCCACTGATACCATCTCGTAAATAGCTCACGATACCCCATATCCTCTGTAGCAGCAGGGAAATCTCCTCTCCAGTACCATTGAGCGCCACGCTTTACAAAAAAAGCTCCGATATCAACAGTCCAGTAGGGCAGACCGCTGGCGCAGAAACTGAGTCCTGCCGCAATTTGCTTCCTCAGTGTATCCCACGAGGCGTCTATATCACCCGACCACAAAATAGTACCGTAACGCTGCTGCCCCGTATAGCTGCTTCGCGTCAGATTAACCACTCGCTTTTCCGGAGTCCCCCTGTTCTGTACGCCCCGCTGTCCCTCATACAAAGCCTGCGCGTGATATAATGCATAAGCATTCGTTGCCCATGCCGGCAGATGATCCTGCACTGTCTGACAATATTCCGAAAAAAGCTTGGCGGGCTCTGGTTTCTCCTTATAATTCCAATCCGGTGTATAAGGCTCACTGGAATCACACCACCACGCATCCACACCATGCACAAAGAGCCCTTCCTCAACCTGCTTCCAATAAAGCTCCCTGCCCTCTCTGGAAAGTGCATTGTACACATTACTTCCGGGCAGCAGAAGCTTACGCTCCTGAAATTCACGATAATTCTCACACTTCTGATCCATCGTGGGCCACAGCGAAATCATAAAGTGTACGTTCATGTCATGAAGTGCATTCACCATCCCGGAAGGATCCGGAAAGCGTTTTTTGTCAAAGGTTTTCTGCCCCCACAGATTGTCCGGCCATGACATCCAATCAAGTACAATACAGTCAAGTCCTATGCCCCTGTCCCGGTATTCCCTTGAAACATCTACAAGCTCCTGTGCCGTCTCAAAGCGCTCCTGCGACTGGATATATCCGTATGCCCACTTAGGAAGCATGGCAGCCTTCCCCGTAAGAAACCGGTATTCCTTTACCACTCCGTCCATCGTTCCGCCGTTTACAAAATAATAATCCAGTTCATCATCCGCTTCTGTATACAGATAAGAACCATACGCCGTATCGTTGAAAATCATCGGACTGTAAGTATCCATCAGAATGCCATAGCCGAGGGAGGATACCAGCATGGGAATGGCTATCTTCCTGTTTGCCTGATGCAGATAAACTGTCTGCCCGCGCAGATTCAGCAACCCCTCCTCATGCTGTCCCAGACCATACAGGGCTTCCTTCTCCTGCCATTTTAAATATAATCTCGTATGATAAAACTTTTCACCAGGAACCTTTGCCGCCTCCCTGATGACCTCCTTTACACCGTCAGCTGTCTGTATTTTATCAACTTTCATTTCTGCATCTTCCGCAAGGCGATAGCTTTGAAATTCATCCAGACACTTACTTTCGCGTGCTCTCTCCTCAAGTAAAAGCTTTCCTTCACTATCGTAATAGGTATAGGATGCCGTATTTTTGTCAATGACTATCTTCAGCCCGGTACTACAGAAGGTAACGCTCCTCCCATCCTCTGTATACTGCCAGTCCGGCCATTCATCCTTTACCACTACCCCCGGCTTCTCGCGGGTAGAAAAAAGCTCTCTCTCTGTATAGGTTATCCGGACAGCGCGTTCTCCTAATGGCTTAAGTCTGTGCATCCCCCTATCGGAATACATGTACAGACACTCATCCCTTCTCTCGGTCTTCCTGATACAACACTCTTTCATCGGCATAGGTTCCAACATAGATCTTTCCTCCTGCGTTTTTATTTTCAGTAAATCCTTCCCTCTGCGAGACCCAGTCTCTGCATCAGAAGCTGCAGCTTCCCCGGGCTCTTTGCGAGTTCTTTCAAAGACTGCCCCGCCGCCTCGTCCGCCTCTTCCTCGGTAAACGTAAGCGAGCATTCTGTACCATCTATTGTATAAGAAAAGGTAACATGGTGCAAGTTGTCAATTACCGCAATCATGACATAGGCATAGCTCTGCATCTTTGCCTCCAGAAGTTCCCTGCTCTCCGCAGAATAGTCATTTTCCATAAGCAATGTCCAGCCATAGGGGCCGTTGTCGTCTGAAGTTCATTTTTAAAGTTTCCCAGCGTTTCCACCATTCCCAGAGCCGTCACCGTACCGCCGTTTGCCGGCATGTCTCCGATATAGGGATGTCTCGAGGCATAAACCGCTGCCACCTCCTGCGTAATCACCTGCCCCTGATCCCAGATCACAAACCCGTTCAGCCGGATCTGCGTCAGTTTTCCTTCCGGCTCATAATGCCCGTAAAAGGAATTGGCATGCATTAATGCCTATATTCTAAAAAACGTTACACAAAAAAGGAAGAATTTTCATTCTTCCCTTCTCTTCAACGTCTTCAAATATTCCTTCTGCTCCTGCGTGATGCGGTAGCTCTCCCTCGCCTTCTGGATCGTCTTATTGTGCGTCCAGACATCGAGCCGCCCCTGCTCCAGCACCGTGACCGCCGTCTCGTACTGCTTTGCAAGCGCCGTGGCAAAATACCACGCGACAACCATTTTCACATAATACTCATCATTACATGCCCGCACAATCCATTCCTGCTGCTCCTCCCGGAAATGCTCTCCCAGATAAAAGCGCATCAGCATATCAATGCCGAAGCGGATGGTATAGGTCTTGCCCGATTCCAGCCAGCGCCGGATGACATTCTCCAACTCTCCGGTGTGCTTTTCAAACACCTTTGGCGCAAACATGTCGCAGGTCGCCCAGTTGTCCACATAGGGCAGGAAGCGTTCCACCTCGGCAAGACAGCCCCCATAGTCCTTTATCTTTTCAATCACCGCCGCATGAAGATTGTCTTCCTCATAATAGGAATGCGGCAGACTTTCCAGGAACTGTCCGATCTGCGCCTCCTTCGCCACCTGTCCGGCAAATTTCCGCAGCTGCGGTGTCCTGACACCGATAACCTTTTCCTTGGGGACATTCGGGATCAGCTTCGACTGAAAATCACGATATTCCACATCCTGCATCTCAAATAACTCTGCCCTTATCCGTTCGCATATATCCGGCATGGTTTCTCCTTTTACTGCTGCGCAGACGAATCCTCCGTGCCCTGCGCCGCGTGTGCCACCGGCGCCCCGGGATTCTGTACTGCCACATTCATCTGCCCAGTCGGCATCGCCGCATTTCGCATCGCCGCCTGCTTCTTCGCCGCCTTCTTCTTGCGCCGTCTCTTGATGAGCAGCACAATCACAATAATGACGATCGCCCAGATCACGAGCTGCGGAATATGAATCAGCAGCCAGATTCCGAACTCTGACAGTCCGTGTCCCACGCTCTCAAGGCTGTTCATAAAGCCTTCTGTAATCCTCTCCCATGCCGATTTCTCCGGCGTCACGACAGGTGTAAGCTCCTTTACCTCAGAGATATAGACGGAAACTGTGCTGTACTGCACTTGATTATCCATCGTGCGCAGCTGTGATTCCATGCTTTCGATCTGATAGCGCACATCTGTCAGGCGGCTCTCGATCGTCAGAATGTCCTCTATCGACTCCGCCTGCTCCAGAAGTTCAAGCAGACGCTTCTGCTCCGCCTTCAGCATATCCCTGTGGCTCTCCATGTCCACATAGGTCAGCGTCACATCATCCACGCTGTCCGAACGCCGGATGACATTACAGATTCCCGATATGGATTCCAGAAAGCTGTCCAGCTTATCCTGCGGCACACGGATCGTCACGTTCGCATAACGGGCATTCTGATAACCCGAATAGCTGCTTCCGTTGTATGACTCCATGTTCTCTATGTACCCGCCGACCGAGTCCACCTTCGCATCCAGCGAAAGCATGAGCTGGTCATACTCCTTTGTCTCGACATCCATGCTGACATTCCGGATCAGCTTTCTGTCCGTCCTCGCCTGAACGCTCTCTGATGCAGGAACCTCTCCCATTGACCCTTCCATTGAGGCATAGGAATTACCGCTCCACCCGGTGTCTCCGTCAAAGTCATAATCGGAATAGTCCCCCATCTCTGTCACATAGGACATACTCTTGTTATCGAAGCTGTCAGAACTGGCTGCTCCACAGCCAGTCAGCAGGGCACACGCCATGCCGACCGCCAGAAAAATACCTGTCATCCTTTTCATAAGTTTATCCTCCCTCATGACCAGTCTATACGCCGGTCTCTTCAGCTATATAGACGACAACAGTTAAAAAAGGTTCTCAATTTTTCCAAATTTATCTTTCTCCGCCTTAATCATCTGTTCATTTCCAACAACACAGAGATAGTCATCCTCGATAAACGCCTTGATATACTTTGAAAGTCCGCGGATGTCCTCAGGCGTCGCATCCAGCACCTGATTTCTCGCCTCCTGCATCATCTCATAGGTCAGTCCCGTAATGTAATGCTCTCTGGAACGTCTTCCCTTTCCTGCTGCCGTGAGCGGTGTATCGAGATCACTGATCGCACCGATGATATACTTTGTCATTGTGCGCTCATCCGCCTGATAATTTGCGATAAAGTCCACTGCCTTCTCGAAAACGTCAATCGTCTGTGCCAGATTCGGGTCACGGTAAGAGCAGAAATAGCTTCCTCCGTCTCTGTAGAAATTGCACATGCAGCCATACGCGCCGCCCTTGACACGGATGTTGACCCAGAGATACTCATAGCCCATCATCACGCGCAGCACATTCAGAGCCCCGGTGTAGGGCAGTCCCTTGTTTAAGAAGTTTCCTGCGCGGCAGACAAAGTCAACCTGATTAGGGGTGGTCAGACCTTCGTTCTTCCTCTCTGTCTTCGGCTCATATGCCTCCTTCTGCACCTCACAGGTGTACAGTCTGCTCTTAAACGCTTCGACCGGTCCCGCAAGCTCCTCCAGTGCAGCCGCATCACCTGTAAAATCAATCATCAGGTTTTCCGGCCGGAAGATCATCTTACAGAGCATCTGCAGCTTTGCGGTGATCTCGTCCTTTTTCGTCTCGAAATCCTGTTCAAGTTCACAGTTGAAGCGGTACTGATCCACACCGTTCTGTACCTCATCCACGGCACTCTTCACGCTGCCGTAGGAAAGCGCTCTCTGGATGGCAATGACATGTCCTGCCTGATTTGCAAAGTCGCGGAATTTGGAATCGTTCTCCGCCAGTATCTCCTTCATCCTCTTCGTGTCGGAGAAATCTGTCGTCAGTATCAGCTCTTCCATCAGTTCAATGGCTCTGGGCAGATTCTCGTACAGCGCCTTTGTGCAGACCTCCATTGTCATAGTATACTTGCCCGCATCGACGACATTTCCGTAATTGTTCTGTGCCACAAATGTCTCTCCTGTCGCAAGATTGATCTCGCTGCACAGCTCCCCGTAGGTGTAATGTGCGGTATTCATATTGCAGAAGGCACTCTTGAGGATACTCAGATAAGGGAAATATTCCTCCGGGATGTCCTTTATGGTAAATACCATGCGCAGGTATCCGATGCCGTTCGTGAACAGGTCATGGAACAGCGCCGGTGTATCTCCCAGCTTTCTCATCTCATTGTAGATGGGAGCAGCCTCGCGCTTTAAGTCTTCTCTTCCAAGGAGCGGGATCTTTGCAATATCCTCCGGTTTATCCTCTGTCTCCCTGAAATCCTCCAGCTTTTTCATCATAGCGCGCACATCGTCGAGCTCCTGCTTACTCATGCCGCTCTTGATCGCCGCCAGCTTTTCTTTCAGCTTCTGCTCCTGCTCGGCAGCAAGTCCCTCCTTCGGCTGAAGAATGATAGTTGCGGAATGAGGGTTGTCCAGAAGGTATTTCCGGATAATCTGCTCAAAATACCCTTCCTTCGCCTTTTTGCGCAGTGCCGCGTAGGTTGCGTTTGCCTCGATATGGATGAAGGGCTTATTGTCATCATAGAGCCAGCTGTCGAGCAGCTGCAGTCCGTACATCAGTCCCTTCGGTGTCGTGCCGAAATCTGCCTCGCGGTACTTGAATTCATCATGGTTGATCGCAGAGAGCAGAGCCTTCTGGTCGAAGCCGTTCTTTACAATGCCTTCCAGCACTTCCCGAATGACAGCCTTGAATTCCTCTTCTTTATCCGCAGAGGTTCCCTTTGCCACCACGCCGAAGAAAGGCTGCTTATAGCCGTTGTCATAGACGCTGAAGACATCCTTGCCGATTCCCTTGTCGATCAGCGCCTGCTTTAAGGGCGCTCCCGGTACGGTGCAGAGTGCGAAATCCAGCACCTTCATCGCAATGACAAGCTCTCTGTCCAGACAGTCTCCCGCCGAGAAGCACTGTGCAAGATAGGTATTTTCCTCCGCACTCTCCCCCTCTCCGAGCGGGATCTCCTTTACGAGACGGTTCGGCTTCTCAAAGCAAGGCTCCTCCGTGATTTGGGAATCCACCTCGAGGTAATCATATTTGGAGAGGTATTCCCTGTCGATATAATCCAGCTTCTCCGCCATATCCATGTTTCCGTACAGATAGATATAGCTGTTTGACGGATGATAGTAGGTTCTGTGGAAATCGAGGAACTGCTCATAGGTGAGGTCGGGAATATTCTCGGGATCACCGCCGGACTCCACACCGTAGGTCGTATGCGGATACAGCGCTGTCGAAATCTCTCTCCACAGAATGCTGTCCGGGTTGGAGAGCGCTCCCTTCATCTCATTATAAACGACACCGTTGTAGATCAGCTCGTCCTGATCGTTCAGCTCGTAATGCCAGCCCTCCTGCCGGAAAATCGCTTCGTTCTGGTAGGTGTTCGGATAGAAAACAGCGTCCAGATAAACGTTCATCAGATTCTGGAAATCCTTGTCATTACAGCTTGCAACCGGATATACAGTCTTGTCGGGATAGGTCATGGCGTTCAGGAAGGTATTCAGGGAACCCTTTGCCAGTTCCACAAAAGGATCCTTTACCGGGAAGTTCTTTGAGCCGCAGAGCACGGAATGCTCCGTGATGTGCGCCACGCCCGTGGAATCCTTCGGGGTTGTGCGGAAGCCGATGTAAAAGACCTTATTGTCATCATCATTGGAAAGCAGAACCACTCTTGCCCCCGTCTTCTTGTGCCTGCAGAGATAAGTCATACTGTCAATGTCCTTGATCTCCCTCTTCTCCAGAATCTCATACGCCTGTAAATCTTCTACTTTCATTTATCTTCTCCTTTATATTAATTTTCCTATCATCCTTCTTAAAGTGGATCGTTCTTATACTATAGCCCTAACAGCGCCAGCTTGCTCACCGACAGCTCCTGAATCACAAGGCCGCAAGCCTCCTTGTCCTCCTTCGTCATCTTCACGAGTTCTTCCACGGTGAGCTGTTTTGTCACATATTCCTTTTTCTTCCCGCCGATGAGATGCCTCTTCTCCTCGATCACATTGACCTTGACCCTCGCCTTCATCTGCCGGTAGAGCTTCACCAGAAAATCCTCCGGCTTCAGATAATAGAGCTGGGTCTCCAGCGTATCCTCCGGGTCGTACTCCGGCGCTATGTATTTCTGGACGATCATGCGGAACTTGAACATGACCTCCTCCGCCTCCAGCAGCTCTGCAAAGGTATATTTGCAGCCCACATAGACGCGGCTCGTATCCTGCATGCTGTATTTATAGTCCTCATAGACTGACTGCTTCATTTTCTCCTCCGATATCCTCGATTTTGAAACCGCTCATCCGGCAGGCATCCTGAATTGCCTTCAGGGAAAGGCCTGTTTCCCGCGCCAGCTCCTCAGGTGTCACCTTCCTGTGAAGCTCCTCCGCCAGCTCTCTCGCCTTGTCTGCGACCAGATTGACCTTATCCGCGACCTTTCTGTCCGTCTTTGCGCTTGCCGCATTTTCCTGAATATAGTCCTCCATGGCATCCATCATCAGCTTTGCGAGCATCCCCTGCGCCTCAGAGGGCTTCTCAAGGCTGCCCAGCATGCCGGCTCCCATGGCAAGAGCCACATTTCCTTCCCCGATCAGATCTTCGAGGAAAACGCCCTGCCCGGTGTAGAGCTTTGCAATGTCTACCACATCTCTCAGGTATCCCTGGACAAGCTTCTGCTGTGCCTCCGACTCGCCTGCCATGGCGGAAATGGTAAATGCCTCGAGCTCTCCGGTGCTGTAGGACGGCAGTGCTGCGATTTCATTGAGATAGTCCTGCAGATAATCTCTTTCCTCCTCCGTCAGAAATTCATCCGGATCGATGGGCTGACCGATTCCCACCTTATGCTTTACCAGATAGTCAAAGACCATCTGCATCTGGTTCTCGTTCAGCTCCTGTTCCGCAAACGCTTCCCGCACCTGCTCCCCGCTGACGCAATTTCCCTGCTCCTTCGCCAGCCGCCGCACCTGCTCCAGCGTCTGTGCAAACAATATTTCCTTTTTCTGGCTCATATCCGCTCCCTCTTTCTCTATGCTCAGACAATGTGCTGGTGCGTAAACAGATGGTACTGGCAGTACTCGTAGTTCCCGTTGCACTTGGAGCAGAAGCGGAATTCCAGCGTCGGATCATCCTGCTCCGTTCTGCCACAGACTGCACATTTGTGCTTCGTGATCTTCGGGTTCGGATTGCGCCTGATGTCCTGTCTAAATTCCATCTTGCGCTTCATCTGCTTCGGATTCCAGTGCATATGATTTCTGGATCTCAGCCAGAAAATCAGGAAATTCAGCAGGGACGCAGCAATCGCCGCCACCCCGAACCAGTATTCCGCATAGACGGAAAGGCCGATCCTGAAATAGCTGATCATCTCGTAGACCAGCATTCCCCCATACACGATTCCCAGCCACTTCACCTTGACCGGAACCACAAACATCAACAACACCTGCGCATTGGGGAAGGTCGCCGCATACGCGAGGAAGATCGACATATTGATGAAATAGGTGCTGAACTGCCACGCGCCGGACGCACAGAGCGCCTTCATCACAAGAGCCGCCGACTCACCGTACACAAGGTAAAAGATCCCCATACATACAAAGCTTCCCACAACCGTGAGCAGTATTCCTGTAAAAATATAGACATTATACTGCCATGTGCCCCAGACCCTCTCGAGACTGTTGCCGAGGCTCAGATAAAAGAGCAGCATGATGATCGTAAAAATATCAAAGGAGGACGGCGGCGAGATCACCCATGTCACAAGCCTCCAGACCTGCCCATGCAGAATCGCGTACGGGTCAAGCGTAAGATAACTCATCATCGACGGCATGAGCGCCTTCAAAAGATAGCCCAGTACATAGCAGCCGATCAATATAAAAGTCAGGTTCGGAATGGCATATTTCCCGAACTTCTTCTCCCATTTACTCATTATTTCCGGTTCCTTTCCGTATGTCATTTTCAGCAAAAAAGCTGAATACATTGTATCATTCCCGATCACATAAGTAAACCGACCAATTTCTTTTTAATAGAATTTTCATACCTTTTGTTCGTTGCTTTTTCAACCCCGTTGTCGTATAATACCTTAGAATGTCTATTCATGTCGATGGGCTCACGGAACCATTGTGAAACCGTCTCTTTATGTGTTTTTGTTAGGAAGGATGTATTTGCATGGAAATCAGAAACAAGAATGTAACTCTCGGTATCGATATCGGCTCCACAACCGTCAAGATTGCCATTCTCGACGCAGATCACAATATTCTCTTTTCGGACTATAAACGTCATTATGCCAATATCCGCGAGACTCTTTCTTCCCTTTTGACCAGGGCCTACAATCAGCTTGGCAATCTCACCCTTCACCCGATGATCACCGGCTCCGGCGGACTGACTCTCGCGAACCATCTCGGTGTGCCGTTCACGCAGGAGGTAATTGCGGTTGCAACTTCCCTGAAAGAGCTCGCACCGAAGACAGACGTTGCGATTGAGCTCGGCGGCGAGGATGCCAAGATCATTTATTTCGAGGGCGGCAATGTCGAGCAGCGAATGAATGGCATCTGCGCCGGAGGTACCGGCTCCTTTATCGACCAGATGGCTTCCCTGATCCAGACGGATGCCTCGGGACTGAATGAATATGCAAAAAATTATAAATCCCTGTATGCGATTGCCGCGCGCTGCGGCGTTTTTGCAAAGACAGACATACAGCCTTTAATCAACGAAGGCGCGACAAAGGAAGACCTTGCTGCGTCCATCTTTCAGGCTGTGGTAAACCAGACGATCTCCGGCCTTGCCTGCGGCAAACCGATCCGTGGACATGTTGCCTTTCTCGGAGGTCCCCTGCACTTCCTTTCCGAGCTCAAGGTCGCCTTTATCCGTACCCTGAATCTCGACGAGGAACACATTATTGACACCGACAATTCCCACCTCTTCGCTGCGATCGGCTCTGCCCTCAATGCGAAGGAAGAGGTTTCCTATACAATGGAAGAAATGGTAAACAAGCTCTCCTCCGACATCAAAATGGAGTTTGAGGTTGAACGCATGGAGCCCCTCTTTGCCGACAAGGCGGCCTACGAGGAATTCAGCGCGCGCCACAGCAGGCACCATGTGGCTTCCGCCGACCTTGCTTCCTATAAGGGTAAGGCATTTCTCGGCATCGACGCCGGCTCCACCACGACGAAAATTGCTCTCGTCGGCGAGGATGGCTCCCTGCTGTATTCCTTTTACAGCAGCAACGACGGCAGTCCGTTAAAGACGGCGATCCGCTCCCTGAAGGAAATTTACGAGCAGCTCCCGGAGGATGTACATATCGTCCGCTCCTGCTCCACAGGCTACGGTGAAGCTCTCATGAAGGCTGCTTTTCTGCTGGACGACGGCGAGGTGGAAACCGTTGCGCACTACTATGCCGCCGCGTTCTTCAATCCCGCCGTGGACTGTATTCTCGACATCGGCGGTCAGGATATGAAGTGCATCAAGATCAAGAACCAAACCGTGGACAGCGTGCAGCTGAATGAAGCCTGCTCCTCCGGCTGCGGCTCCTTCATCGAGACCT
>USGM01000032.1 GCA_900554205.1 uncultured Lachnospiraceae bacterium
CTTTTCAAAGGTTCCGCCGATTCCGACACCTACTACCATCGGAGGACAGGCATTCGGTCCTGCATCCCGCACCGCTGTCAGAATGGCATCCTTGACTCCTTCGATTCCATCTGCCGGTTTCAGCATGAACACACGGCTCATGTTCTCGCTTCCGAATCCCTTCGGCGCAACAGTGATGTCCACCTGGTCCCCGTCTACGATCTCGTAATGGATGATCGCCGGGGTATTGTCTTTTGTATTCACACGGTCGATGGGGTCACGGACAACAGACTTTCTTAAGTATCCATCCACGTATCCCTGGCGGACACCTTCATTGATGGCGTCCGTCAGACTACCTCCCTCGATATGTACTTCCTGCCCAACTTTAACGAAAACAACGGCCATGCCCGTGTCCTGGCAGATCGGAATCATGTCCCGCCCCGCGATATCCAGATTCTGCTGCAGCTGCCCCAGTATCTGTCTGCCGAGTGGAGATTCCTCCGATCCGGCTGCCTGATTCAGCGCGCAAACCATATCCTTCGACAGAAAATGGTTCGCCTCGATGCACATCTCTTTCACACTTTGCGTAATATCTTCTACATTAATTGTCCGCATTTATTCCGCGATTTCCTTTCTTACGGCCTCAAGCTCCTCCTGAGTCGGTTCAGACGGCACCCAGTTTATGTTTTGCCCATCCCCCTGATATCTTGGAATCAGATGCAGATGAAAATGACGCACAGTTTGTCCGGCAGCCTCTCCGTTGTTCTGAACCAGATTCAGGCCGTCGCACTTCAGCTTATCTCTTAAGGTTACCGCCATCTTCTTAGCCAGCTTCATTGCATCCGCTGCCGTCTCCTCCGGAAGCTCATACAGATCCGCTGCATGCTCCTTGGGCAGAATCAACGCATGTCCCTTCGTTGCCGGTCCAAGATCAAGTATCACACGGAATCCGGCATCCTCGTACAATGTCTTGGACGGAATTTCTCCGTTTGCTATCTTACAAAAAATACAATCATCCTTCTTCATTTCAACGCCCTCCCTATCATAATTTTGTTTTGTCTTCAAACAGGAATAACTGATCCAACGTTCTTAGGATTCTGAAATCTCCCTTTGTCTTCATCGCCCCCGACATAAAGGCTCTTTGAAAGCTCATTCTTCCACTGACAATTTCTTCCATGGTAGCGCGATTCAGCTGCATTTCCACATCCGGCTGTTCCACCGTTCCGTAATAGCATTCAACCTTAGTTCCGTCTACCTTTATAATGAATTTTTTCTTCTTTTCCTCTATTGTAATGGAATAGTTGGCGCGGAATCCGGTCTGCGGCTTAAAATGTCTGCGGAAAGCCCCGACATATTCCTCTTCGCTGTCTGCTCCCTCTTCATTCAGCATCCCACGGAACAGACTTGTCAGTTCCTGAATATCCTGTTTCTGGCGCTGAACATAGCTGTCATCAGACACATATTGCGATAACTGTTCCGATTCCTGCGGTGTCAGATCACTTGTTTTCGGCACAGCGATCCTCTGTCTGACCGCCTGATTGCTGGCAGGGAAACAGTCCATTCTCTGACTGATGGTTCTATACAGGTTTTCCGCCTTTTTCTCAATAATGCGAAGATACTGCTCATGCATTTCCAGCACCACGGTATTCTCGATATAGCCGCAAATACCGCTGCATGGCCGGCCGCCCAGGATCTCCCATGCCGTAGCTAAGTTCAGCTTTCCTTCCCTCTCTCCATATGTCGTGGACATTACCACCGGACACATATAGATTTTGGATATCTTCTCTTTATCTCCAAAAAGCCAGCAGGCATCCAGAAACTGCTGCATATATCCGCCAATTCCGTACCATTCGACCGTTGTCGCAAGGATGATGCCGTCCGCATCCTTCAGGGTCTGCGGCAAGGTAGGAATCGTGCTCTTACACTCATACAGGTTATATCTGGTCACGTTTACCCGAAGTTCCTCCAAGATTTCCTGCATTTTATTAATGACAAACATCGTGGGATCGTCAATGATTCCTCTTCCGCCATAGTAAATATTGATATTCAAACGCGCACCTCCCTATCGTTGTTTCCCCGATCTTCTCCGCCGCTGTAAAATACAGACAACACATCCCCCAAGGAATCCCACTATCAGTCCTCCTACATGGGCTGCATTATCAATGTTTGCCGCGCTGAATCCGCTGTACAGTGAGAGACAGATCATTGCCACTACTCTGATCGGTGTGACATTGGGCATTTTTCTGCCGGACATCAGAACCATCGCAAGCAAAACTCCGTCTAATCCAAATACGGCACCGCTTGCCCCCACCGATCCTGACACATCGCTGTTCATATATTTAACAAACAGAGACAGAAGGTTTCCTCCAATGCCCGAAAGGAAATATAAAACAGCATAACCAATATGCCCTACTTCCTTCTCTATCATAGCTCCCATGAAAAAAAGTATCAACATATTGTTGACGATATGCGTCATGTCAACATGAAGAAACATCGCCCAGAGAATACGCCCGTATTCCCCTCGGATAAGCACATCAATCACATCCAGTTGTCCGAGTCTGTACAGGGTGTTACCGGTAAACATACAGATAACAAACACTATGACATTGACAGCCACAAGCAGACCGCTGATAAACGGCAGTTCCTTCCATTTGTTCAAGCTATATCACCTCGAAGGTTTCAACCTCTTCCATGTCTGTAAAAATCGCAACAATTTCGTCCCTGCTTAATCCGGCAGGAATTATCACCTGACAACTCAACGAAAATGCTTTATTATTCTTGCGTTCCCACCGGAACTGGCTCATGGTAATATTGCGCTGCTCCAATTCCGCGACAATCTTTTCGTAGGCATGCTTTTCTTTTTCGACGCGGAAGCTGACCTGTGCTCTGCTCGGCTGCTTTACGATCCAGAGATTCTTATGCAAAGCCCACTGTAAGATTACAATAATAATTGTTGTACAGATTCCTATGACGTACATACCGGCTCCGATCGCCATGCCAATACCGATGGTCGCCCAGATTCCGACCGCGGTGGTAATACCACTCGAATTACCTCTTTTTCCGGTAAAAATAATACCGCCGCCGAGAATACCAATACCTGATATGATACCCGCAGCCACACGCGACACATCCAGACTCATACCGGGATTTCCTGCCACATCCGAAAATCCGTATTTGGAAATAATCATCATCAGTGCCGTTGCCAGTGCAAGCATCATGTGCGTTCTGGTTCCCGCCGCTTTTACCCGCTGTTGCCTTTCTATTCCTATAACTCCTCCGCAGACGCACGCAAGAATGATTCTTGCAAGATACTCTGCCTGTTCCTGAACAAATTCCAAGGTCGGCATCCTTGTTTCCTCCCCATGTAATTAAGTTTTTCATTCAGAACCCCCATTGCAAAAAATACCTTCTCTATCTTTTGTCCTGTTCCGAATAATTACAAAATTATAGCATAACCTGACCCTGTATGCAAGATTTTAGCGGTCTGCGTTTCGGTCTGCATTTTTATAGAAAGGTCAGACTTATCCTTCCTATTTTGACCTCATCCTCCGTTGCCAGTTCCCGCTTTTCATATGGCTGCAAACGAAGTCCATTCTTAAAGGTGCCGTTTGTGGAATTCAGATCCTCCAGATAAAAGTTTTCCTTTTCCTGTACGATTCTGGCATGTAGTCGGCTGACCGACACATCCTCCAGCACAATATCTGTCTCTCCTTTCTTTTTCCCAATCGTGAGCACGGGTCTGTCAAGCACCGCCAATGTTCTTCCTTCTGCTGTACACAGCCTATGTTCTCTCACTGCACTTTCCGCTGTTCCCTCTATATATATTGTTCTTCCGTAATCCGCTTCCTCCTCTAAGCTTGTCTCTGCTTTGTCCATACTGATACTTTTCCCGTCTGTATTATCCCCTTTCTCATATACAGTCTCCTCCGCCACTGCCCGGCCGCTCATTATCTCATGCATTTCCCGCCGATAGTTCTCTCTCCGGTCTTTCTCTCTCTTTTTCTTTCCTCCAAGGCTTTCAAAGAAGTGCCGGATACCATCCGGCTTCACAGCTTCCACCGGAAATTGCTGCTCTTCCTTTTCTTCCGAAATTTTCCTGTCTGCTTTCTGCCCAACAGCATCATTCAGCCTTTCAGGTGTCACGGTCAGCGTTTTTTTCACAACTGCTGCCTTTTCCAGTTTTTCTGCATCCTCATAGATCTGCCCTTGCAGATAAGCCTCACCTATATTTTCATATTGCTCATACATATGATAGATGCATTCAACAAGCCCTTCATCCTCGTAGTCCAGCTGCTCCACCCAAAATTCCAGAAGCTGCTTAAAACCGTTATCCCCCTCATAGTAGGGGATATACATAAAGGAAAAAACATTGCTCTCCAAATCCTGATAAATCTGCTCGGGATACCAGATAACATTCCGGGAATCCAGCAGAAAGCGCTCCAGCTCCTGCTCGATCCGACGCATTCCCCATATAAAATCCATGATCCATTCGCGCGTGATATGATGCATCTTATACAGCTGTTTTATATTCTGTCTGGACGAAATATCATAATACAGATAGGCAATTCCGTTAATGTATCTCAGGCTGCACGGCAACAGTCCCCGAATCCCTCCCCTGTTCAGAATACAATACTGATATTTCTTTTCTTCCGGCTTCTTTTCCAGAAGTATTCTTTCATAATTACAATTAAGGCTTCTTACAAATTCTGTCTGCACCCTTATTCTCCTTTCACCTTTCGATAAAGTCTGATAAAATCCGTCGGAGAAACTTTGATTGCCTTCCGTTTCACTTCGGCACTCCATGTGCTGTCCCCGGTAAACAAATTCCATTCCGGCAACGGCAGT
Source organism: uncultured Lachnospiraceae bacterium (assembly GCA_900554205.1). Lineage (GTDB taxonomy): Bacteria > Bacillota > Clostridia > Lachnospirales > Lachnospiraceae > Acetatifactor. The sequence continues at coordinate 4,825 of USGM01000032.1, forward strand.
TCAAAGCTCCCTCCTCCACTGACCTCCACTTTTCCCCTTACCATTTCAAGCTGAAACTTCTCCATGTTCCACGCAAGGTATTTTTCCATCGAAACCGTCTGCATTCTGCTTCTGATTTTCTGTTCCAGCTCCTCCGTCGTGTCACCCGCCACAGCAGCCGCACATATTGTCATTCTGTTGACATCCTGTTCCAGTACGCACCGGTCATATTGAAACGTCAAAAGAAAGATCTCCATCAGAACCGCGCTCATGACAAGCGGCAGAATCAACGCTGCCTCGACCGTAAAATAGGCGTTCTGCTTCCGCATAGCGCTCTCCCTTCTAGACCGTCCGCAACGTATACACGCTGCCAGTCAGAAATAGTCCCAAAACCCAGCCCATTGTCAAAAAAGGAATGAATGGTAGCCTTGTATCCTTTTTCACCTTATGAAACACCAGTAACACGGCAGAGAGCGCTGCCATAAGAAAAAGCGCCATAAGAACAGCCACCATACATTTTTCATAGCTCGTCTGCACTCCGAGCAGAAGCAGCACCACGCCGTCCGCCCAGCCGGCCTTCTTCGTGGACAACGCGATTGCCACCAGTATCAATCCCGGAATAAACGCTCTACAAATTCCTCCGATGCTCAGTTCTCCGTTAATTCCTCCCCACATCAGCATACCGGCTGCCAACACCGCCTGTACCGTCAGCATCCACAGCGGTACCTGTCTGTTCCTTATATCCACAACGCTCATTGCAATCAGCCATACCGTTGTCAATATCACACCCCACATTCCTTCTCCTCCTGTCCATTTTCCTTCTCCAAAAAGTCATTTCGCCATATACGGGAACCATTCTCACTCACAACACCATTCCATGTGTAAAATCACCCTCCGCACCTGCCACATGGCCGGTAGCTCTCCGCCTCGTCCGGTGCAAGCGCAATGACTGTCCTTTTCAACCCCGGGCAATTTCTCCTGTAATGATAGCGGTCGCCCTCCTCCGTGACATAAACCACGATCGGCGCCTCCCCCGCCGCGCATTTTTCACACGCCCTATATCTCTGTCCCCACTCATTTCTCTCTTCCTCAAGCCGTGTGTACGCCGTCTCCCTCACCGATAACTGTAAATGGGTACAATTTCTGTCCCGGTGAAAAACCTCTCCATTTACCGTTACATACACCTTCTCCTCCTGCCCGCTCTCCACAGGGATCTCATAGCCGTTCCATAGTCTGATACAGCATCGGTTCGCCATGCGGAATGGTCGAAAGCCCGCCAGAGGCAGAAAGGATTTCACCTGATAAGTGACCACAATATCCAGTTCATCCGATTCATCCGCCATATCACTTTCCAACAGCCATATTCCCCGGCTTCCCTTTGCCAGAGGGGAACTATCCAGATACTCCCTGCCAAGACAGTCCGTTATCCGGCTTCGTATGTAAAATTCTGTCAATAGCTCCGGAATCGGGTAATCCTCTTCACAGGCAAGCGACGCCATCCTGCTGCCGGTATTCCATATCGCATACTGAATGTTATTATGTAGACGGATCATCTCTATGGCACTGCCAAGATTCATCAAAAAGAAAAGACAGAGTGGGAGAACAAACGATGCCTCTACGGTCATTCCCGCCTGTGTTCTTTTCTGCAGCCAGCTGAGCAGTGATGGCCGCTTTGCGGAGAAATGACTTGAATTTCGGGCATAATCCAACTGTTCCATCACAAACGTCGAAGAAGGTTTTTTTACTATGAAAAGTACTTTTTTTATCATTTCCCGCAAAGAAGCCATCACTGCTCACCTCCAATAGAACCTCTCCCGCAGAATTTCAAACTGGTATCCAAATCCACTGTTAATTTTCATAAGCGCCTCCACCCCGCCGTAGCAGGCATCCAGACGAAAGCATTCATTTCCGGGTGTCAGCCTGATGTCAGCCTCTATCATATTCATCGCCCGGACAGTCACGGTATCGGTGTCAGTCATCATCAGCAGTACCCTGAGATAATCCCGGTAGGCCAAACCCTTTCCTTCTTCCTCAGAGCCGTCTTCCGCTTCCCCCTTAAGGGCACTCATCAGTCCACAGTGCCAGCTTTCCTTATCCTTAATCAGAGGTATTTTCCCTCCCGCCAGTAAAGTCTTTACATCATAAAGGCTTTCCGCATATGCCCACCCGAACCGGATCGCCGTCTCCATCACAGGTATCAGTTCCGGAAACAGGAAAATTCCGCATGCAATCGTGGCGGCCGTCGTAATCTCCATGGATTTTTCTTTGTCTGTATACAAATACAAAACATTTGCCGCCTCTCGAACCGCACACAACCTCGCCGCAATACTCCGCAGATTGTCTGTATCATATTCCTTCCCCGCGATCAGATATTCAATCTGATATGCCAAAGCTCCGCTATCCTTAGGCTCCCTGTAATTTCCCATATATTTCAGCAGATATTCCCGGAATAAAATATTATTCCATACACCGTCCGTGTCCTGCTGCTCCATATTGCCCCTGTTGACAGCGTCCTGCTGCATCCGGCTCTCTATCAGTCCGGTTCTGTCTAAACCCTTCTTTGACAGATCCTCCTCGCTCTCAAGTACCAGCCTCAGGATGCCCATGCGCCTCTTTTTTTCAATTTCCTTTACCGGATTAGTGATGCTGACAAATGCAGTCTCCGTCTCGGATATCTGCACCTCTCTTCCGTTGTAGTCGTCCAGCACATCATCCAGATTTCCTCCTTGCGCGCTATCAGCAGATGCCAGCCCGTTTACTTCTATGGTCTCCAGCCATTGCTGCACATCTGACAGCAAATTCAGACCGACATCATTCCTGATCGCATCAATCGCCATGCTCCTGAATACCGCGCCATCCCCATCTGTCAGAATAGATAGCCCGGTGATCTCTACCTCTCCTGTACTGAGGTCAAAAAAGTCCCGATACAGATAATCAGAGAGGAACACCACATCTGTATGTAAATTTTTGTCCAGATAATCCCGTAGATGCGCCTCGGTATTCGCTCTTCCCGAATTTTCCGTGCCATAGGAGGAATCAATCGCAAACAGGTTATACTGCCGCAAAAGCTCTCTATGGTATTCAGCAAAGATGTTCTGCATCCCGACCTCCGCCGCACAGACGGCCTCCATTGCCGCGCCATTACGTCTGGCTCCGTCTATTAACGTCAGACATAATGGCAGCAGCACGGCAAGGCACATGGTAAGGTACACTGTCAGGTAAGCGTTTCCGCGCCTCATCTTACAGCTTTCCGGTCTGCGCCGTAATCTTGCCAAACAGGTTCGTCACAATCTTCGTAATCTGATCCTTGAAAATAATAACCAGACCCACAAGTACCACAATAATCATAATGACCTCAACGGTTCCCATTCCGTCCTCTTCGCGCACAAAATCCTTCCAGTTCTTCATTTCCTTCATAAATGTTTTCTCCTTTTCTTTTTCTTAAGTCATTAATAGTATCCTTAGATCGTTCCAAACGCCGGGATCATAATCATTACCATTACAATCGCCAGCATGGCAACCATTGGAATCAGAAGCTTTGTTCCCGATTCCTCTCCCAGCTTTCTCGCATGGCGCACACTTTCCTCGCAGCTCCTTTCAGCCTCCTCCCGAAGCCGCTCCAGCAGTGTTCTGTTTCCACGTTTCAGGTTCTGTCCGAGGAGAGCGCTCAGCTTTATATATTCTCTCAGCCCAATCCTCCTTCCAAACCGCTCATAAGCCGCTCCCTCCGCAATGCCGGACTGTAATTCCCTACAGGTATACAGCACTTCCCTGCCCATGACATCCCCATCCCTCTGCCGGTTAGTCTTCCTCTCATAATCACCTCCAATCCTCTGAAAAGCCCCCCGGATAGTCATACCTGCACCGATATACAATGCAAGCTTATGAACCAGCTCCGGGTACTGCCTTCTCATCTCCCGCTGCCGCTGCTCAACCTCCTTGTGCATATCTCTGTCAAAGGAAAAATAGAGCAGCAGACAGACGACCGGGGTAAATGCCCAGATCAGCAGGCAATATCTTTTCTCCTTCAGTCTCCAGACAAGTGGCCTGTCGTTCCATTCCCCCGGCAGAACCCATGTCTCCTCATCCCGGCTGTTCCTCTCAGAATTCAGCAGATACTCACTGATTTCACGATATTCCTGTTCCCCGGAGGAATAGCTCCTCGGGACAACTGTAATGGAAAAGCTCTCTGTCCTGCTGTACTGTTGACAGCTCAGCGTGACTCTCAGCGTCACTCTCTCGGGGGTCTCAACCTCACAGACACCGCCGTTGTGATCCACAATCTCCTCCCTGTCGCTCTCCCATTCCACCTCAAACGGATACCCCTCATATACATCTGCAAGCTCAAGCGCATCCGTCACATGCCCTGCATCACTGTTACCGTCCAGAATCAGCTTCGGTATATTCTCCAGAAAATCATCCGCGAACTCCTGCAGCTCTGCGTCAGTAAGGCTTTGCGCTGACACCGTCATCTGAAATTTTCGCTTTTCCTCTCCGTTGTCCGCCTCCAGAAGAAGCTGTTTCTCCCCTTCCGCATACTTGCCACGATAGATTACTCCCTCCTCCCCAAGCGGGGTACTCTGCAATTGCTGCAGCTTTGCAAACAGTCCCAGAATGAGCCCTGCTGCAAGAAGCATCAGGCACTTCGACAGTTTTTTCACATAATAGTCCGCCTTTATACATTCGACCCGCTCCCCCGGATGGAGCGCCGCAAGATCACTCTCCACAGTGCCTCCCCGGAACAGCGGCAGATTCCAGATACATGCCTTTTTATATAGAAACATCGCTATCCGCTTCATAAAACTCCCCCGTTAAACAGCTGCATTCCGCAATTTTTCCAACAACAGATCTCCAATCAGATACGCCCCTATGTATGCCAGAAGGCATCCCGTCATGACAAGCCTCCCCATAACTCTCTCATACAGCGGATCGAAGAAGCCCTGATTTGTCACCGCAATGTAGGTCATGATTGCAAAGGGCATTGCTTTCATGATTCCAAGCTCCATCTTTCGCCCGGCAAGCAGTGTGTCTACTTCCTGTCTGACCTCTGCTCTCTTGCCGATCAGCTCCGCGGTATTCCTAATAATGTCCGCCAGATTTCCCCCGTTTCTCTTGGCAATGACAAATACCTCCGCAAACTGCAGGATCTCCTCGCAATGGCTTCTCTCCCCAAAGTCCGTCAGCATTTCCTCCAAAGAAATGTTAATGTGCAAGCCCCGGCGGATCGACCGCAGCTCGCCGCAGATCAGAGAATTGCCTCCATACATCTGTTCCATGTCTCCCGCACATTCCACAAAAGCATTTTCCACGGAATATCCCGCCGCAAGGAGAGTCGAGACCGCCAGAATGCATTCCCTGAACTGTGCACATAGCTCCTCTCTCTGCCTCGCGCCCTTCTGCCGGTATCTTTTCCGGTAGAAGACAATCCCTGCCGGAGTAAGCAGCGGCAGCGTCCACAGACTCCGGTAAAAGAAGCAGGAAAGAAATATCGTGACAGCCATCGCCAGAAGCATTTCTCCTACCCTCTCGCCGCGCCGCCAGCGATAACTACTGTAATCCCGCTGCCTTGAGCTTGTTTTCCCTGAGCAGATTTCCTTTTTTCGCAAGCCTTCCAATAATGCCACCCTCACTGTCCTCCCCCGCTTCCTCAAAAACAAACAATGGATTTAGCTTGATCTCGTTATTTTCACAGCCGAGAATTTCCGTTATCTCCAGCACGCGTCTGGAGCGATCCCGCAGCCTCCCGAGATGCACGATAATATCGATTCCCGACGCAATCTGCTGCCGGATTGCCGCCAACGGCAGTTCCATCCCCATCAGCACCATGTTTTCCAGTCTTGCCAGCATATCCTTACCGCTGTTCGCATGACCGGTTGACATACTTCCGTCGTGTCCTGTATTCAGACATTGCAGCATATCCACCGCCTCCGCACCGCGTACCTCCCCCACAATGATCCTGTTCGGTCTCATCCTCAAGGAGGAGCGTATCAGCTCACGGATGCCGATCTCCCTGCACCCCTCTACGTTGCCGTTTCGCGTCTCAAGCCGTACAAGATTCGGCAGCTCCTGCAGCTGCAGCTCTGCGCTGTCCTCTATCGTGATAACTCTCTCCTCCGACGGAATAAACTGGGACAAAGCATTCAGAAAGGTCGTCTTTCCGCTCCCCGTTCCGCCGCTGATAAAGATGTTATATCCCGCTCTGACCAGCTTTTTCAGAAACTCAGCCGCCTCCGACGAAATGGAATGATTCCGTATCAGCCAGTCCATCGTGATCGGTTTCTCCGGGAAGCGCCGGATCGTCACAATCGGCCCATTCAGTGCGACCGGATTCATTACAATGTTGACTCTCGATCCATCCGGCAGCCTTGCATCAACAATCGGCGAAGCCTCATTCACGACACGGTTACATCCCGCGACAATCTGCTGTATGACATCCTGCAGCTTTTCCAGAGAATCAAAGCCCATGTCCAGTTCCTGCAATCTGCCGTTTCTCTCAACGAATATGTGCTCCGTGCCGTTGATCATAATTTCTGACACGCTGCTGTCCTCGACAAAGATCTGAAGAATATCAAGCCGCCTCAGCGAATCAAAAATCTCTTTTTTCAGGCGCATTCTCAGCTTTACGGGGTAAACCCGAAGCTCCTCCTGTTCCAGCAGGACTCCGTCGATCGCATCCTCAACCTCCGCGTCCGTCATTTCCCTCATATAGTCCATCTGCTCCTGTACCTTGGCACGCAGCTTCTTCTTTAATTCCACATACTCCATCCTATAGATCACCCCCTTTCAACAGGTCGTTCACAAGCTCTGCGAGGTCTCCTCTGGTAAGCTGTTCCAGCTCCTCAGGTAGTCGCTGTATATGCGACAGGTTCAGGCGTTTCGTCTTATCAAGGACGTCCCCGTACTCACACAGGGACAGCAGCTGTTCATATTGCAGCAGCTTGCTCTTTGCGATCCGATCCTCTCTCGTCAGTGTAAAGATTCTCTTACACATCCTCAGAATATCGAACAACCCCTGCATACTCTCACTCAGATCGAGAATTACATACTCATATCCCCCAAGCTCCTCTATCTTCTGCAAGAGCTTCGTCCACTCTGCGGCGGTGATCGTCAGAAGATTCTGCCCCGATTTCATAGGCGGAATGTAGTCAAGATTCCCCACATGCCTGCATATCGTCTGCATTCTCAAAAGAAATTTATCCTTGTCCGCATTGAGGAAATATAACAGATCCGCCAGATCCAGCGTCTGCATATCGGGAAGCAGTTCGGCAATCCCCGCATAATGCTCAAAATTCAGGTAAAGCACGGAATGCTCTCTGGCGAGAAGCTGGCTCATCGTCAGGGCAAAGGAGGTCTGCATACATCTGTGAACCGGTGAATAATTTCCCACAAAGACGGTGTCTGTCTTCCTGCGAAGCCTTGGCGGACACCTGCCCGCCACCTCGATATAAAGCTGCAATATCTCCCTCAGAACCTCATCCGCCTGCTGGTACTTATCCACATAGCACACATTCTCCCATCTCACGACTCCGCTTTCATTCAGTACAATGATGCGCGGGGTCTGTATCGACTGCAGTTCTTCACTGTACGCCGCCTCCGAGACCACCAGCAGCCCCACCGCAGCCTTTTCCGTGCGCAGCAGATCATCCACACTGGTGTAAGTCCGTATCTTCCATGGCAATTCCTTATGCTTTTTCAGAAACTCCGTCATCAGCTGTGCATACTCCTCCTCCGGGTCGCACAGCACCATAACCTCTTCTCCTTCTTTCAATAGACACCTCCGAGACAGAGCAGCGTACTGATCAGGACTGGGCCGGCAAGACATACCGTATTCCGCCCCGCCGTAGGGTAAGACTGCACTCCACCCCACATCACCGCCTGGACATATCCGGCGAAAACACTCAGCCGCTCTCTGAAATTACGTTGCAGAACTAATTTAATGATTGAAAAAACTGCTGCGATAGACAGCGAAAAAAACAAGAATAAAAAGACCTTATTGAAGGGCAGATACCCTGCCACCACACCGAACAATTTTACGTCGCCGGCTCCCAGTGTTTTGATCTTAAAGAGCGGATACAGCAATACCGTCAGAACTGCCGCATTCGCCATGTAGCCCAAGATTCCCTGTGCCCCCTCCTGCGAAAAACGCAGCACACATCCGTGAATCAGCAGAACCAGCACCAGCCAGTTCGGAATCCTCTTTCTGCAATAATCAAACCCACAGGCAGCTGTCAGCAAAAAGCATAACACCGCCAACAAACCATCTCCTTTTCTCTTTCTTTCACCCGGATAGTGAGGCGATCTCTGCCTCAAAGAAAATTGAATCTTTACCGAACAGTTATCATGAACTGTAAGAGGATTATAGCCTATCCTTTTCGCTTTGGCAAGATACAAAATATAAATTTATCATTTTTGTGAATAATCTACAACAAATGATAAAAACCTATGCCGTAAAGTGCCACAAGCCCAGGAAATCCAAGGATTCCGGATGTCAAAACAGTGATGGCATTAATGCCGATTCCGCAGGAATATCCCAGCCCGACGAGAATGGCATTGATAAAATAGATCGCAATTATCCCCAGAACACTCCGCATAAGAAGGTTCAGTACCCACTCCTTTTTCATAATGTTTACCTCTTTTTTTGTACATCGTATGAGCGGTTTCAGAAAAATATTCTGGTATATTTTGCTTTTTCTATGTCTATACTTGTAACAACCAATGGGAAAGGAACTTTTATTTATGAAAATGTATTTCAGTCAGAAGCTCGACACCTTACAGACCGCAGAAGAAGATTTCACCCCTGTGACATTGCAGGATTCCATAGAAAAAACCCGCCGGGCACTGGATATTGCCTACGCGGGTTTTGATAACGCTATTGATGCTGACATGATTGACAGCTATATTTATGAAATTAATGCTCTGCAAAAGAGATACAAGCACCTCGTCGATCTCGCCGCACTGGAAGCTTCTCCGGCGGAAAAACCATTACGCGTATATTCCCCGATTCGCGCCCTGGTCAGCCATGTTTTCGGTTAAACTGTTCCTGCCGTAGGTCAGTCCGGCATATACGGTCTGGGAATTATTCATGACCGCTCCGGCGCTGTTCCTGTCCGCGATCTGCTCATAAGCATCGTGCAGGGGAAGAATGACCTTCTCGATCTCAAGCAGCGCCTGCACTGTCTCCCCCGCCTCCGCAGCGGCAAGACGCCTGATGCAGAAGCCATAGAGACCGAGCAGTGCAGGTGCCGGCTGATATTTTAAGTTCAGGGAGTCCATCAGTTCGCCGATGCATCCGCGCGCCCTGCGGACAGCATCATGAAGCTCTGTCCTTTGTCCGCACTCCAACGCCGTCTTTGCATCCCTTACATAGCACAACGTCATTTCATACAAAATAACGATCATCTGTGTCGGGTTTGCCTGTGTAATCCTCAGCGTAAAGCCCTGTTTCTGTTCTCTCGTCATAGCAGCTATCCCTCCGCCAAAATTTCAGACTGACTCATTACTGCAGCAGCTGCAATACCTGCGAAGGTCTCTGATTCGCCTGTGCAAGCATGGAAGTGCCCGCCTGCGTCAGTACCTGATAGGTAGAGTAATTTGTCATTTCCTCTGCCATATCAATATCCATGATCCTGGAATAGGCAGCCGTCATGTTCTCGGAAGTGACATCCAGACTGTTGACCGTTGATTCCAGTCTGTTCTGATAAGCTCCCAGCCTGCCGCGCACGTCGGAAACATACTTCACTGCCTTGTCAATATCCCCGATTCCCTTCAGGGCGCCCTCTTTCGTGCTCACATCAAGGTTCTCAATCCCCATGTTTCTAAGCGAAATTGCCGGAATTTCCACCGCGAGCACCTGTCCCTCGTTTGCGCCGACCTGCAAGCGCATTGCGCCGATTCCGGTGATGTCCACCGTCAGATTCTGTATTGTGACATCCGTCTGGTTTTCCAGCGATTTCTCTAAATCAATCTTAGACAGATCCAGCGTCATCTCAAAGCCGTTAGCACCCTTGATTGTCAGCAGATTATCCTTGGACACCTGCGCCGTTGCTCCTGCCGGAAATTCATTTCCAATATCCAGCTTGGTCACAATATAATTGCCGGTCTCCTCACCGTTTATCATTTCCTTTTCAATGGAGATCTCGTTGATCGTGTATTTCTTCGCAGGAACTTCCTTGGAATACTCGCTGACCTTGACATCGAGGTCTCCATAGACATAGCCCTTTAATTCAAACTCTCCGTTGAGGAGCTTCTGTCCGTTAAATTCCAGCGTCTCAGATATTCTTGTAACCTCTTCCTTCAGCTGGGATACCTCATCCTGCACCGTCTCTCTGTCACTTTCGGACATCGGGCCGTTAGCCGCCTTGATCGCCAGCTCATTCATACGCTGCAGCATTTCGCTGATCTCTGTCATGGCACCGTCCGCCGTCTCAATCACGGAAATACCGTCGTTCGCGTTGTCGTTCGCCTTGGAAAGTCCCTCGATCTGCGCATTCATACGCTTTGCCATTGCCAGTCCCGCCGGATTGTCCTTTGCATGATTGATCTTCAGACCCGAGGAAAGTCTCTCCAGCGACTGGGCTAAAAGATTGTCATTGTTTGCCAATGCATTGTTGGAAAGCATGGCGGATACATTGTAATTAATTCTCATCTGTCACTTCTCCTTGCTGTACGGCATGTACAAACACCTTTGCCACACGATAAAGCTCTCTGTTCTCTGTTCCGGCATCCATGCCCCCTCCGGCTGCCGCACGGACATCTGTGGTGACAACACTGATATTGCCCACCGTCCAGCTCTCACCGGCTTCCTGTCTAAAGATATCGGCTATTTTTTCGGTTTTCATAACCTCCTGCCCGTTATTCCTGAGTATTCCGTCAAGTTTTCCATCCTTAAAGCCCAATTCTGCGCTCAGACCCGTCTGGCTGCCGGTCCGGACAGTGATCTCCACCTGACTGCTGCCCTCTGAATTGCGCTCAAAGCTAAGGTGTACCCTTGTCATTTTCCCATCAATCTCCAGCGGCAGGAAAAATTCCTGCTTCTGCGCAAGTCTGCCCACAATCGTCAGCTGCTTATGGCACAGCTGCATATGCCTTACATCAAGGGAGCTGCCCGCCGAATCGAATGTCATTTCCTCGACCGCCGCTTTCGCAGCTGTCAGCGCTTCCTCATAGCTGTCCCCAAACTCTTCCGGCTGGTCGAGCTTCCGCCAGAGCTCCGTCGAATCCGCATCCGCTGTATTTCCGTCAAACAGATCCTCCTCGTCCCCAAGCAATGCCATAGCCGCTATCAGATTATCCGCGCCCGCAGGAAGCTCTCCCCTCTGCAGCATTGCCGTGCACTCCGCATCCGCCGACGCAAGCGCCGAGCGGTATTGCGCAAGCTGCTCCCGGTTGTACTCCGCTTCCGACGTCTCACTATATGACACATCCGTCAGAACTGTTTCTGCCACTTCCGAAAAAGCCCTCGAAATCTGTGTGGGAATACTCTCCCCGTTTCTGATGATCTCCGAGACAGCCCCAAGCTTGTCGCCAACCTTTGCATCCAGCGACTTCGCCTTTCCGCTGCGCACTGCGCTGAGAAGATTCGTAAAATGAACCTCCGCCTGTGCATTGACAAGCGCGCCTACGGCAGCGCCGTCCGTCTTCTCTATCTGCCGCACGAGACGGTAAATGCCGATATAGCTCTCTCTCTCGGCGGCGGTAATCTCATGATTCCGCTCCAATCCGTAGAGAAACCGGCTGTAGCTCTCCGCCGTCGACTGGTACTCCTCCGGCAGCTCCGCAAAATATTCCTCCAGCTCCGCAAAGCTCTTCTCGAGGGGGTTGACCCCATCCCTGATCATCTTGAGCGTGGCGGCGGGTGTCAGCTTCTCTACCACCGTCTGCACCTGTCTGTCCGCCTCCCTCACCTTATCAAGATTCTGAAGGTTCATTTCCATGCGGTTATAGCCGAGAATACGCACCGCCCTGCGGTTCTCCTCCGTCAGCTCCTGCCCCAGATCATTCAGGATCTCATCAACATTAGCAAAAGCCTTTTTGATGCTGTCCCCAAGATCCCTTCTCGGCGCAGTCATCAAGGTCTCATAGCTCTCTCCTGCCTTTTTATAAGTGTCCTGAAGAGCCTTTCCCTCTGCGTGGAAGTCTCCGAGCGTCTCGATGCTCTGCCCCTCCGCAAAGCCCCCGATGACTTCTGCGGGCAGTCCCGGCAGTTCCCTGACAGCAGTGTCAGCAACCTTATACTCACGGTACCTTTCGACAGCATCGCTCTCCTGCGGGAAATACTGCTCCGCAAGCTCCTTCTCCGCCTGCCGCAATGCATCGATCAGCTTCTCCATCGGCGCGGTGTCAATAGAAAAGCCGCTCTTCAACAGCTTCACATTTGCCTCCGCCGTCATATGTAACCGGATCTCCTCCAGCTGCCTTCTCGCCGTCAGATTTCCCTCGCAAGCCTCCCATGCCTGCTCGCTGTGGTAATATTCATCCCATCTGGCAGCCTTCTCATACAGCCCCTCGGTCTCACCCGCAAGATCTGCCCGGAGCGGAGTCTTTCCCTCTTCCACCGCCGTCGCTGCCGCCTTCGCAAACGCTTCCATCGTCACCGGAAATTCAAGCTCCTTAAGCTGCTTAAGCTGCCCGAGATTTTCCTCCGTCAGCGGCAAACCATTGTCCAGAAGCCACGCCGAGTCCCGACGGCTTTCCTCGTCCGGCTGCCTGCCGGAGCGGGCGATAATGTCGTCTATCTGCGCCGCCAGCTCTCCGTCTGCCGCGCTCCCTCCGGTTCGCGTATAATATCCCTTTATATCCTCTGCATAATAGGCGGGAGCTTCGGCGCTGCCCGCAGCCGCCCCACTGTTTTCCGCCATATATAAATTCCAGATCTCATTGTCAAGCCCGTTGTCAAGCAGATAGCGGATGCTCCCCTGTCCCGGCGCTTCCAGCTGGTTCGCCATCGTCCATGCCTGTGCAACCGCCGAAATATTTTCCTCCGTCAACGGCAGATCCGCCGCCCGGAAGCTCTCGGCAACCGTCTGCGCAAGCGCCTGACTGCCCAGCGCCGCTGCCAGAGTCTCCATATCAATGTCGTCCGTATAACCAGCGATCCGCTTGCCGGAACGCGCAAGCTCCGCCTTGATCTTATCAACAATCGTCACGGTCTCCTCAGGATCCATGCTTCCGAAATCAAAGCCCTCCTCCTGAAGTCTGGCATAATCCTCCTCGGACATCGTGTTAGACATCAATGTCATGTAATCCTGCTGAATGCCGACATCTGTTCCTGCCGCCTCCTGCTGCAGCTGCAGCACGGACTTTCCCCTGCCGCCATCCACGCCGATGCCGCGGTTCCCGTTATTGTAAACAGCCGACGCTGCATTCCGCCTGTCAACCGGCGCCTTATCGCGGACGCCTTCTCTTCTTGCCGGATTCAGATGCTCTGTCTCTATGGCCTTCTGGTTCTGAAATGTAATCTTCACACGAATTCTCCTGTCTGATATAGGTGATCCTGTTCCAATGAAAAAAGATGAGGGGCCTGTCAGACCACTCATCTCTTATTTCGGTTAGCTTTGCCGTTTCCTTAACAGTCGTCAGAACACAAAAACCGCAGCGCCATAGGGCGGAAGATCCATGGTGAAGGAGTAATCATGGTAATGGAACGGCTTTTTCTCCGCCATGATCTCCGGCTGAATTTCATTGCCCCAGCCGCCGAATCTCTCCTCATCGCTGTTCAGGATCAGCTTATATTTCGTATTCTTCGGAACCGCAACCCGGTATTTTTCCCTCTTGACCGGTGTCATATTCAGTACAAACAATATACTGTTCTTTCCTGTGGAGGATTTTCTCACAAACGAATAGACACTGTTCTCGGCATCATCCGCATTCATCCACTCAAAGCCTGCCCATGTGTCGTCCAGCTCGTAGAGTGCGGGGTACTTCCTGTACATTTTGAGCAGCTCCTTCACAAAGGTATGCATGCCCTGATTATTCTTCTCGCCGAGCAGGAACCAGTCGAGCTCCCTCGCCTCGCTCCACTCTCTCTCCTGTCCGAAATCCTGCCCCATGAACAACAGCTTCTTGCCGGAATGTCCGAACATATAGGCATAGCCCACCCGGAGATTGGCGTACTTATCAACAGGGTAGCCGGGCATCTTATTCACCATGGAACACTTTAAATGTACCACTTCATCATGTGACAGCGGAAGAATGTACTTCTCGCTCTCATTATAGCTCATCGCAAAGGTCATTCCGTAATGATCGCCCTTGCGGTACAGCGGATCGAGCTTCATGTACTCACAGAAATCGTGCATCCAGCCCATGTTCCACTTAAAGGCAAAGCCAAGACTATCGCCGCCGATATCACCCGTGACATTCGGCCATGCAGTTGACTCCTCCGCGATCGTCAGGAAGCCCGGATAACTGCCGCGCGTCACGGAATTCATGTGCTTAAAGAACTCAATCGCCTCAAGGTTCTCGTGTCCGCCGTATTTATTCGGAACCCACTGTCCTTCCTTCTTGCCGTAATCCAGATACAGCATAGAGGCAACCGCATCCACACGGATTCCGTCCACATGGAACTCTCTGAGCCAGAACAGCACATTCGCAATCAGGAAATTCTTGACCTCCGGCTTACCGTAGTTGAAAATCTTTGTCCCCCAGTCCGGGTGCTCGCCAAGCCTGGGATCGGGATGCTCAAAGATACACTTGCCGTCAAACTCCACCAGCCCGTGCGCATCCGTCGCAAAGTGTGCCGGAACCCAGTCCAGAATTACTCCTACCCCCGCCTTATGCAGCGCATTGACAAGATACATAAAGTCCTTAGGCGTTCCGTAGCGCGATGTCGGCGCATAATATCCTGTGACCTGATAGCCCCATGAACCGTCAAAGGGATGCTCCGCAATTCCCATCAGTTCCACGTGAGTGTATTTCATTTCTTTGATGTATTCCACGATCCTGTCCGCAAACTGACGGTAATTATAAAAGCCTTCCTCTGTCCCGTCAGGATGCTTCATAAAAGATCCGATATGGCACTCATAGATTGCCATCGGTTCCCTGTTCATATCCTTCTTGTCCCGCTGTTCGAGCCATTTTGCGTCCGTCCATGCAAAACCGGATAGATCCGTTACAATGGAAGCCGTTCCGGGACGGTACTCTGCCTGATTGGCAAACGGATCTGCCTTGTAAAGCTTTCTGCCGTCCTGCGCATGAATGAGGAACTTGTACATTTCTCCCTCTGCCACGCCCGGAATGAATAATCCCCAGATTCCTACAGGGCCGAGCTTTTTCATCGGATGCTGTTCCTCGTTCCAGCCGTTGAAGCTGCCGATCACATAGACCGCTTCGGCGTTTGGCGCCCACACTCCGAAAAATACTCCCTCTACACCGTCTTCCACAGAGAAATGCGCTCCGAGTTTCTTATAGATGTCGTAATGAGTGCCCTGTGAAAACAAGTACTGATCCGCCTCTGAAATAAATACCTTCTCCGTACCCTTTTGCATGTCTGCTCCTCCACTATACAAAATCCTTTTCTGTCAGAATGATCATATCCTCTTCATCATACCTCTTTGCAAACAGGATGTCGAAGAAATGACCCAGCGTCTTTCTGTTTGCATGATGAATTGCCGCGTCCACAATCTCCTTCACATCCAGCACCGTTACAACGTGATCTATGGTCTGCCGTTCCTCAATGCATGTATGCAGCGCCAGCATACCCAGCTCGTCAATGGAGTACTCCTGCTTTTTCGCATACTGTCTGCCAAATGCGGCAAGTGAATCATTGCTCATCGCCTCGACATCCATTCTTGCAGTGAAGCTCTCCTGCAATTCAGGATATACCTTGAACAGCTTGCCGATTGCCTTCTTTGTATCCTCCAGCGCAATAATGATGCCGAAATTCTCCTTTTGCAAGGTCTTGCACAATGCCTCAACCGCCGGCTTTTCCATTTTGGATGCCTTCTGGATAATCAGCGCGCCGTTCTTGAGATGCTCCAGCGTTTCCTCAACATTTCTGGCATTCATACCCTGACCGGAGATCTTTGCAACCTTTCCGGAGAAATTGCTGTCTGTCATCTGAATCTCGCGGATCATATTCTTGGCAAGCGACAGGGTGTCCATACCCTCCTCACCCGTGATGATGATATTACCCGTATAAGCCGCCATGCTGATGCTGTCGATCGCATTAACCAGCTTTTCCTTGCCGGAACGGCTCTGGATGAAGGGGCCGTACAGCTCCTTCTCCTCGCGGGTCAGCGCCCTCACCTTCGGCTTCTCACGTTCAACCGGCTCGTCCGCTTCGGCGGCCTGCTCCGGCTCCGCGGGGTTTTCCGTCTGGCCTACGGCCTGCTCCGACTCTTCGGTTGTCTCCGCGAAGTTCTCCGCCCCTGTCACCTCTTCGGGCGCTTTCGGCTCGTCCGCTTCGACCTCCTCGATCTCTTCGATTTCCTCTACCTCTCCGTATTCCTCATCGGCGGCATCCTGTGCTTCCCCGGATTCCTCTGTCTCTGCGACAATCTCCGCCTCTGCCACTTCCTCTGTCTCTTCCGGCTCGTCCGCTTCAACAACCTCCTCCGGCTCTGCGGGGCTTTCCGTCTGATCTTCGGCATTTTCCGGCTCTGCGGCAGCCTCGACCTCTTCGGCCTCTTCGATCTCCTCGATTTCCTCTGCCTCGCCGTATTCCTCATCGACGGCATCCTGTGCTTCCTCGGATTCCTCTGTCTCTGCGACGATCTCCGCCTCTGCCACTTCTTCTGTCACTTCCGGCTCTGCGGTTGTCTCAGCCTCAATTACTTCTTCAGGCTCTTCTGCTTCCGGCTCGTCCGTTTCAACGACTTCCGCCTCTGTCACCTCTTCGGGCGCTTCCGCTTCGGCAATCTCCACCGGCTCATCCGGCTCATCATCCTTCGCTGCTGCCTGCTGGCTCTCAAGCTGCTCCAGCAGTCCGTCCCTTACCGCGGCCTCAAATTCGGTAAACATGGTTCCCGTCTGCTCCAGAACATGCTGGCGAACCTCCTCCTGACGCTTTGCCTCGTTTACCTTCTTCAGCTTCTCCCATTCTGTGAGAATGTCCTCAATGCTCATCTGTCCCGTGATCTGCTTTTCAACAGCCTCACTCTCCGGGACAACAAGTCTGATCTGTCCGTCCGACTCCTGGGACAGCACTCCCGCAAGCTCCTTCGGCGGCTGTGCCTTCAAAACCTGCTCCTCGCTCTCCATGCGCAGCTCATTCATCACTGTCCGGGCTGTCTCGTCCGTCTCCTCTGTCGCCGGAACCGGTTCTTCCGGCTCCCCTGCTGACACTATTGTTTCGTTCGGCTCTGCGGTCGGCTGCTCAGTTGCCTCCGGCTCCTCTGCCGACAGTACTGTCGGCTGTTCCTCCTCTTCGGGCAGAATCTCCTCCATGCCCATCGGACTGCCTGTAGGCTGTTCCTGGGAACGCTCCTGGAGATTTCCCAGATCGCCGGTCGCGCCGAAGAAGACCTCTGAGCCCTCCATTACCTCCGCCTCGGAGCCGAAATCGCCCTCGTTCACCTCGTCGATCTCCGGCAGAGACAGACTCTCCGTATCTGCGTCGATCATCGGTGAAAGAATGGATCGTGTCACTGCATCCTCTCTGCTCTTCTGATCCGCAGCCAGTACCTCCTTCAATCCGGCAGCAAGCTCCGCCTGAAGGTTAATTGTATTATATTCACCGACATCCATGGTTTTCACCTGAATGTCCATTTCCTCCGGGTCTTCTTTTGTTTCCGGCTGTTTTACCTCAGGATATACCACCCTCTGCTGTTCCGGCTGTGCATCTGACGGGGTCTCTGCCCACAGCTCCTGTGGCTCCTCATAGCTATCCCCGCCTTCGGGTCTTGTCTGCTCCGGTATCTCCCCCTTTGCAAACCTGTGGTCGTATTTTGCCTGCTGGCCCGGGGTCAACGGCTCATGGAGCATTTTCAGTTCCATCGCCTTAATGACATATTTGCCCTCGCCGAACCAGAGGATCAGCTCATCGCACTCCTCCACGCAGCGTGTTGCCAGACCGACCCTGTGATACAGGTAGGCAAGCTCATACGCCCACTTTTCCCTGTAATCCCGCTTTTTCAGTTCCTCGAGCACGCCGATACGCTCCTCAAGCCCTACATCCTGTGCCTCGTAAAGCTTATATTGGAGAATATAGCGTCCGGGATCCTTCGGGGCAACCTGTACAAACTCCTTGTAATAATTGATCGCCTGTACATATTCCTCTGTCTTGATGCACAATTCGCAAAGAGAATAGCAGATCGTCTTGCCGCCGGGTCTTCTCTCATATGCCAGCAGCAGCATATTCTTTGCGTCCTCATAGCGCCTGTTGATCTTATACAGATCGCTGATGGTACAGAGCATCATCACGCTCTTTACCCTGCGCCAGTCGATTGTGTCCGCAATATCCGCCGCCTGTGCATAGTCTCCTGTTGCTATCAGTTCCTTTATTTCATCCGCTCTTACTTTATATTCAAACTTATCCAAGGTATTTCGCTCCCTATCCGATGCGTAAGTATAGTTACCCACTATTATTTTTTAGTTTATCATAGGGTGAAACATCTGTCAAAAAGAAAAGCGAAAAAAAGCACAAGATATAGTGGACATATCCTGTGCTTTTTAACAATATATCGAATTACTTTATTTCAGAGTCTCCTGTCGGAGCTTTCTTCTTTTTGCGGACGGCAAATACCGCTCCGCCTGCCACTACTGCAACGGCTGCGATACAGATGCCGATGACAGCCACCATATTCAGTCCGCCCTTCTCAACGATCTCCGCCGTGTCGCCGTCTACCGGAATCTCCCCGGATGTCTCCGCCTCCGGTTCGGGTGTCGCTTCCGGCTTTTCTTCGGAAGGCTCCTCCGTCACGGACTCCTTCTTCTCCTGATATTCAGGATCAACCTTGCTATAATCCACGAATGCCCAATATGCAGGCTTTACCTTGTAGTCAGAATCAAACAGCAGCGGGCACTGTGTCAGTGATCCGTCCGAACCGCCGCCCACATTGGATGCGGTCTGAAGCCATGAATACTTATCAACCACTCCCCAGAAGGTGATTCCGCCGACATCAATTCCGTCCTCAGCATCCAGCTTCTTTAACAGCTGATAAATGTCATGGTAACGCTTTGCCTGAGCCTTATACTCGTTCTGCAGCTCTCTCTCGCTGGAGATGTCTCTTCCTGCCTTCAGGTCAAGCTCTGTGTACTGTATCTTTCCTACAACCTCAGCATATGCCCTGATTGCCTTCTCAATGTCAGACAGTGCAGGATAGGACAGATTGTAATGTCCCTGCATACCCATCGCGTCGATTCTTGTGCCATCCGCCGCCAGAACATCCTTCAGCAGTGTGACAATACCCTTTACCTTGCCTGAATCTGTCTCGTTGTAATCATTGTAGTACAGTTCCACATTTGCAGGCGCATACTTGTTTGCATACTGGAATGCCTTGATAATATATTCGTTGCTCTGGTATACTGCCCACCAGCTTGAGTTGCTGCCATGCGTGTCATCCGAAGGCTGCTCGCTTGCAGAAATCTGGTTTGTACGGTAGCCCTTGCTTCCGTCAGCAACCGCCTCGTTTACAACATCCCATCCGTAGAAGAGATCCTTGTAGGGACTGTCCTCACCGAGGAAGTGCTCAAGCACTGTCTTAATGTACCATTCAAGACGCTGGTTCATCACTTCGGCACTTACATAATTCTCTGTGCCGTCCGCATTCTTGCCGACCTTATAGTCCTCGCGGAAGAACCACTCCGGTGTCTGTGCATGCCATACGAGCACATGTCCGCGCACCTTGATCTGTTTGTCAGGATTTGCCTCATTCCACTCAAGCACCTTATCCAGAATTTCCTCAGCCTTTGAGTAATTCAGCGTAGGGACAACAAGGCTCTGTCCGTTGAAGGTGATTGTCTGCAATGCTGTGTGCTGGCTGTTGCTGTAGCCAAACAGTGCATCGGGCTTCAGTTCATTTCCGATTGTCACGGCATTAAAGTGCTTATTGATCAGCATTTCAATACCGAGATCATCGACCTCACCGATACCGAGTGCGGTACCTGTGATAAAGTCATCTCCAAACACTTCGCCGAGCGCTTCGTTCAGATTCGGAACATCCTCGTCAATGCTGGGAGGCTCCGGAATAAACTTCTCCATCTTTACTCCTGCAATACTATAGCTTCCCTTTACGCAGTCGCCCTTGCCGTAATCGGTTCCCTGCTCCAGAATACGAATCACTACCTGTGAAATGGGGTTATCATTCGTTACCTTATAGGTTCCCTCAAAATACGTCCATACACCCGGCTCAAGGATCAGCGAGTATGTGCCATCCAATCTCGGATTGTAATTAGCCACGCCGTCCTTATCCACCGTATACGGTGCAAATTGTACTACGCGCTGCGAGCTGGGCGCTCCCTTGTAATCATTTGACAGCTTTGCCCAGAAGGAGAAGGTATAGGTCTCATTCTGCTCCACTCTTTCCGTGATGTCCTGCGCAAAGCACTGGTACGGAGAGGTTCTTCTGGAGTAGGTCGCATAGGTATATACATTTCCGTAGATCGGCGTACTGCTGGTCTCTCTCGTTATGGAAACTCCCTTATTCTGATCCCAGAAGGCTGCCTGCCAGTCAGAGAGATCTTCGTCCGCAAAGTCACCGTTTATGACAATGTCCTTGGAAGGAACATACGGCGCAGGCTCCTCCGTCATACCAAAGGTAATGCCTGTGATTGTCACGCTGGCGCCATTCGGGTTCGGCGTTGCCAGACTCATAATACCGATTGCATCAATATATCCGCCATATGTAGGTACAAGAATATAGCTGCCTTCAATTGAATTGTAATAGTCTACGTCAACCTGTACCCCGCTCTTATAAAGCTTCACTGCGATCGGGACGGTCTGATCTGCCACAAAGACCTTCACATATGCACACTTCGACATATCGAGCTTCTGTGTCAGCTTCAGCCTTGCCTCGTCGTAATTATTCTTGAAGGAGATCTTGACTCCATTGTCAACCGTCTCTGTTGTTGCAGATGCCCAGTTCACCGTCAGATCTGCCGGATTGTAGGATACTTCACAGGTCGCCGTCTTGGTGATGGTGCGCTTATTGGAGTTGCCGCCACCTCCACCATTATTCTCCATTGAAGGATCCATCCGATCCGTCTCCCACATCTGGACACCGGTTACATAATATTCACCCTTGACACAAGTGCCCTGTCCATAATTCGTTCCCTGTTCCAGAATACGGATGACAAACTTCTCCGACTCCCAAGGGATGACTACCGTTCCTTCAAAATAGGTCCATTCCCCCGCCTTCAGGCTCTGCTTATACACTCCACCGGGAACCATGCCATACTGTTCCTTGCCGTTTTCATCTACATAATAGGGGCCGAAGGAAACAACTCTCTGCTCAGCCGGTACATTTGCATAGGCATCTGAGAGCTTTGCCCAGAAGGAATACTTATAAATCTTACCCTTTGTTACTCTTGCCGTAATATCCTGTGCAAAACAGTTATACGGGCTGACACGATCATAAATACGACCATAGCTGGAAACACTGCCGACAATACTCTCGGAAGCTTGCTCCGCTGTAATTGTCGCCTTTTTGCCGGTATCGTCTCCCCAGAGCGCTGAGCCCCACATAGTGACATCTCCGTCCTCGAAGTTGCCATTGAGTACGATGGGCAGCTCTGTCGTGAAGACAATTCCTGTCAATGTCATGACCGTAGGCCCAACACTGGTCAATCTGATATACTTTGCTCTCGTGAAGTAGCGGCTCAGCGAAATAATGTTATTGCTGTCTGCCTGTGCAATCTCTCTGAGACTGCTGTCGAGCAGGCTGATCGTTACGCCATACTCGCGTACCACCGAACGTCTGGATACATATTTCTTATCCTCGTACTGGAGCGAAATCCGCCTGAGATATTTAACATCAATGCTGTCCGGTATCTCAAAGGTAAGACTTGTACCGCCGCGCTTAAAGATGATCTCCTCTTTAACTACCTTAGAACCATCTTCGGACAGAATCGGATTAACTTCC
Source organism: uncultured Lachnospiraceae bacterium (assembly GCA_900554205.1). Classification (GTDB taxonomy): domain Bacteria; phylum Bacillota; class Clostridia; order Lachnospirales; family Lachnospiraceae; genus Acetatifactor. The sequence goes on from USGM01000032.1 coordinate 26,820, forward strand.
ACGCCTTCATCCTTTGTCGCACTGTCAAAATCAAAGCATCCCGCCGAACAACTGGTATCATTGCCATTATTGACCGGTCTGTCAAGTCTTGTTCCCGACATCAGGAAGGTAATGCCGTTCAGTGTGATCGTTGTTCCGGGTACAAATTCGTCATTCTCACGTCCCGCCTGAACACCGATCTGATTGATCAATGTGCCACAGGTGATGCTGCTTCCCTGAACGGCGCCGGTTCCGTTATGGATGTTCCAGTAGCTCTCCGCCTTGTTGCCATCCTTGGCAACATAGAAGTTCACCGGCCCGTTTACCGTGTTGAAATGCAGCGTCATGCCCAGACACTTTGCCATGTTGAGCACATCGGGAATGTCGAAGGTGACATCCTGATCCTTGTTGGCAAATGCAACGACCCACGCACCATTCTGGTAAACGGCGCTGCTCGAAGAAGTTTTCAGCTGCTCTGCTGTATAGGTCACCTCATAGGTCGATTCAAACTTCTTGTTCGGGTCATTTTCAAACGTTACTCCGTGGAACTTAATCGTCTGCGCTGAACCGTTGGACCAGATACTGATCGTCGTCGCTGTCGTTCCGCTTGTCAGCGTTTCCGGATTCAGGTCAAAGGTATAATACCCGCTTGCATCCGCCTCCGCAGTTGCAGTCCACAGATCGATCGTATTCGTCTCCTCGCTCCAGTAGTGCAGACCAAACTTCATCGGCTTGGAAGCATCCTCTACCGTAAAGGTTATCTTATTATACTTCGTCAGGTCAACCGCATTGCTAAGCGTAAACTGGATCTGGTTCCAGCCGTCAGGATAGGTGATCGTCTGGATTCCGGTGGTTGCGTTGCCTTCATAAGTCACATTGCTGCTTCTGTAGTAAGAGTTCATGTTTGACTTCAATGCCGGCAGCACAAGTCCTGTATTTCCTGCATCAACTGCCTTTGTCTTATTTTCTCCGGCCGGAGTAGGATCCGGTATTACAGGGCTTTCGTCACCCATCACAAACAGCACACCGTGAAGCACGCAGGATGCTCCGTCCACACTGCTCAGGCCAATATGCTTAACCTTTCTTGCTCTCTGCTCATCATTCAGCTTAAACACATAATAAACTGTTCCATTCGCTGACTTCGGATAAGCTGCCGTGTTACACTCCTCTGAACCTGTATTCTTCCCGTATGCACCGAGAATTTCACAGGTATTGCTCCACCATGTATTGTCATACAGGAGCAGATTCACATTATCCTGCTGCTCCGAAACCGCAAAGACAACCTCTGTACAGTTCTTCAGGTCAATTTCTTCCTTCAGAGTAAAGACTGCCGATTTGTAGCTCTTATCCAGAGAAACCTCATATCTGTCATTCTCTTTTGCCGTCGCTGTTGTTGCACCCTGTACCTGAACTTTTTCTATCTTGTCGTCTGACAGAACGATTCTCACATCGTCCGTTCCATCTCCGGCAGGTGTCTCATTTTCCGTCGAAACAGGTGTGCTTCCGCTCTTCTTCTCAAAGGTAATACCGTGGAATTTCAGGGTCTGCGCCTTTCCGTTTGACCAGACGCTGATTGTCGTTGCCGTTGTTCCCTTTGTCAGAGCTGCCTGATCAAGATTAAAGGTATAGTATCCACTGGCATCCGGAGTTGCTTCCTGATACCACAAATCGGTAGTTCCATTGTCCTTATCCCAGTAATGCAGACCAAACTTTAAGTTCTCTGTTGCATCCTCAACCGTGAAGGTCACGCGGTCATACTGGCTTAAATCCACTGATTTGCTAAGCGTAAACTGAATCTGATTCCAGCCCTCAGGATAGGTAATTGTATGGATTCCGTTGGTCGTATCGCTTACATAAGTTACATTGTTACTCTTATAGTAAGAATTCATATTTGAAGACAATGCAGGTAATACCGTTCCTGTGCAGCCCTCGTCGACGGCCTTCGTCAGGTTGCTCGAAATCGGAGTGCTGTCTTCCTTTTCAAAAGTAAGTCCGTGCAGTTTCAGCGTCTGTGCTCCGCCTGTCG
>USGM01000033.1 GCA_900554205.1 uncultured Lachnospiraceae bacterium
AGATTGTGGATTTCCTTCACAATCCCCAGAAATATCAGGAGATCGGGGCGGTGTGCCCGAAGGGAGCACTGCTGGTAGGTCCTCCCGGAACAGGTAAGACGCTGCTTGCAAAGGCGGTTGCCGGTGAGGCGGAGGTTCCCTTTTTCTCCATATCCGGTTCGGAATTTGTGGAGATGTTTGTCGGCATGGGAGCGTCGAAGGTGCGTGACCTGTTTAAGCAGGCGAATGAGAAGGCTCCCTGCATTGTCTTCATCGATGAGATCGATACCATAGGTAAAAAGCGTGACAGTGGCGGCATGGGCGGAAACGATGAGCGCGAGCAGACGCTGAACCAGCTGTTGACGGAGATGGACGGCTTTGATGCCTCCAAGGGTGTCGTCATACTCGCGGCAACGAACCGGCCCGACACCCTTGATCCCGCGCTCTTAAGACCGGGGCGTTTCGACCGGAGAATCCCGGTGGAACTGCCCGACCTCAAGGGAAGAGAGGAAATTTTAAAGGTTCATGCGAGAAAGGTAAAGCTCGCGGACAATGTTGACTTTAACGCCATTGCGAGGGCGGCATCCGGTGCGTCCGGCGCAGAGCTTGCCAATATGGTGAATGAGGCGGCATTAAAGGCCGTGAGGGAGAACCGGAAGTTTGTCACCCAGGCAGATCTGGAGGAGAGCATCGAGACGGTCATCGCCGGATACCAGAAAAAGAATGAGGTGCTTTCATCGAAGGAGAAGCTGATTGTCGCCTACCATGAGATCGGACATGCCCTTGTGGCGGCGCTGCAGACGGATTCGGCGCCTGTCACAAAGATCACGATCATTCCCCGTACTTCCGGGGCGCTCGGCTATACGATGCAGGTGGATGCTGAGGAGCGGAACCTGATGTCGGAGGAGGAACTGAAAAATAAGATCGCTACCCTGACCGGCGGACGCTGTGCCGAGAAGCTGATCTTCAATTCGATAACGACGGGGGCATCGAACGATATTGAACAGGCGACAAAGCTTGCAAGGGCAATGATTACGCGTTACGGAATGAGCGACAGGTTCGGCATGGTTGCACTGGAGACGCAGACCAATGCTTATCTCGGTGGAGACAGTTCCTTAAGCTGTTCGCCGGAGATGGCTGCCGAGGTGGACGACATGGTTATCGAAACGGTGCGCGAGGGCTATGACAAGGCGATGGGACTTTTGAAGACGCATCAGTCCAAGCTGCACGAGCTGGCGAAATATCTCTATGAGAAGGAGACGATCACGGGCGAGGAATTCATGAAAATTCTTCACGCGGAGGAAGAAAAATAAAAGAAAAACAAAAAAATGCAATTCGCTCTTTGCGGGTTGCATTTTTTGTGTTATACTAGTCAAGACAATAATCGGGGGATTTTGGTTTTTTTAGATTTCCTGTATTAAATTGTTTCTATCTATTTATTATAAACGGAGGACTGAAAGCATGAGTACTACTTCAAAAGCGAGTCAAAGAATCACAGCTTTACTCGACGACAACAGTTTCGTTGAAATCGGCGGACTTGTAACTGCAAGGGCTACGGATTTCAATATGAAACCAGACGAAACTCCTTCAGACGGTTGCGTGACCGGCTACGGAGTAATTGGTGGTAAGCCCGTGTATGTGTACAGCCAGGATGCGTCCGTGATGAACGGCACGATCGGTGAGATGCATGCAAGGAAGATTGCCAACATCTATGATCTGGCAATGAAGACAGGAGCACCTGTCATCGGTCTGATCGATTCTGCGGGACTTAGATTACAGGAGGCAACAGATGCACTGAATGCTTTCGGTGCGATCTACATGAAGCAGACACTTGCTTCCGGTGTGGTTCCCCAGATCACGGCAATTCTCGGCAGCTGCGGCGGTGGACTTGCTCTGTTCCCTACCATGACAGACTTTACTTTCATGGAAGAGAAGAATGCAAAGCTGTTCGTCAATGCACCGAACGCACTGGACGGAAATGTTGTTACAAAGTGTGATTCCGCTTCCGCTGCATTCCAGTCGGAGGAGAGCGGCATTGTCGATGTAGTGGCTGACGAGGCGACTGTTATTGCAAAGATCCGCGATCTGATTGCATTCCTTCCCTCCAACAATAACGAGGGCAGCGACATTGTCGAGTGCACGGATGATCTGAACCGCGTGAATGCAGAGCTTGCCGGCTGTGTCGGCGATACCTCCATTGCTCTGGCTGTTATTGCAGATGACAGCGACTTCTTCGAGGTGAAGAAGAACTACGGCAAGGAGATGGTTGTGGGCTTCCTGAAGCTGGACGGCGTTACGGTAGGCGCTGTGGCAAACAGAAGCGAGATCTGCGACGAGGAAGGCAAGGTTGCAGAGAAGCTGGATGCGGTTCTCTCCAAGGAGGGCTGTGAAAAGGCTGCTGACTTCGTTAATTTCTGCGACGCATTTGACATTCCTGTGCTGACGCTCACCAACGTAAAGGGCTATAAGGCAACCATGTGCTCTGAAAAGGGCATCGCAAAGGCTGCTGCAAAGCTTACATATGCATTTGCAAATGCAACTGTTCCCAAGGTGAATGTCATTATCGGCAAGGCACTCGGAACAGCGGCAACGGTTATGAATTCCAAGGCGCTGGGCGCTGACATCACATATGCATGGCCGAACGCTGAGATCGGTGCTATGGACGGCAAGCTGGCTGCAAAGATCATGTACGACGGACAGGGCGCTGACGTGATCAATGAGAAGGCTGCCGCATACGAGGCATTACAGCTTTCCGCAGTAAGCGCTGCAAGGAGAGGATATGTGGACAGAATCGTAGAGGCTGCCGACACCAGAAAGTATGTCATCGGTGCCTTTGAGATGCTCTTTACCAAGAGCGAGGATCGTCCGGTTAAAAAGCACGGAACAGTATAGAAAGGTGATTATAGTTAAGATGAAGAAGAGATTGATGGCTTTAGTTTGTATGCTTACCTGTATCTTCGGACTGACCGCCTGCGGAAGCGGGGAGGAACTGACGGCGTATGAGCAGCAGAAGGTTGACAACGCCGAGCAGCTTGCAGCTTCTATCGTTCCTCTTTTCACGGACTACCTTTGCAACGCAGAGGAGTTCACTTCAGCAGATCTGACCAATGAAGAGATCGAATATCTCTGCGAACAGTATTTCGGCTTACAGGTTGACGGCTATGCGGTGACAACGGCGATTGAATCCTTCAGCTCGGCTCTGGAGAGCATGGGAAGTGTGGTAGGCGTCGGCGAGGCGGATTCCAAGATCGACGGAAAGCAGATCATTGTCAATGTCGATGTCACAGGCGAAAAGAAGAATGCTTCCGCGGAGATCATTTTCTCAAATGATATGTTCCTTAAGCTGGAATCTGCGGCGCTGAATCCCGTTTCTTCCATGGGAGAGCTGATGGGCAGGGCAGCATTGAATACGCTGATCGGTATGGGAACGGTATTCCTTGTACTGATTCTGATCAGCTTTATCATTTCGGCAATGCAGTTTATTCCCAAGCTGCAGGAGGCAATGACAAACCGTAAGAAGGAAAAGAAGGCAGTACCGGAGACGGTTGCGGCAGCACCTGCAGCGGCTCAGCCTGTGGTACAGGAGACGGTGGCTGAAACAGATGACTGTGAGCTCGTTGCAGCTATTGCAGCTGCAATTGCGGCATATCGTGGAGAGACATCCACAGATGGATTTGTTGTACGTTCTATCAGAAGACGCTAAATAAATGGAGGATAATAAAAATGAAGAACTATACCATTACCGTAAATGGAAACGTGTATGATGTAACAGTAGAAGAGGGCGCATCCACAGGAGCACCCGTTGCAGCAAAGGCACCCGCAGCTCCCAAGGCAGCTCCTGTAGCTCCTAAGGCTGCACCCGCAGCTCCGGCAGCAGCACCTGCAGCATCCGGTGCAGCAGGCAGCGTAAAGATCGAGGCAGGCGCAGCTGGTAAGGTATTCAAGCTGGAGAAGAAGCCCGGAGATGCTGTCAAGGCAGGAGATGCTGTTGTTGTCATTGAGGCAATGAAGATGGAGATTCCGGTTGTTGCTCCTCAGGATGGAACTGTTGCAAGTATCGATGTCACTGTCGGTGATGCTGTTGAGGCAGGTGCTGTTCTCGCAACCATGAACTAAGCTTTATGGCTGGCACGGCATTGTACCAACTATAGACAACGACAACAGGAGGTCAACAAATGGAATACATAGGTTCTACGCTTAGCAACCTGCTTCATCAGACAGCGTTTTTTAACCTGACATGGGGAAATTACCTTATGATAGCAGTTGCGTGCTTCTTTCTTTATCTGGCTATTCGCTGGGAGTTTGAACCGTTGCTTCTGGTTCCGATAGCCTTTGGTATGCTGTTGGTTAATATCTATCCCGACATCATGCTTCACGCAGAGGACGCGGCTAACGGTGCCGGCGGCCTGCTGTATTACTTTTATAAGTTAGACGAGCTGGCGATTCTGCCCTCACTGATATTCATGGGTGTCGGCGCGATGACGGACTTCGGTCCTCTGATCGCAAACCCCAAGAGTTTCCTGCTGGGAGCTGCGGCGCAGTTCGGTATCTTCGCTGCATATTTCGGAGCAATCTGGCTCGGCTTCAACGACAAGGCAGCTGCCGCTATCTCCATCATCGGTGGTGCGGACGGCCCTACATCGATTTTCCTTGCCGGTAAGCTCGGACAGACGGCGATTCTCGGACCGATCGCAGTGGCGGCATATTCCTACATGTCACTGGTTCCGGTTATCCAGCCGCCGATCATGAAGCTCTTCACGACGGAGAAAGAGCGTAAGATCAAGATGGGTCAGCTTCGTCCTGTTACAAAGCTGGAGAAGATCCTGTTCCCCATCATTGTTACAATCGTAGTTTGTCTGATCCTTCCTACGACAGCTCCTCTGGTAGGTCTGCTGATGCTCGGCAACCTCTTCAAGGAGTCCGGCGTGGTAAGACAGCTGACTGAGACAGCTTCCAACGCAATGATGTACATTGTCGTTATCCTGCTGGGAACCTCCGTAGGTGCAACGACAAGTGCAGAGGCATTCCTGAACATGGATACTTTGAAGATCGTAGGTCTCGGACTGATCGCATTTGCATTCGGTACAGCTGCGGGTATCCTCTTCGGTAAGCTGCTCTGTGTAATGACACACGGAAAGACGAACCCGCTGATCGGCTCCGCAGGTGTGTCTGCCGTACCTATGGCAGCGCGTGTTTCCCAGAAGGTCGGCGCGGAAGCAGATCCCACAAACTTCCTGCTGATGCACGCAATGGGACCCAACGTAGCAGGCGTTATCGGTACCGCTGTTGCAGCCGGTACCTTCATGGCGATATTCGGGGTATTTTAAAGCTGTGCATGCCGACAGCTGGCGATGCAGCTGTCGTGCTTGCACGAACAGCAAGACGACCAGCTGCCGGCATATAGAGCGCGAAGCGCGATGAAATAGGCTCGCAGAGCCTATGAATGCACAGCGTAGCCGGCGGAAAGGCGCGAAGCGCGATGAAATAGGCTCGAAGAGCCTATGAATGCACAGCTTTAAGTCGCCGGCACAGTGCAACTGGCGGAAAGGCGCGAAGCGCGCAATAAATGCACAGCTTTAGCATTAACTAATTTTATATGGAGGAAAATCGTAATGTCAGAAACAATAAAGAAACCGATTAAAATTACGGAGACAGTATTGCGTGATGCTCATCAGTCCCTGATCGCAACCAGAATGCCTACCGAGTTCATGCTTCCCATTGTAGACAAGCTCGACAAGGTCGGATATCATTCTGTAGAGTGCTGGGGCGGAGCAACCTTTGATGCGTCCTTACGTTTCCTGAAGGAAGATCCGTGGGACAGACTTCGTAAGCTGCGCGACGGATTCAAGAACACCAAGCTGCAGATGCTGTTCCGTGGACAGAATATCCTTGGCTACAGACCTTATGCAGATGATGTTGTAGACGCATTCGTACAGAAGTCTATCTCAAACGGTATCGACATCATCCGTATCTTCGACTGCCTGAACTACCTTCCCAATCTGCAGGAGGCAGTAAATGCCACCAACAGAATGAAGCAGCAGGAGGGCAGAGGACATGCACAGGTAGCGCTGTCCTACACGCTCGGCGACGCTTATACACTGGAGTATTGGGCAGACATGGCGAAGAAGATCGAGGAGATGGGTGCAGATTCCATCTGTATCAAGGATATGGCAGGTCTTCTTGTACCTTACAAGGCAAGTGAGCTGATCAAGGCAATGAAGGAGAACACAAAGCTGCCGATCCAGCTGCACACCCACTACACCTCCGGTGTTGCAAGCATGACCTATCTGAAGGCTGTTGAAGCCGGTGTAGATGTGATCGATACAGCAATCAGCCCGTTCGCAATGGGAACCTCCCAGCCTGCAACCGAGGTTATGGTTGAGACCTTCCGCGGAACCGAGTATGATACCGGATTTGACCAGAACCTTCTGGCAGAGATCGCAGACTACTTCCGTCCTTACAGAGACGAGTGCCTGAAGAACGGACTTCTGAATCCCAAGGTAATGGGCGTAGACATCAAGACCCTGCTCTATCAGGTACCCGGCGGAATGCTTTCCAACATGGTAAGCCAGCTGAAGGAGCAGAACGCAGAGGATAAGTATTATGACGTATTGAAGGAGATCCCTGAGGTTCGTAAGGATCTCGGTGAGCCCCCTCTGGTTACGCCTTCTTCACAGATCGTCGGCACACAGGCGGTGTTCAACGTACTGATGGGCGAGAGATACAAGATGGCAACGAAGGAGACCAAGGCTGTACTGCGTGGAGAGTACGGACAGACAGTTAAGCCTATGAGTCAGGAAGTCATCGACAAGGTTATCCCCGGCGAGAAGAGACTGACAGGACGTTTCGCAGATACACTTCCCGCAGAGATGGATAAGCTGGAGAATGAGATGAAGGAATGGAAGCAGCAGGATGAGGATGTCCTTTCCTATGCACTGTTCCCTCAGGTTGCTACTGATTTCTTCAAGTACCGTCAGGCGCAGCAGGAAAAGGTTGACATGACACAGGCGGACACCAAAAACGGCGCTTACCCTGTATAAAAAAATTATGTAAAAGGGCTTGACAAAGCGAATGATATAAGGCATAATAGACTACGATCCATGTGATCTATGGCACAGTTCCCGCAGAAATCAGAATATGGTTTCTGCGGGGTTTTTTTATGCCCTTGACAGGCGGAGGACAAGTCTGTAAAATAACATATGTTACGGAGAGAGAAAGCGTATCTGTTAGAGATACCGGAACAGAGAGGTACTTGGTGGGAAAATGGCAAGGAAAGAGTCGATCACGATAGACAGGATTCTGGATACTGCATTTGCAATGACCAGAGAAGAGGGGTTTGCAAACGTCACAGCGAGGAAGGTGGCGGCGAAGGCGGGGTGCTCCACGCAGCCGATTTTCAGAGTGTATAAGAATATGGAGGAGCTTTGGGACGCAGTGTATGAGAGGGCTGCCGAATTTTTCCGGGATTTTTACAGTCTCTATCCCCGCATTGGAAAGACACCGTTTGCCAATCTCGGCATGGCATATATTGCCTTTGCCAGGCAGGAACGGCATTTGTTTGAACTGCTGTTTGTAAATCACAGCGAAGGACATAAGAGTATGTACGAGCTGCTCAACGGTTCGGAGGGAAATGTGGTTTACGAGATCAACCTTGCCAGAGTTGCGGGCTGTCCGAATCCGCAGGAGCTTTTTATGAAAATGTGGATCTTTATTCATGGGGCGGCATGCATGTCCCTGACCGGCGACTATGATCTGACAGATATACAGACAAGGGAACTGCTGGAAAACTCCTACAGAGCCTTTATTGCGAAGATATAACGGGGGAAGCGCGACATGGCGAGAGAATATGATATTCTGGACAGAATATCGGAACAATATGACAGAATGAGCAAGAGCCACAAGGCGATTGCAAATTTTATCTCGGAGCATTACGATCAGGCGGTTTTCATGACAGCGGCAAAGCTGGGAGAGATGCTAGGCATCAGTGAGTCAACGGTTGTACGCTTTGCATCGGGCATCGGCTATGACGGCTATCCGAAATTCCAGAGAGCGCTTGAGGAATGTGTAAAGGGTAAGCTCAGCACCGTACAGAAGATGGATGCAAAATACGGCAGAAGCTCGCAGTCTGAGGTACTCACCTCGGTTATAACCTCCGATATTGAAAAACTGCAGCATACGATAGATAATCTTGATCCGGCGGCTTTCGAGTCGGCGGTAAACACGATTCTGGAGGCGGAGACCATCTACATCATGGGGCTGCGCAGCAATGAACCCTTGGCGGAATTTCTGCACTTTTATCTGAATATGATCCGGGGCGGTGTCGTGCTGTTGAAGACGACAAGCGTCAGCGAGACCTTTGAACAGATGATAAGGATCGGGGAGAAGGACTGCTTTATCGGAATCAGCTTCCCGAGATATTCCATGAGAACACTGAAGGCGATGGAATTTGCGAGCGACAGGAATGCGAAGGTGATCGCGGTCACGGACTCCACTCATTCGCCGATGAGTCTTTACTCCTCCTGCAATCTGCTGGCGAGGAGTGACATGGTATCCATTGTCGATTCCCTTGTGGCACCGCTGAGCGTGATTAACGCGCTGGTGGTGGCGCTGTGCCTGAAATGTCCGCAGGAGGTCAGACATAATCTGGAGACGCTGGAGGAGACATGGAATAACTATCAGGTCTACCTGAATGATGAGATTAATTTTATAAATGATGAGCCGATGCTTGACTATTCGCTCAGAAGGGAGAACGTGGAATGAGCAGTGTGATTGTTGTCGGCGGGGGCGCGGCAGGGATGATGGCAGCGGTTGCCGCGGCGGACAGAGGCGACAATGTCTGCCTGATTGAGAAAAATGAGAAGCTCGGGAAGAAACTGTTTATCACCGGAAAAGGCCGCTGCAATGTCACGAATGCGGCGGATATGGAGACGCTTCTGGCAAATGTCTGCTCGAATCCGAAATTCCTGTACAGCGCTTTTTATGACTTTGACAACAGGGCGGTCATGGAGTTTCTGGAGCAGGCGGGATGCCCGTTGAAGACGGAGCGGGGTGACCGGGTGTTTCCGGTGTCGGATCATTCCTCGGACGTGATCGCGGCGTTCCGGAGAGAATTGAAAAAGAGAGGTGTCAGAGTCCTTCTGGGCACAGAGGTGAAGAAGCTTCTCGGCGCGGAAAAGGCAGAGGGTGTGCTGTTGTCGGACGGAAAGCGCATGGAGGCGGATAAGGTAATTATATGCACGGGCGGTGTCTCCTACCCGTCGACCGGCTCTACCGGAGACGGCTACCGCTTTGCGTCGGAGACAGGGCATAAGGTGATTGAGCCGCAGCCGGCGCTTGTACCGTTTAACATCAAGGAGAAATGGTGCGGGGAGCTTATGGGACTGGCACTGAAAAATGTAGGGCTGTCGCTCGTGTGCGGCGGGCGAAGAGTCTATGACGGTTTCGGGGAAATGCTGTTTACGCATTTTGGCATCAGCGGGCCGCTGGTTCTGTCGGCGAGCAGCTATTACAAACCCGGGAAAGAGACAGCGGTGCATCTTGACCTGAAGCCGGCGATGGATATAGAACAGCTTGACAGGAGGCTGATCAGGGATTTTGAGGAGAACCACAGCCGTCAGTTCAAGAATGCGCTGGGAGGGCTGTTCCCGGTGAGGCTGATTCCTGTGATGGTCGAAAATTCCGGTATTCCTGCCGAGAGGAAGGTAAACGAGATTTCGCGGGAGGAACGGCGGCATTTTGCCGGGCTGATCAAGGATCTGCCGCTGACGGTGAGCGGAACCAGAGATTTCGCGGAAGCAATTATCACAAGGGGCGGTGTGTCGGTAAGAGACATCAATCCCTCGACGATGGAATCAAAGAAGCTCAAGGGCTTATACTTTGCCGGGGAGGTGCTGGATCTGGACGCACTGACAGGGGGCTTTAATTTACAGATCGCCTGGTCGACCGGGCATCTTGCAGGAGGTGGCATATGAGTTATAACATTGCAGTGGACGGACCGGCGGGAGCCGGAAAGAGCACGATCGCCAAGGCGGTCGCAAAGCGGATGAATCTGATCTATGTCGATACCGGATCGATGTACCGCGCGCTGGCGCTCTTTATTGTCAGGCAGAAGATTGCTCTGGATGACAGGGAGAAAATTATCGAGAAATGCGGCGAGGCGGACGTGACAATCCGCTATGAGGACGGTGTTCAGGTAGTATACCTGAATGGAGAGAATGTGAATGCGTATCTGCGCACGGAGGAGGTCGGAAATGCCGCCTCAGTGATCAGCCCGATACCGGAGGTGAGAAGAAAGCTGGTGGAACTCCAGCGTAAGCTTGCGGCGGAGAGCGACTGCATCATGGATGGGCGCGACATCGGAACCTGTGTGCTCCCGCATGCCCAGAAGAAGATCTATCTGACAGCCAGCAGCGAGGTCCGCGCAAAGCGGCGCTGTGAGGAGCTGCGTGCAAAGGGGGAGGCGTGTGATCTGAAAAAGATCCAGGCGGACATTGAGGAGCGGGATTACCGTGATATGCACCGGGAGACGTCCCCGCTGAAGCAGGCGGAGGATGCGGTTCTTGTGGATACCTCCGACATGACAATCGAGGAGGTTGTCGAGAAACTGACGGCGCTCTGTGCGAAAGAATAAAGCTGGAAACGGTGACGGAAAGAGGTGGAACATGGAGATCAGACTTGCGGAATGCGCAGGTTTCTGCTTTGGCGTAAAGCGTGCAATCGATACGGTGTATGAACAGCTCGCAAAGGGAAAGACTATATATACCTATGGGCCTATCGTGCACAACGAGGAGGTTGTCCGCGAACTGATGGAAAAGGGTGTCGGCGTGCTGGAAGACAGAGAGGCGCTGGAGAAGCTGCCGGCACAGAGCGGTGCAGAGGCCGCGGCGGTCATTATCCGCGCACACGGCGTTCCGGCGGAAATCTACCAGCTGCTGGAGGAGAAGGGACTGGAATGTATTGATGCCACCTGTCCGTTCGTGAAAAGGATACACAGGATTGTCGAGAAGGAGAGCGGAGAAGGCAGCCACATCGTCATTATCGGCAATCCGGGACACCCGGAGGTGGAGGGAATTGTCGGGTGGTGCTGTGAAGCCGCAACCGTGCTGGAGGAGCCGGAGGAGGCGATGAATTTCATACCGCCGGAGGACAGAAAGCTATGCGTCGTCTCTCAGACGACATTTAACTACAATAAATTTCAATATATAGTTGAAATTTTTGAAAAAAAAGGTTACAATGTTAGTGTTGTGAATACTATATGTAACGCGACAGAGGAACGTCAGCAGTCAGCAAGAGCACTTGCACGGGAGGCTGATGTGATGATCGTAATAGGAGGGAAGCACAGTTCAAACAGCAAGAAGCTGTATGAGATCTGCCGTGAGGAGTGTGCGGATACCTATTTTATACAGACACTGGATGACTTGCATTTAGAACTGCCTAAATCTGTCCGCCTGGTGGGTATTACAGCGGGGGCTTCCACCCCAAATAAATTAATCGAGGAGGTTCAAAATTATGTCAGAATTAACTTTTGAACAAATGCTGGAAGATTCAATTAAGACAATACATTCAGGAGAGGTAGTCGAAGGCACAGTCATCGATGTCAAAGCGGATGAAATCGTTTTGAATATCGGATACAAGTCAGACGGTATTCTTACAAGAAACGAATACACCAATGATTCCAATCTGGATCTGACGACGGTGGTAAAACCCGGCGATACCATGGAAGTAAAGGTTTTGAAGGTAAATGACGGTGAGGGGCAGGTTGTACTGACTTATAAGAGGCTTGCAGCAGACAGAGGAAATAAGAGAATCGAGGAAGCATACAACAACAAAGAGGTGCTGAAGGCTACCGTATCCCAGGTTCTGGACGGCGGACTCAGCGTGATTGTGGATGAAGTAAGAATCTTCATTCCGGCAAGCCTTGTTTCCGATTCCTATGAGAAGGATCTCTCAAAGTATGCAGGACAGGAGATTGAGTTCGTAATCAGCGAGTACAATCCCAAGAGAAGAAGATATATCGGCGATCGCAGACAGCTTCTTGTGGCTCAGAAGGCAGAGCTGCAGAAGGAACTGTTCGAGAGAATCCACGAGGGAGACATTGTGGAAGGCGTTGTCAAGAATGTCACGGATTTCGGTGCGTTCATTGATCTCGGCGGTGTTGACGGACTGCTTCACATTTCAGAAATGTCATGGGGACGTGTTGAGCATCCCAAGAAGGTGTTCAAGGTTGGCGATAAGCTGAAGGTCCTGATCAAGGAGATCAGCGGCAGCAAGATCGCACTTTCCCTGAAGTTTGACGATGCAAATCCCTGGAAGGATGCCGCAAGCAAGTACGCTGTCGGCAACATTGTTACCGGTAAGGTCGCAAGAATGACAGACTTCGGTGCATTTGTTGAGCTGGAGCCCGGTGTGGACGCACTGCTGCATGTTTCCCAGATCTCCAAGGAGCATGTTGAGAAGCCCGCAGATGTATTGAAGGTTGGCGATGAAGTGACAGCAAAGGTTGTTGACTTCAACGAGGCTGACAGAAAGATTTCTCTCAGCATCAAGGCTATGCTTGTTCCTGAGACACAGGAGAACGGGGATTCTGATGAGGATGTTGTCCCTGTGAACATTGATGCAGTGATTGCTGCGCAGGAGGCAGAAGAGAATAATTAAGAAAAGAAAAATCGGGACGGTGAATGCCGATGACATACGATTATGAATATTTTAAGCGGGAAGTGCTGTCACTGACGAGTATAGACCTCAACTGCTACAAGGAAAAGCAGATGAAGCGCCGGATCGACACTTTGATTGCAAAGCATAAGATCGAAGGCTATGACAGATATGTACATGCCCTGAAAACGGACAAGGATCTGTTTGAAGAGTTTGTGAGCTATATTACGATCAATGTGTCTGAGTTTTATCGGAACCCCGAACAGTGGAAGCTGCTGGATGAAGAGGTAATACCGGAGCTTGTCAAGAGATTTGGCAGAAACCTGAAAATATGGAGCGCGGCATGTTCTACAGGCGATGAACCGTATTCGCTCGTGATGGCTTTGTCAAGGCATGTGCCGTTGAACAATATCCGTATTTTTGCGACAGATCTCGACAAGCAGATCCTTGCAAAGGCGAAGGTCGGTTTGTACGATGCGAAGAGCATTGCATCTGTACCGGAGGATCTGAAGAAGAAATATTTTACACAGGTGGGGCCGTCTTATAAGATCTCCGATGAGATCAAGGCGAGAGTGGATTTCAAGGAACATAATTTATTGAAGGACATCTATCCGACGGACTACCATATGATCGTGTGCCGCAATGTGCTGATCTATTTTACGGAGGAGGCCAAGGATGAGGTCTTCCGCAAGTATTTCAGATCACTGGCGCCCGGTGGAGTCCTGTTTATCGGCAGTACGGAGCAGATTGTGAACTACAAAGAGATGGGATATGAGAGGAAGAATTCGTTCTTCTATCAGAAGCCCTTATAAATCGAGAAAAGTCCGGGAAGCTTCCCGGACTTTTCTCATATCATGTATCACAGAAAATACCTGCGTTTTTCCGACTTAAAGGCAGTGGGAACAGCGGATCAGCATATTGTCTATTTCCGGGGAGCAGCGGATGTAGCCCGGAAAGAACAGGTACAGATGCACAACCGATGGGATTTGGAGTTTGATACGGAGATGATACCGGGTTATGACACGCTTATGGATTTTTCCGGGAAAAGACTGGCAGAGGGATGTCAGTGGTCCGAGCGGATGAGACTGAGAGACACATGGGAGGATGTTCTTCTGTTATGTGTTCCTGTTATGGACAACAGCGGCAAAGTACGCGGTATCTGTGGGGTAGAGTTGAGCGGATTGTATTTTACCCTCACATATCCGGCTGCCGACAGTTCTTTCGGAAACATAGTTACCGTACTTGCTCCCATGAACGTGGACAATGGACGTTACTATATGACTTGTACAGATGGTACCTGTGTTTACATGGGAACCAGCCAGATGATTGATGCAAAATCGGCAGGAGGTTTTCCACTTGCCGTCATAACCATGATTTCTGAGAGCAGCTACCGGCAGCATTCTTCTGTAACCCGGAAAATGTGGATTTTGGGGTCTTTTGGATTTCTGGTGATCCTTTTGCTGCTGTCGTTATGCCTTTCAAAACAGTTTGCCTCTCCCATCCTTCAAAGCCTGAGGGCGATACAGGGAGAAGAGGCGCTTGGGGAACATCATTCTGGAATTTCGGAAATTGATGCATTGGTTTCATTTATCCATTCAAAGAACCTTCAGAAGCCTATGCTGGGAGAATTGCCGCCGGATATTGAAGAGCTGCTTCAGGAGTTTTCTGCCCGTGTTCAGACGCTGACGCCTACAGAGAGGGTAATTCTACAGTTGTTTATAGAGGGCTGCGATATTCATGAGGCAGCAGCAAGAGCATTTATCAGAATTGATATTCTGAGTAATCCGTAATCTGCGATCAGTCATTAAGAAAGCTGCGAATGCACCATATCTTGCATAGCGACACATATGCACCACTGTATGTTGTATACTAATGATTCGTATTTTGCCCCAGATGCAGCAAAATACGAATGGTAAGTATATCCTTTTGGCACCCCAACTGCTATGCTGATGTTGAGACCGTGGACAATGGTTTGTCTGACAGGGCGGCAGTGGAAAGGAGATGCAGGGGGCTTTGCAACATACCGGGTGTGGAAGCGGTATCAAGACAAACTCAAATTTAAGACAAAAGAAAATGAAAGGAGACTGATTATGAAGGGACAGAAATTTTTAAAGGTAACAGGCATTTTGATGATTATTGGAGGTGCATTTGGAATTATCGCAGGTATTGTTGCAATTCTCGGAGTCAGCGGTCTGGCTGCATTGTCGGGGAGTGCAGCAGGAACCGGTCTGCTTTATGCCGCTTCTTTCCTGTGTCTGATAAGCGGAATTGTACAGTTGATTGCCGGAATTCAGGGAGTAAAAAATTGTACCAAACCTGAGCTGGCTCAAAAGTGTATTGTATGGGGAGCAATTGTAGCAGTTCTCAGTGTACTCGGAAATGTGCTGAACATGGTTGGCGGAAGTGGTTTTAGCGTAACTTCCCTTGCAACCGGATTGATTCTGCCTGCTTTATATATCTATGGAGCGTATTTAAATAAGAAAGAAAATTAGTCTGTGCAGGAGAGGGTAGACGATGGGATTTTTTGATAAAAAGTATTGTGACATCTGTGGTGAAAAAATAGGTCTGCTGGGCAATCGCAAGCTGGAGGACGGGAATCTCTGCAAAAATTCAAGCTGAATGATGTTCCTGTGCACGTTCCGTTCTGTCCTACCGGAATCATGTGGTCAGTTGGCGGTTTTATGCAGGCAGCCAGTGGAGAACCGCTGGATAATACGCGCTACCGTAATTATAAGGAGACATGCGAGGAGATTTGCAGTCTGCCTGGGTATATGCGCTGTAACGCGGTGGCAGGACAGCGGACTGAGGCACCGGTGCCGGATGGGGATGGCTGTATAAATGGTGCCACCATGCCGGATGAACGCGTGATGTCAGACGCAAATCAGACAGCATACGCCGCACCGACGCGGGAAAATGTCGTACAGAGCTGGAGCTGCCCCTACTGCGGTGCAACAAACCAGGGGAAATTCTGCGAGAACTGTGGCGCAAGCAGACCTGATTTTTGATGATATCTATTTTTGAAAGGAAAGATTACTATGAAAAAAATAAATAAAATGATAACGCTCCTGCTGACACTTGCGATGGTGTTCGCTCTGGCTGCCTGCGGCAGCGGCGATGGCGGCAACGGTGGCGAACAAGCGAATGACAACCCTTACAATCTGGACTATAAGTCCACTGAAGTGCAGCCCATGAGCGACGAGCGCGCTACCAAGGAGACGCTTGCGGAGACCCAGAAGGATTACTTTCAGGATTTGAATGTCTTCACCGGCTCTGATCTCGAAAAGCTGACCTACAAGGACGTGGTGGAGCATATTGGCGTGGATCCTTCTGCATATATGTATGAAGCAAGCTATGGACGTCAGATTTATTTCTGGTTTGTCGATGACAGCACTGGCCCATGGCTGAGTGTCTATTTTAACGAGGACGGCACCCTTTATGCCAGCGGATCTGTAAACCTCAACTAATCCATCTGAGTCCTTTATGGGGACAGAAGGCTAAAACAGTCTTTTGTTCCCCTTTTATACAAGCTTTTGCAAAACAGTTGCTATGGAGGGAAAATATATGAGCATATTTGATAAAATGAGACAGGTTACCGGAGAAATGATGGAAGGTGCAGATAATTCACAGGGAAACAAGAAGGAGAGCTTTACTTTTACGGCTTTGCCGGAAAACTTAAGCCAGATGCAGGCTTTGCCCGAAGCCAGGCTGGAAACTCCTTTTCAGACAGCTGCGCTGACGGTATGCGCACTTTGCGTCTATGCGGTGGAGAAGCAGGCAGGACTGGAGATGCTGAACTGGCTGCGCGGTCCGCGCCCGCTTAACGGTCAGGAAATTTCCTTCCTGAATGACAGGTTCCGGGGAGGAAAGACCTATCTTCCGTTTTCCTATTTTGTGGGTGCTGTACCGGAAAACAACTATACACCGGAAGAACCCTTCCGGCTCACCATTGAAAGCAACCATATTTCGGACGCAGAGGAAGGGTATAAAAAGCTCTTCATTCCCTGTGGGGGAGCAGACAGTCCTCGTCCCATCAAGCTCCGCAGAAAAGGGGACGGCAGATGGTTTCTGTGGGAACAGTATCTGCTGACAGATATCCGGCAGCCCAAAGCGTCAGATCCATGGGCTTAAAATGTGGAGGTAAACAGTACATGAAAAAAATCGGGCTGATGACAGGGGGATTTCTCATTTTTCTGAGTATGACAGCCTGCGGAACCGGTGAGCAGATTACATCAAATAATATTCCGGCAGAGACCTCACAGTCAGGGAGTGGGGTAGAGCATTCCAGACAAACCTCAGAGGAAAGTGAAACAGAAACAGAAACCGGGGATTCTTATGGTGCTACAATAGAGGATCTGCGTCTTTTAGCAGCTTCCAATGGGGACTTGTGTGCGGCGGTCTTTTTGGGATACGGTACGGATATTGCTACTTTTCTGGCGGAAGCGGATTTGTCGGACTATCCGTTCCTTTGGGAGATACCGGAACAAAATTATGTGGAACAGCCGGATGGCGGAAATGAAATTTATTGTATTATTCCCACTGATCAGTCAGCCTCTCTGGCTGTCAATGAATGGATTATGGATGAGAGCAACGGGTTTTATGGAGAACCCGGACAGGTTCTTTATCGCAGTGAAGCAGGCGGGCCAATCCTGCTCTGTGCAAATCCAAGTGACGTGATCCCCGGAACACAGGTGACAATCGTAGACAGTGCCGGAGAAGTACTGGATTGGAATCCTTCACTGTCCTTGTATGATGGGACGATGAACATCCCATGGTACTCCCCCGGTGTAACCGATTTGACAGATTACAACAGCGGGTCTTTCGCCGGACAGCAGTCAGCTACCCTGCCGGAGTCTTCGGATGGGGATACGTTATATGCCGACGCAGAAACAGAGTATATGAATTTTCTGGACGGGGCAGCAACGGCGGTTGTTATCTCTGACGAGGATGTGATATTGGAGGAAGGGGAGTATACGCTGGGAGAGATTTCCGACAGATGTTCGGCTTTTTTGGGGGAAATGGATATGCCGGATGAGCTGAAAAGCACAACCTATTCATTGATTGACTGCGGTCTGGACGGTGAACCGGAGCTGGCAGTATGTATGGAATTTACGACGTCAGATGAGTATGATTTTGCAAGAGAATATCTGTTCTTTAAATGGATTGACGGAAGGATTCAATATCTTGCGGGATGTAACAGCTATTACCGTCGCGAAGTGTGGCTGAACAGTGCCGGAATGATTGATACATCGACAATGTTTGATTATTACAATTCAAAGCAAACGGAAAGTCTGATTGATGCAAAAGGCAGGATTTCTCTCGTATATTCTGTCCAATATGCGATGGGGCTGGAAGCGAATCTGATTCCCGAAAATTATCTGCCAGCGGATGTAAGGGAAGAACTGGACATTCGTTACAGCAGTCCGGGTGACAGTCAGGAAACGTATATGCTGGCGATTTACAACTTTATGGAGCCTCCCACTGGTGATGATGAAGATGCCTATAATGAATATCTTCGCGGAAATTGGTATGTATTCAGCGATGAGGCAGGAAATCCGGCAATGCCGGAGGATGAGATACTTGGTCTGTACCGGGAAAAGGGGATCCTGATCTATGAAGAGGATGAGATGAATGCCATCCTTGAGGAACATAAGAGGGAACTCGGAATTACATGGGAAATTGAGAATGCTCCGGAGATTCAGTGGACGGAGGTTTTGTAAGGGTTATATGGAAAAAGACAGGGGTAAAAGAATCCTAGGGAGGATTTTGAAGATGGGGATTATGTCGCTGGGGATAACTGCTCTTTTTACAGGATGCGGAAAGAAAAATAGTGAGGAAATTCCGGAAACGCCGTCTACATCCCCGGTAGGGATTACAGAGGTTCAGAAAATCACCTTCAGCCAGCATGAGAGCGCCATGCCGGAAATATCTTCATTTACACTGACCCGTGCGGAAGAGGGAACGCAGGTGTGTCTGGAAATTGCATACGAGGATGAATATCTGCATATGGACGACGCGAAGTTAATGGACCGGGTGCGGGAGATTCTGGAAACGAATGAGGTTGGAAGCTGGAATGGATTTCACGGCAATAACTTCATGGTTCTTGATGGGGGTGGGTTCTCTATGTATGTAGAATTTACAGATGGAACAACGCTTTCCACATCCGGGGAAAATTACTTTCCGGCCAATTACCAGACGGTTGCCTCTGAGCTGACGGAACTGATTCAGCCAACCAAAAAGCTGTGGTACGAGGAACAGTATCCGAAAGTAATCGAGGACACGAATATGGATAGCTTTTCCTTTCGTGTATATCCCCGGTTTTCTTCTTGCAGACTGGCAATAGGGGAAAGCAGATGATGAAGTCAGAAGGAACAGGAGGAACAGGAGGAACAGGAGGAACAGGTGATGTGGTTTTTGACGTTGTCAGAGGCTTTGTGGGCTCCGCTGCTGATGATAATATTCGGTGCAATTTTCAGAAAAGCGGCACCTAAAAAAATAAATTCATTATATGGATACAGAACAACCATGTCAATGAAAAACAGGGACACATGGGAATTCGCTCATCACTATTTCGGAAGAATCTGGTTTAAGACCGGCCTGGTTCTGCTGGCGGTCAGTGTTCTTTCGCTGTTTTTTGTTATCGGCAAAAGTGAAGATATCAGGATTATGGTGGGATTTGGGATCTGTATCGTCGATACAGTGGTTATGAGTGTATCCGTATTTCCTGTAGAAGCAGCGCTAAAGAGAACTTTCGACAAGAATGGAAATCGAAAAGACAGCTCTTGCGTGAAAGAAAAGTAATGTAAGAAAAAGACAGGCAGAAGGAAAATAAGAGAGGAAGGGTATATAGCATGGCAAGTCCAAATGGTACAAACCTAGACAGTCTTTCTTTTTGGAAGAACATGAGGGTATTAAATAATGAAATGGCAGAGAAGCCGGAACTGAAGGCACAATTTGAAAGTGACCCTGTTTCTGTGTTAAAAGAAAAGGGAATTGATACCATTGTCGGTTTTGATGAGAACGGCAAAAGCGTGAAACTTACAGAATATCTCGATTCGCTGGACAGTGCTGCTACGGAAAATGTAGCAAGTGCCCTGAAAGTACAGGCAGCACAGGCACCGGGAACGCAGGCTACTGCCATAATTTCACCGGCGTTTGCTGCAAATATAATATATGCAGCAAACGCTACTACTATGGCAAATGCCGTAAGCCATGTCAATGCGGCTGCCAATGCGAATGTGTATGCAAATGCAAATATTGCCACCAATGTAAATTATGGGGCAATAACAGAAGCGAATGTTATAGCTTCTTCGGATGTTGTAGCTTCTTCGGATGCTGTAGCCGATTCGAATTCTGTTGCATTTACGGATTCTGTGGTTTTTTCCAGCTCTGATATAGTCACTTCCACGGAGGTGGTTGTTGATACGGATGGTTTTGTTGCCGGCGTTATCTCCGGTGACGGTGGAGATGATGGAGGTAATGGTGGACCCGGTGGTGGAGACGGTGGATCGGGCGGAAGCAGTGGCGGTGGTTCCGTTGTCTCCGGAAACGGCGGCAATGGCGGAAATGGCGATCCCAGCGGCGGAGATGGCGGCTCGGGCGGCAATGATGGTGGAGATAATGGCGGTAATGGCGGCGATGACGGCGGTGGTGAATCCGGAACCGGTCGCGCGATAGACGGCGGAAATTATGCAGCAGGACTTGGCGGTAACGGGATAGCCGGAATCGGTGGAACGCTTATAGCGGGAGTCGGCGGAACCCTGATAGCGGGAGCCGGCGGCAATGAGGTAGCCGGACTTGGAGGCAACCGTATAGCAGGAGCCGGCGGCAATCAAATAGCGGGAGTCGGAGGTAACGAGATAGTAGGAGTCGGAGGCAACCGGATAGCCGGAGCTGGAGGCAATCGGATAGCAGGAGTCGGAGGCAACCGTATAGCGGGAGTCGGAGGCAATGAGGTAGCCGGGCTTGGAGGCAACTTTGAGAAGCCGGGTAGAGGCACGCCTGTTAATGGAGGCAAGACGCTTGACAGGGTGTGGCGTCCGATTCGAGATGTGCTTGGAAAGGGTTCTGCAATATGGAAGCCGATTACTATCGGGTGTGCTATCGTAGTGGTGGGCGGTGTTATTGCCATTTCTGTAGGCAGGAATCAGGAGAATCCGGCACCAGCCGAACCCACAAGGTATGAACAGGCGGAGGAGAGTACAGTATCTGAAGAAATAGAGCCCGGCACAACAGAAGCGAGTTCTGAAGAAACACAGACCAGCGAAACGGAAACGAATTCTGAGGAGAGAATCACAGATGAGCATGAACATACTGTGGGCGAAACCATAGTCGTGAAAGCCGCGGAATGTACAGAGGCAGGCGAGGAAGCAGTGTATTGTGGTGTCTGCGGTGAGAAGATGGAAAACCAGGAGATACCCGCTGCAGGGCACACATCCGGCAGGTGGGTTTCATCAGTGGCGCCTACCTGTGAGACAATCGGCGCAGAAAGTTTGTATTGCACGGTCTGTGGCGAGGAGATTCGGACAAGGGAAGTTTCAGCCCTTGGGCATGCGTGGAGAAATGGCGTGTGTACACGTTGTGGTGCGCGTAAGGAGGCGGATAGACAGAATACCGGTTCGGACAATGGCAGCAATCCGGGTAGCAATCAAGGCAACAGTCAGGGTGATAGTCAGGGCAGCAACGGTCAGGGTAACAATGGCAGTCAGGGTGATAGTCAGGGCAGCAACGGTCAGGGTAACAGTGGCAGTCAGGGGGGGAATGGACAGACAGACGAGGCGGCTTCTACTAACCCAACAAAAGAAAGTCATACCCACGTTGCCGGCAATACCAAAATTGTCAGGGCAGCAGACTGCACAACCCGGGGGGAGAAAGAAGTATATTGCAGCACTTGCGGAGAGGTTATGGAAGTGCAGGCAATACCTGCTGTGGATCATACTGCCGGTCAGTGGTCTACATTAGAAGAGGCAACCTGTGTGAGTCCGGGTAAGGAAATTACCTGTTGTATGGTTTGCGGTCAGGATATGATAAGGGAAACCTCCGCGGCGGGTCATACTGCCAGTCGGTGGTCCACATTAGAAGAGGCAACCTGTGAGGAGCCGGGTAGAGAGGTTAGTTGCTGTACTGTTTGCCAGCAGGATATGATAAGGGAAATTCCTGCAAAGGGTCATGACTGGGTAAACGGATACTGCACACGCTGTCAGAGACAACAGTCAGGCAATTAGCATAAAAGTCAGAATTTGTGCAGCATCAATCAGACATGGGGATTTACCCGGTCTGCTGGTCGGCTCTGCCGGAATGAAATCTGGTTTTACGGAGGATGATAGTATACATGAGCATTAAGGCGTTTGAGGGGAGGCAACTCACCATAATCACTACGGATAATTGTACGGCACGTTGCCCACATTGTGTTATGTGTTGTGTGCCGGGGCAGAAACAAAGTCTGACATTTGAACAAATGCGGGCTGCAATAGACCAATTTCATGCGGCTGTTCCGCTTGCTCTTGTCGTATTCACAGGCGGTGAGCCGACATTGCTGCTGGAGGATCTCCTGAAAGCCATTCGCTATGCAGCAGAGCGTGGAATACTGACCCGTCTGGTGACGAACTGCCACTGGGCGTCGTCCCGGACAAGGGCAAAAAAAATGCTGGAACGACTTCGTGAAGCAGGTCTTGGTGAGCTTAATTTCAGTCTTGACGATTACCATGCACCGTATGTCCCGGTAAAAAATGTGATTTGTGCGTGGAAGGCTTCAAAGGGCATGGGATTTTCAGCGGTTGTCATTGCTAACAGCCATGGGGAGCATGATAAATATCTACCGGAAACCATTGAAGAGTTATTAGGGGAAAAAGTGACGATACGCAGACAAAAGGACAGATATAAGGCGCGTAATGACCCCAGAGATGCAGATGGAACGCTTTATATTATTGCAGAAGCACTTTTGCAGAATACAGGGCGCGCAGCGGATGCTGTGGAACAGGACAATTTTGTATGCTTTGAGGCACAGGATTCCTTGCTGACAGGCTGCCGGTGGGTCGGCAGCCAGCCGGCAGTTTCTTTTGATAATCACCTCTGGGCCTGCTGCGGTATCCGCTGTGACAAAAATGAATTATTGGAATTAGGAAATCTTGCTGAGGAATCAGCGGTTGATATTCTACAGAGAGCTGCCGACAGTGTACTGCTGAATGCAATTCATCATATGGGACCATTATGGCTTTGCCGCTTTGTCAGTGCCGTAGAACCTTCCATCACTTTTCGGAAGGATTTTCACTCTGTCTGTGAGGTTTGTGAGGCGCTGACTACCAATCGTGATGCAATCAATGTGCTGCGTGAACATTATGCAGAGATTGCAGGACAGATTATGGCGTGTGAAGAACGTAGTGCAGCGGAGGAGAAACAACGGGAGAAGGGAAATGAAGAATAGTCAGATAAAAAGTGAACTTCGAAAAATGGCGGAACGCCTTACGGTATTGGGTTATGCAGAATTTTACAACTGTTTTTTCCCGCTGGATAATTCGCCGTTTCGCTGGAAGCTGGCGAGGGAGTCTGCGACACAGAGCCTGAGACCGGTTGTTGATTTATTTCTGCTTGGCAAGGCGGTGCCGTTTTCGATGCTTGACAGTGAGCTTGCAGAGATTATCCGCAGCTTAGAGCCGTACGGTTTGTTTATACTGGAACCGGAAGATTGCGTAAGGACTTCCGGATTTGTGTTACATACGGTTTTTGGACTCTGGCTTTTTTATGAAATCCCGAATTCTAAGATTTCCCTTTATTTAGGAATGGATTCTTTTGCATTGCTGACCCATCAGTTACCGAGAAGGGGAGTTAAATGCCTTGACTTATGCTCCGGACCGGGAGTGCAGGCGCTTTATGCCGCGCGGGCGGGAGAAATCGTAACTTCCATGGAAATCAATCCGGTTGCAACAGATTTGGCACACATAAATGCCATGATCAATGATCTGGATGACGTGATGGATATTCGCAATGGCAGTTTATATGCTTCGTTGGGCGAGATGCGTTTTGACCATGTGCTTGCCAATCCTCCGCTTTTGCCTTTCCCGGAGGAGATTCCATATGCCTTTGTGGGACATGGCGGGAACGATGGGCTGAAGGTCACATGGCGTATTCTGGAAGGTTTAAATACTCATTTGACAAAGGATGGATATGCACAGATCATCGGAGTGGGGCTGAGCCATAAGAGGGCACCCTGCTTTGCACCCCGGATGAAAGAAGTTGCCGCGGAATACGGACTTGATATTTTATTAAATATTGTAAATTGTTTTAGCATTGAACGTGGTGCCGATTATTTTAATGGTCTGGCACAGACATCCCATGAATACTGCGGTATCCCCTTAGAGCAGATTGAAGATGCCATGGAGCAGTGCTTCACTTTACAAAAAGCAACGGAATTTATTGTTTTTTATTTGTATGCCAGACTTGGAACAGGTAATTTTACGGTTCAGAATTTGTCAGGAATCGGAAATGCAGGCCTGTGGTATTTGTAGCGACTGCAACCACAGAAGAATCCAGATATGAAGAAAAACACCCCTGCCCCTCAGAATTGAGGAGCGGGGGTGAAGTGTTTTACGGCTTTATTGCGCGTGCCTGGCGGCGCACATTTCTCAGTAGGTCAATGCCATCATTGCAAGCACATGGGCGGCATAATCAGAGAATGCCTGACGGTTCTTTTTCATTTCATCCGTCAGTTCAAAGAACAACTCGCGGCTCTTGTAATCCCGCTTGAAGAAGGGCTCAAACACAACATCCCATTGGGGAAGATAGTTTGCAACCTTTCTGGTATAGCAGTTTGCGGCGGAGGCGGGAACGCGGTGCTCTCTGTCAACGAAGCCCGCAACCGACTTGTGCAGGGCGACATCCTCCGTCGGAAGATAGTAGTAATCGTGATAATTGGAGTAGAAATATTTTAATTCTTCCTCGTAGATCGGTATTTTCAGGGTCACGACCGAGTCCTCCCCGCGGAGCAGACAGCCATTTGCGGAGGCAGTGATCAGTTTGGGCAGCGGTGTGTCCGTTGCAATCGTGATGACAAGCTCCTTGCGTGTATGACCGTTCGCGTCCTTGTAATAGTTAGCCTGTACCTTTTTTGCGCGCACGGGCTGGTTGAACAGGTCATAATAAGCCAGAATGGGAAGCGTCTCCAGCATGCCCTTCAGGTCGTCGGCATTGTGGAGGAAGAGGGCATTCTCCGAAAATTCGGTCGGATTCTTGACATAGTCGTGGTACAGACCGATCAGCTCACCGCCGGAGAAGACATCCTTGCGGTCAATTCCAAGATATTGCTCCAGCGTCTTCTGTTTACAGTTCGGAAGGCGCAGAATAAACTTGTAGGGCGCAATCCGCCTGTAGATGTCAAGTCCCTGAAAAGCATCAAAGCTGTGCGGCAGGGACAGCTGCTCACATTTCTGCTGGATGAAGGGGAGGTCAAAGTTATTCCCGTTAAAATGGATCAGATAGCGGTACAGTCTTGAAAATTCAAAGAAGGCATTCAGAATTTCTGCCTCCTGACTGTAATTTTCCGCCATCCACTGGATCGTGTGCCACTTTCCTGCAAGGTAATAGGCGCAGCCGATCAGATACAGATAGGAGGAACGCGCCGTAAAGCCGGTGGTTTCAATATCAATAAAGAGAATGCGCTCAAGCGGCGCAAGGCGTTCAAGCGGGTAGGAGATGGAAAAGTTCTCTAATGTTTCCTCGGAAATTCTCATGACAAACCTCCTGTGTGAAATATACTTATAAATATGATAGCATAAAAATAAATTTTGCAGTAGTATTTTATTGAAAAAAATAGTATATTTATTGGGAGAGGTTTTCGCAAAATTCGACAGAAAATCTCGGGTAGAATGAAAGGAAAGGACGTAGCAAGGTATGGCAAAATTGACATTTGCGGGCGGTATACATCCCTACGATGGAAAGGAATTGTCGAAGGATAAACCGATTCAGGACATCCTTCCCGGAAGCGAGCTGGTCTATCCGCTGTCCCAGCATATCGGTGCTCAGGCAAAGGCGATCGTTGCCAAGGGGGACAGAGTGCTTACAGGACAGAAAATTGCGGAGAGCGGGGGCTTTGTTTCGGCGCCTGTCTATGCATCTGTGTCCGGTACGGTCAAGACGATCGAACCGAGGCGCGTAGTGACGGGCGACATGGTCATGAGCATCGTTGTGGAGAATGATGGCCTGTATGAGGACGTTGGATTCTATCCGCAGGCTCCGCTGGAGAAGCTCGGCAGGGAAGAGATCATTGACATTGTCCGGGAGGCGGGCATTGTCGGTATGGGAGGCGCAGGTTTCCCGACCCATGTGAAGCTGTCTCCGAAGGAGCCTGGGAAAATCGAATATGTGATTGCAAACTGTGCGGAGTGTGAACCGTATCTGACCTCCGATTACCGGAGAATGCTGGAGGAACCGGAGAAGCTGATCGGCGGACTGAAAATTGTATTAAAGCTCTTTGACAATGCGCAGGGAATCCTCGCGGTCGAGGATAACAAGCCGGACTGCATTTCCCTGCTCAGACAGCTGACGAAGGACGAGCCGAGGATCAGCGTGAAGGCATTGAAGACGAAGTACCCGCAGGGCGGCGAGAGGCAGCTGATCTACGCGACGACCGGGCGCAGGATCAATTCCACAATGCTGCCGGCTGACGTGGGCTGTATTGTGAATAACGTAGATACCATTGTTGCGATTTACCGCGCCGTTGTTGAGGGACGACCTCTGATGGAACGCATTGTCACTGTGACGGGAGATGCTGTGGCGAACCCGAGAAACTTCCGGGTGAAGATCGGAATGAGCTATCAGGAGATCCTCGACGAGGCTGGCGGATTTAAGACGACCCCCGAGAAGATCATCTGCGGCGGTCCGATGATGGGATTCGGAATGTTTGACCTGAATGTGCCCTCGACAAAGACCTCGACTGCGCTTCTGGGATTGTCGAAGGACGATGTCGCGGCGATGGAGCCGGGTCCCTGCATCAACTGCGGGCGCTGCGTGGAGGCATGCCCCGGAAGGATCATTCCGAGCAGACTGGCAAGCTATGCGGAACACTTTGAAGAAGAGGAATTTGTGGCAAATCATGGCATGGAGTGCTGCGAATGCGGCTCCTGTACTTTCATCTGTCCTGCCCACAGACCGCTGACACAGGCATTCAAAGAGATGCGTAAAGCTGTCATGGCAGCCAGAAGAAAGAAAGCGTAGGAGGTGTGACAAATGAGTAAATTATTAAACGTATCATCATCCCCTCACGTACGCTGCGGTGTTTCCACAAAGAACTTAATGTACGATGTGGCGATCGCAATGCTTCCGGCTACGATCTGGGGCGTGATGCAGTTCGGTATCTATTCCCTTATCGTTGTTGTTGCAACGGTTCTTTCCTGTGTACTCAGTGAGTACCTTTTTGAGACACTGATGCACAAGCCGGTTACCATCAGTGACGGCAGTGCCCTTGTCACAGGTATGATCTTAGGCTTAAATATGCCGCCGGCAATTCCGTTATGGATGCCGATCCTTGGCGGTGTATTCGCAATCATCGTCGTAAAACAGCTTTACGGCGGACTTGGTCAGAACTGGATGAACCCGGCTCTGGCAGCGAGATGCTTTATGCTGATCTCCTTTGCACAGGCTATGACAAAGTTCACAGACCCGGTAACAGACGCAGTTGCGAGCGCAACTCCTCTTGCAGCAATCAAAGCCGGTGATACATATGATCTTGCAGCTATGTTCATTGGTAAGATTCCGGGAACCATCGGTGAGGTTTCTGTAGTAGCCCTGTTAATCGGCGCTGCTTACCTGGTATTTAAGAAAGTAATTTCCCTGCGCATTCCGTTAACCTACATCGCAACGGT
>USGM01000034.1 GCA_900554205.1 uncultured Lachnospiraceae bacterium
AAATAAAGTTTGTTACGCGGCAAGCCGCGGGGAATTATACCCACTTTGCATTAAAAATGCTACAACTGTTTTCTTCATAAGCAAATCCTCCTTTCGCTTTTGTCATGTTATTCAGTTACAAAGCAATTATAACAGCTCTTGATATGTTATACCATGACGTTTCTGGAAAATATTATTTTCCAGAAACGTCATGGTATTTTGTCCTATCTTAATATATCATATCAGTAATAAACAGACGAATAAGGACACTAAATGGAGGTGTAAAACAATGATGAAAAAACTTTATTTCTTTGTATCTTTGCCACATTATTTACAGTAATAGCGCTCAAAACTGCAGGTTTGGTGTTTTCCCCGAAAGACAATGGGATTGTCTCAGTATTTTCTGTCGCCGATACCGATGATAATGTCTCTGACAGAAAACATATTTAGTACCACTGTATCTCTCTGCCCAGCAGCTTTTCATAAGATCTGCGGGCGACCTTCGCTGTCCCCTCCCGCTTCATGAGTTCCGCACTGTAAAAGGCAAGCCGGTAAAATTTTAGTGCCTTCTCCTTCTGCCCCATGTTTTCCAGCGCATCCGCGAGGTTGTTCACACAGGTAGGCAGCAGCTTTCTTGCACCGCTGATCATATGTAAGCGGATACCCTCCTCGGAATATTTCAATTCCTTGACATAATTTTTCATCACGCCGGTGCACTGCGAGAGATGAACCACGATCAGCATTGCCGTTCGGTAATGAAATTCCAGTCTGACCCTGCTTTCCTGATAATGCCGCAGAAGCTCTATCTCCTGCCAGACATCCGGCAGCAGTTCATTCTCCGCATTGTCATCCCCCGACTGTCCGAATGCGTCCATCAGCTCCTTCCACGCGGCAAGCTGTGCTCTCTTTTCGGGCAATCCCTGCTCCCTTCCCAGCTTCTCCGCTGCCTGAATATAAAAATGCAGAACTGTCCGCATACAGGATGCGTAAGCGGAAGATACCATCATGTCTATTGTCTTCTCTGCCATAGAAAAGCATTCTGTGTATTTTCCCTGCTCCAGTAAAAATGGAAGATAAGCGGAGACAATCTTCGGATAGATTTTGATCGTCACCTGCTCGTCCCTGAAATGCGCCGGAACATACTGTTCCAGAAACTTCAACAGTTCCTCCGAATATCTTTTATCCGGCTGCACCGCCTGCCAGAAAAGCAGAAGCATAATCTCCTGAACATTTAGGAGAATGCTGTCTGACATCTGACATGGGAAATCGGGAATCGTTATCCGAATCGCCTGTTCGTACAGCGCCGCACTCTCCGCGAAGTCTCTCGACAGTCTTTTCCTGACATGTCCTTGCATCATCAGATAAAACTGTCTTTGCAGTGCTGCATTGCAGACCGGGTTCTCCGCCTTGTCCTCCAACAATTCCTGCACCCTTGTCCAGTCTCCCGACAGCTGCGCAACTGCAATGTCCTGCCGCCATTCAAAATAGCTGTCAGCAGCAGCCTGTCCATCTTCCGCTCCTGATTCAGATATTTGGATAGTGCGGAAACGGAACATAATCCCCTGCACAGATCAGCACGATTAATATGGGATATGTCCATCGTTTCCCGCACAAAGTCCGTCAGTCTCTTTTTCATCTCTCGTATCCCTCAGATCGCTTTCTTATCGCTCATTTTATATTATAATATCACAAATATATTTTCCTTTTCAATCATTCTCACCATAAATTTTGTGTTCTCGATGGCAGTTCAGTCATAGCATAGCAAAATTGTTACTGTTCCTGAAGATACTCCTCCACCGCCGGATCGATGATCCTGATCGTGCGTTTCCACTCCTTTGTTCCCTCGACCTTCGCCGCAGGCTGGGTGTGCTTTGCGAGGAATCTTGTCAGCGGATAGACATCGATCCAGATCTCATTGTTTCCCTCCTTCTGGGATTCATCGAAGATCAGCTGCAGCCCCCAGTGCAGATGCGTCACCTCGATATTGTTTACATTCTCCTGCGTGCTGTAGCCGGTGTGTCCCATGTACCCTATGACATCTCCCGCCGTGACGGTGCTTCCCTCCGCAAGCCCCTCCGCATAAGGATAGTTCTGCCTGAGATGCGCATAGTAATAATACCTTCTGCCGTCGAAGCTGCGGATGCCGATGCGCCAGCCGCCGTACTGGTTCCAGCCCAGCTCCTCGACAGTGCCGGACTCGACAGCCGTGATCGGTGTTCCCACGAGTCCCATCATGTCGTGGCCGAGGTGCTGTCTTTTGTAGCCGTAGCTACGGCTGACACCGAAGTCATCGTAATGACTGTAATCAAAGCCGCGTGCCAACGGGAAATAACCCTTTAGTCCATAGCGCTGCACGCAGCTGCCGTCCTCCTGCTCCTCCTGATACTCCCCGACCAGTCCTCCGATGGCGGCATCGTAAGCCTCCCGGTAATAGGCGTAATATGTCATATCCGCGGTCAGCTCCTCCATCGTCTTTTCGCCCTCTGAGAGTGCTTTCGCCGTCTTTTCCAGTATTTTCAGGGCATTCTTGTCAAAGCTGCCGCCGGTCTTCGCCGCCGTGTATGCCAGCAGCTCCACCCAGCAGATTTCATGCTCCGTTCCGTGTGTCTTCACATCCCAGTCATAAGCACTGCAAAGTGCCTCGTAGGACACCGTGAAATCCACCCACTTGATATATTCGTTTTCTATCGCAAGCACGGAGCTTCCCGCCGGCTTGCTCCCCAGGGTCACGCCATTCGTTTCCTGCCGTCCGCAGAGCATGACCGCCATAATCGCCAAAGCAATACATTCCACGAGAATCCCCTTTCGCAACCACCCCGTATATGTCTCCCTCTGTCCCCTGTTCATCGCCGCTCCGGTCAGACTTTTCTCTGCAATATATGAAAAATGCGGTGAACATATTCATTCACCGCATGCAGGCGCCTAATGGCTGCTCATCCTCTCATATAACTGCCGGATCTCCTCACCCGTCGCAAGGTAATCCGAAAAGGCGCTCGCGCTTCCCGCCGCCACGCCCATACGAAATGCGTGATCGTATTCTCCGCGTTCCATCCATCCCGCCATAAACCCGGCAGCCATGGAGTCGCCTGCGCCCACACCGTTTTTCAGTTTCCCTTCCGGCGCTTCCGCCCTGTAAACGCCTCCGTTCTCATCCAGCAATACTGCGCCATCCCCTGCCATGGACACCAACACGTTTCTCGCGCCAAGCTCCTGCAGCTTCTTCGCATAGGGCATGACCTCATCCCCCGCAGAAAGTTCCACGCCGAACAGTTCTCCGAGCTCATCGAGATTCGGTTTGATCAGGAACGGATGATATTGCAGGACATTGAGCAGCAGCCTGCCTGTCGCATCTACGACAAGGTTCAGGCCTCTGCCGCACAGCTTCTCCATGATCCTTCCATAGATGTCATCGGGCATCGTCGCGGGAATGCTGCCCGCCAGGAACAGGCTGTCTCCCTCGCCAAGCTGCGCGAGCTGTGCTATCAGCGCTTCTATCGCTGTCGGTGGGATTTCCGGTCCCTGACCGTTAATCTCCGTTCCTTCCACCGAATTTAGTTTTAAATTTATCCGGGAATTTCCTTTCTCCAAATGGATAAAGTCCGTCCTGATACCGAAGTCTTTGAGGCGCTGCTCGATCTCTTTGCCCGTGAAGCCCGCCACAAAGCCCAGTGCGGTGCTGTCTATGCCAAGATTTTTCAGGACAATGGACATATTAATTCCCTTTCCGCCCGGCAGCATCAGCTCTGATGATGTGCGGTTGGTGTGTCCGGGTCGGAAGCCCTCCACTGTCACGATATAATCCAACGATGGATTCAGGGTCACTGTGTAAATCATCCTTCTCTCCATTTCTGCGCATGCCCTTTGCGCATATCAAGTTTATGTCTGCGCACATTCTGCTCGCACAAAGGCACCGGAAAAGCGCTTACAACTCTTCCCCGGTGCCTTTTTCATGCCTGAACTATGCAGGCGATGTACTTATTCTTCCGGCTCGATCAGTCCGTAGGTATCTCCCTTTCTCTTATACACCACGTTGACCTGATCTGTCTCTGCATTGATGAATACGAAGAAGTTATGTCCGAGCAGCTCCATCTGGATGCAGGCATCCTCGGGATACATCGGCTTAATGTCAAACTTCTTGGTACGGACGATCTTAATGTCCTCGTCGTCCATATAATCATTTTCCACATACATCTTGCTGAAGGAGCTTGCCGCCTGCTGCTTGTCCACGATCTTGTTCTTATACTTCTTCAGCTGTCTCTCAATGATCTCCTCCACAAGATCAATGGAAACGTACATATCGTTGCTGACCTGTTCGGAACGAATGATATTTCCCTTTACCGGAATCGTTACCTCGATCTTCTGACGATCCTTCTCCACGCTCAGTGTCACATGTGCCTCTGTATCGGGATTGAAGTACTTTTCCAGCTTACCGATCTTCTCCTCTACAGCAGCCTTCAGTCCGGGTGTAACCTCAATGTTCCTTCCAACAATTATAAATTTCATACTAATCATCCCTTTCGGTTATTTATTGTATAAGCATTATACCATATTTCTGATTGGTTTTGCAACAATTTAACAAATTTTTTACTTGTTTTTGATATTAAATATGTCAATCAAAATCCTGACTTTTTTCGACAAAATCAAATTTTTATGACAACTACACAAAACAGATGTTCCAAAATCCTCGACATTTTTCAACAGAAGCTGCACCTCTAAATCTGTGGATAATGTGTATAACTAAGTGTATAAATAACTTTTGTCGAATTTTACGGCATTCTAATTGTGGATAACTTTTTCGACGATTCTGTTTTTCTTTCGATCATTTTTCTTTTTATTTTTGCTTTTTGTCTATTTTGTACAGAAGCATAAAACACCCACTCTTTTGTTCCCCAGAAATATTTTGAAAACTTTCCAAATTGAAAAGCCTGAACCGAACGGTTCAGGCCTAACGCATTTGCCTATTTTGTTGTTTAGAAGATTCGTCTGATGGCAAGGATCTTTCTGTAATCCGCCTGAGAGACAATGATTCCTGTTTTCTTATTGGATGCATGCACGATCTGACCGTTACCAATGTAAAGCGCCACATGTCCGGAATAGCAGATCAGGTCGCCCGGCTGTGCATTTGCAAGGCCATCCACTGCATAGCCCTGTGAACGGTCAGCCGCAGAGGAATGAGGCAGGCTTACGCCAAAGTTCGCATACACACTCATTACAAAACCGGAGCAGTCAGCACCGTTGGTCAGACTTGTTCCACCCCATACATAAGGGTTTCCAACAAACTGCAGTCCGTATTCCGCTACTGCAACACCCATTTCACTTCCTTCTCCCACAGAATAGCTTGCGCTGCTCTGGGTATTTGTCGAAGAGGTGCTCGACTCGGTCTTCTTTGATACCTTTGCCGCTGCTGCAGCCTGAGCCTTTCTGCGCTCTTCTGCCTCCTTTGCAAGACGTGCCGCTTCCTCCTCCTTGGATTCCGCCTGAACAAACTCGCTGCGGAGATCTACATAATCGGTAGATACCCATCCGGTACCTTCCTCGACATCAACCTTTACCCAGCCCTCTGTCTCCTCAAGCACCAGAAGCTCCTCTGCCTCGGGAACCATACCTAAGATCGAGGACTCTGTCGTGGGCTCTGTGCGGACAAACAGCGTCTGTGTCGTCACTGTTGCAATTCTCGTTCCAACGCTTCTGGCAATTTCTACTGCATCCTCTCCCGTCACACAGTACTCAGCCTTTACATATCCGGTAACGGAACCGGACTTGATCAGATACCAGCCGTCCTCTTCCTGAATAAAGGTTCCGACAGAATTATTATAGAGCTTGCCAAGAATCTCTCCCGATTCGCTCGGAAGGCTTCTCACATTCACACAGGAGCGCACCTGCGCAATTACAAGGTTGCGGAACAGCTCCTCCTCTGCATCTTCTGCGGTAGCCGCCTTAGCGGTCTCGCTGTCCTCGATATTCATCCACTCAATGATCGACTCGACCGGAATTGCCGTCTGGCTAGAAATGTCCTCCAGCTTATTTCCCTTGGCAATCGCCAGTCCGATGCCTCCGCTCGGGAGAACAGATGCCTCTGCCGTGAGTCCTGCGCCGGAAAATCCGATCACTGCTGCCAATATATATGCTGTTGCCCTGAAATGACTGCGCTTCATGTTTTCCTCCATATCCGAATTTCGATATTTCAATCTCTGTCTGAATCTATTTCAAAAAGTTAATTTTTTACATCATTTGTTACGGAATTGTTACAACCATTAAAAAATATAACACTCCTCTTTCCATTTGTCAACCTTACATGTCTGGCAGATAATTCCTCGAAGGCCGCATATTTACTGGTTTTTTGTAATAATGCACAAAAAAGAACCATCAAAATTGATGATTCTTTTTTTATAAATCTTTTGTTTTTATTAAGAAAGCTGTTAAGAAATTATTTTCTGCAAAACATTCCTGCGGCGACCGCGGCATTCGCTCCGTCCGCAACCGCCGTGATAATCTGCCTGAGAGGCTTCTTCCTCACATCCCCCGCGGCGTACAGCCCCGGCACAGCCGTCGCGCAATCCTCTCCGGCCGGAATGTAGCCGCCCTCGTCGAGCGGTAAAAGCCCTTGAACCAGCTCCGTATTCGGATGAATGCCGACTGCGATAAACACGCCCTGTACCGACAATTCAGATTCTGCACCCGATTCAGCATCCTGGATACGCAGGCTCTGAACCGCTTCCGTTCCCGAGATTTCCTCCACGGTTGTATGGTAGAGGATTTCCACGTTCTCCAGACGCTTTAATTCTTCCTGCAAAACCATCGCTCCGCGCAGCTCGTCCCGCCTGTGGATCAGATAAACCTTTTCACAGGTGCGCGCAAGATAGATCGCATCCTCGAGCGCGACATCTCCTCCGCCGACTACCGCAACCGTCCTGCCGCGGAAGAACGCACCGTCACAGGTGGCGCAGTAGGAGACTCCCATGCCGGACAATTCCTCTTCCCCGGACACATTCAGATGGGCATGAACCGCTCCTGTCGCAAGGATTACCGTCTTTGTCTCAAATTCCCCGATGTCGGTTCTCACGAGCTTGCTTTCACCGCGGTCACAGATCTCCGTAACATCCGCCTCCCGGAAGTCCACGCCGAGCTTGTCCGCATGCGCCCTGAACTGCATCCCCATGTCAAAGCCGTTGATCCCCGGCAGGCCGAGGTAATTGTCAACCTCATAAGTATTCAGTATCTGCCCTCCGCTCATCGGTGCCTTCTCCAGCACCAGAAGCTCCAGTCCTGCCCTTTTTCCATACACTGCGGCTGAAAGTCCCGCCGGACCCGAGCCGATAATAATCAGATCGTACATATTCCCTCCATGTGTCAATGTAACTTCACTTCTCTAAGAGTAACAGTTTCCCGCTGGAAAAGCAAGCCGTTGTGTGGTAAAGTGGTGTCAAAGGAGAACTGACATGACACCTGTAAATATAAAGAATGGAAATAAAAAAAATGCTCTCATCACCGGGGCTTCCAGAGGCATCGGCAAGGCAACCGCCGAGTGCTTTGCCGCCTCCGGCTACGACCTGATCCTAACCTGCAACAGTTCGATCGCGTCCCTTCAGGAGACGGCTGCAGCGCTGCAGGAAAGATATGATATTCAATGCTCTGCCGTCAAATGCGATATGGGAAATGAGAAAGAAGTGCTCCGGCTCTTTGAGATCCTCGACACACTCGACGTTCTCGTCAACAATGCCGGCATTGCCCACATCGGTCTGCTGACGGACATGACCGCCGACGAGTGGCACCAGCTTCTGGCAGTGAATCTTGATTCCTGCTTCTACACCTGCCGCGCTGCAATTCCCCTGATGCTGAAAAAGCACAGCGGACACATCATCAACGTCTCCTCTGTCTGGGGTACGCAGGGGGCTTCCATGGAGGTCGCCTATTCCGCCTCAAAGGGCGGCATGAATGCCTTCACCAGAGCGCTCGCCAAGGAGCTTGCTCCGAGCAACATTCAGGTCAACGCCATCGCCTGCGGTGTCATCGACACCGCGATGAACGGCTGTCTCTCAGAGGAGGATATCTGTTCCCTCACCGCAGAGATTCCCACAGACCGGCTCGGCAGACCGGAGGAGGTCGCGTCGCTGATCCTCCAGACGGCTTCCGCTCCCGCTTACATGACCGGACAGATCATCACAATAGACGGCGGCTGGTATTGACCCCCCCCGCCGTCTGTTTTTGCCGCATTCTCCTTACAGGAACGCGTCCTCTCCAGGGATCGCCTGTATGTCCGTACCGGGAGCCAGAGAATCCACGATCCTCTGCATTTCGTCCTTCGTCTGAACATCCTTACATCTCAGGATCAGCTCCTCTTTCTCCGCTTCCGTCAGAGCCGCATATCCCTGCATGGCAGACTCATTCATCGCAAGCGCCATTCCAAATCCCAGCGGAAGCTCACCGAGCGTAAAGCCGTCGCCACTGATTCCGTTAAAATCCATAATCACACACTCCTTTTTCAGAAAAAGGGCGACCGTAAACCGACCGCCCGATTACATTTATAGTATGTGCCTTTTTTCTGAAAAAAATCCGTTTATTGCTCATCCAGATAGAGCTGCACCCTTGACTGTATATTTTGCGCCACAATCTCGACCGTCTTATCCCCGGTGAAGTAAGCATCTGCCTCCTCCGTAATAATTCCCCGGATAAAATCATATTGCGTTTCATAGGGTGTCAGGCTGTCCATTATTTCCAGATATTCTTCGATATAGCTCTCTCCGTCGGGCTTGCCGCTGATTATTGTGTAAGTATGCCCATCAAGCCTTACCTGCGGCTGTGTCACCCATTCTGCATTCTTCGGTGTTATGATCCGCCCATCATAGTAATCCCGGCGTAAAATGACATCAGATACCAATGTGTCATTAAACTCGTACAGGCTGTTCAGGAAATCCTTGATAATCTCAAAATGCTCCGTGTTCTTATTGACTGCCATTCCGCTATAGCAATAGATGAAATTGCCGTTATCCGCATTTGTCGGATAGCCCACGAAGTGATAGTCCGGCCCAAGAGCCGCCATCGTACTGCTGAACCCCGAAAAGCTCATTCGATCCGCATATACCAGAACCTCCCCGCTCTGCAGAACCGTTCTTCCCCAGCTTTCCGTGCCCTCAACGAAGTTATCCGTAATTGAAATCTGATACCGCTTACAGATCTCCAGAATGTGAATGAACTCGTCAGAGTCAAAGGAGCAGGTCTTCTTCTCTGCATCTAAGAAATCAGAATGCCCGATGTCCCTGATAAACAGATATAACGGATCTATCGTAAAGAAACTGCTTGAACAAAGTGTTTTAAAAGGAGTTCCGGCTGCCTCTCTCGCCTCTATAACGTCGATGAACTCCTGCACTGTCCACGATGGCTTGTCCCATACTTCATTATTGACCATCAGGGTATAAGTCGCCGCGCTCGTCGGCAGCATATATTGTTCCCCATCTATACGTCCGCTGTCCAACAGCCCCTGAAATAACACGCTCTCCAGCTGTTCAGACAGCACCCCGTCTAAGTTCATAAGACAGTCCTTATCCTGCAATGCCATGAGCTGCTCCCTGTCCAGCTGGATAATATCGGGACCTTCCCCCCTGGCAATGTCGGCATAGATCTGGTTGATCTTATTATCCTTCTCGTCGTACCGATATTCTTCCCCAATTTCGATGGTCACTCCCGGATGCGTTCTCTCATAATTGGCAATCGCCGTCTGCATTCCATAATCCAAAAATATATACGGCTGCAGGCGGATCGTCGCTGTCACTGCAGGGCCGGAGGTTGTGATGATCCTCAGGGTATTGTCATCCGAAAACAGGACAACGTCACCGTTTTCATTCCGTGCAAGCCCCAGAAGATATTGAAAGATCTCCTTGGAACCAATATACCTTCTTGTCTGCTCTCCCGTAAGGATATTCCATGTAATCAGCGCATTGTTATTGTCTAAATAGAGAAAATTTCCATGGGAATCCGCAAATATCTCCTGATAGGCAGGAACATTTCCCTCATACAGTACGACCGGCGTATCTCC
Source organism: uncultured Lachnospiraceae bacterium (assembly GCA_900554205.1). Taxonomy (GTDB): domain Bacteria; phylum Bacillota; class Clostridia; order Lachnospirales; family Lachnospiraceae; genus Acetatifactor. Next base: position 10,013 of record USGM01000034.1, read on the forward strand.
GTCAAAGTAGAAGACACTGGTCTGCTTGCTGACGCTGTCCCATGATCTGAACAGCCAGATGCCGTCGTATGTCTGGCACATCGCTGAGATCGTTGTCTTCCCTTCCCCGAAGCCGTGGAACTCAGTGACCAGATTACCTTCCTCATCTGCCACATACAGTCCCGATCCATCCGCCGGAATCAGGTAATGATGTCCCGAGCGCGCCTCCCAAAGAGCGTCCAGTTCCATGACAAACCATGCGGCGTTCGGAAGAGGTATCCCCATTTCAACAACCGGGAATAAATCTACCGGTTCTGAGGTCGTTCCGTCCTCATACAGCTCTCTGGCTTGAAATCCCGTCACATACCCATCCTCATCCCGTCCGTCAGCGTATGTCATGATGCGCCCCTGCGATACCGAAAAGAAATCAAAATTCTGTGCCGGACAGGCTATCGTCTGAATTGTCATGGTATCGCAGTCGAGAATGTCCATATAGGGTCTTATGTCTACCGTCTGCTCCCCCTCGGTCTGAAAATAGTATGTTCTGAGATAATAAATCCGGTTCTGGTCGACACAGCACCCGCCCGGATAATCCCTTGTCTGCTCATGATCTTCAAACGTCTCCTGCCGGTACTCAGAAACCGACATAAAGCTGTCCGGATTCGCAATGTCCTCCTTTTTCCAGCCCCCGGCAAGCAGATTAATGACAGGCTCCTGCCGGTACTGCTCTCCATAATCAACCGTCTCCTCGCTGGCGCTGGCCTCGACACTTTCCTCGTCTGTCTTCCCGCCGCAGCCGCACAGAATTGCTGTCATCAATAGAACCAATAAGATTTTGCTCTTGCTTTTCATGTTCATGCCCCCCTAAATGTCCTCCTTGGTTGAAATATAGTCACTCCATCTCAGCTTTTTTCTCCAGCCCGTCGTTTTCAGCAGAATACCTATTTTTGCCCCTTTCTCTATCCTTTTCCCGATATCTCCGGGCAGTCTGCAGCTGAAACCGCACTCCTGCCATTCCACGCCAAGCGCCTCTGCGACATCCCTGCGCTCCACCTTACAGGCTTCATAGCAGACTGCCTCGCCGTTTTCTCCCGACAGTGCCAGACAGGGCCTCACACCCGCCATTGCCTTATCGCTCTTCCAATAGTACCAGCCCCGCACAATACAGTCTCCATCCCGGACAACTTCATCAATATGCACCTGAAAGGGACTTTCATACCGCTCCGGATGTTTTATCGTTCCCGCCATTTTTGCGGGAAGCAGCGTGTTTCCGGAAAGCCTGCAGGAAAAGTCCGTGCAATCCGGTGCAAGATTCACAGAGTAGTATGGGTCAATGCCCTTCGCATAGCAGGGATGCTTTTCCCAGAGCAGCGTGCGCTCCTCAATCAGACGGCGCATTTTCTTCTCGTCTCTGGAATCAAGACCACGGCTTGCCGATTCATGATGAATCAGGCATACATCATTCCGAATTACATTGTCATAGCCTGCCTCATGCAGCTTCATGCACAGATCCACATCATTAAAAGCTACTGCAAGCGACTCATCAAAGCCCCCGACCTGACGGAATTTTGCAGTCTGTACCATCAGGCACGCCGCCGTCACCGCCAGACAGTTATAGTCCAGACGATTTCTTCCATAATAATACACCTCCGCATCATCCTTGCCCAACAGTGCATGGGATGGGCCCATGCCGACATTGATGACGCCCGCGTGCTGGATGATCCTGCCTCCCGGATAATACAGCTTCGCCCCGACGGCTCCTGTATGCGGCAATGCCGCCTGTCCTGCCATACGCCCGAGCCAGTCCGGCTGGATCACTTCTATATCATCATTCAGAAAAAGCAGAAATTCTCCCTTTGCATGCTCCGCGCCCAGATTGCACATCCTTGCAAAGTTAAACGGCATCGGTTCATACACATATTGGATGGAATGTACCCGACAATAAGCATCGATCCGCTCCCGGTTCTCCGGGCTGCTTCCATTGTCAACAAGCACAATCTCCCGGTTGGCATAGTCCGTATTTTTCTCCAGAGAATCCATGCAGGCTGTAAGAAGTCCGACATTGTCTTTGGACGGAACGACAATACTGACCTTCGGCGTCCCCCCCTGCTCATAGACAACTCTGCTCAAAGGCATATCCGCAACAGGCTCTATATGTCCTCTGATTCCCCGCCGCCTGAGTGCCTCCTCCTTGATCCTGTCGATCGCGCTTTGCTCGTCCGGTGCAATCTCCGCAGCATGCTCCGCGATCCTGTGATTTAAAATGTAAGGAAAATGCAGTATCCGGTCTGCAGGCATGCCTTCGGTATAACGAAGCGCCAATTCATACAGAAAGCCGGCTGCCCTTTTCTCCACATCCGCCAGTACCTTAAGGCAGCGCTCCCTGCGGTAGGCGCACGCCTGTCCCGTATATCTGTCACAGAAAAACAGCTCCGGTGACCAGTCAGGTTTAAAAAAGGGCGAAAAACGCTCTCTGCTTCGCAGGGAAATCATGTCCTCGTCCCCATAGATCATATCTGTTGTCCTGTCGGTTACCGTCAGCTTCGACCATCCCTTCAAATCACACCAGTCCGCCTCTGTCAGAAATACGACGTAATCGGCACTGCTCTCTGCCAGCACTTCCTCCAGCCCTTCCAGTGTGCTCACCACTGCTGCCATACGATCCCTGTACGGTTTACCGTTCGCCCGAAAGAGTCTTTTCCTCGCGGCAGCGTTCACCGGCATCTTTCCCATTTGCAGCAAAATGAACAGCAGGCGCGGCTGAAAAGCCGCCCCATTCCCGCATGTCACTTTCTGCTCTCCGTTGTTTTCGTTTTCCCTGATCCACTGTCGGAATCTCAGCTGTTCTCTATCCTTCTGCCGCCTCACTTCTCCACTCCCAACACAAAGTCCAAAAGTTTCTGATCCCGCTGCAGCGTGGTCTTATGGGAAAGCACATAGTCTCTCGCCCTCGCTGCCATCTCCGCAGCCGCAGTTCTGTCCGCCAGCAGTCTTTCCAGACCTTCCCGCCATTCCTCCGCAGTTCTGCACAGAATAATATTCTCAAGCTGTCTGGTTGCGCCTTCCAGTTCCCTGTTCATGCTGCCGATAGTCGGCACGCCAACCAGCGCCGCCTCCATCCATTTATTTTCTGACTTGCACTGCTGGAAAATCGTGTCCTCCAAAGGCATCAGATTACAATCGACCTCCGCAATGGATTCAGGAAGCCTGCGCCAGTCCATGAAGCCCTCCCGGATCACCTGCTCCTTCACGCCGTCAAACTTAGATCCGAGCTCCAGACACCCTACCACCTTCAGCCGAACCTCGCTGTGAGCCTTCATAAATTCCAGCAGGACGTCCTCAATCAGTTCAAAATCACGATTATGCGTATTCGATCCGCTGTAATAACCCATGATGAAGGTATCTCTGCATCTCTTCTTTTCCATTGCCAGATTCGACAGGATCACCATCTCCGCACTGGCTGCATTCCGGTTTATATAGGTGGCTTTCCCGGGGAATTCCAACGCAGTCACAGCCGCCAGACTGTCCGTGGACAGCAGGAAGCCATCCATCTGCTCCATGCATTTATGGATCAGCTCACTGTAAGCCTCAAAGTCCTTATACTCCTCCGTGTGGAAGAACGGGAGATCACGGATACCGGCATAGTCAAAAATATAGTCATCAATATCGTACACCAACCGGATTTTATGTTTCCTCGCCTCCGCAATCAGTTCCGGTATGCATCCCATGTACCGGCAGCGGTAAATGACAACCGCCCCTATTTCATTCCAGTTAATTCCAAAATTATGGGCTTTCTCAAACCTCTTCTCAAGCTCCCCTGTCTCTGTAAGCTCTCCATCCACTCCCTGACAGAGCAACTCTTCCCTCAGATGCTCCAGACGGTATCTAGACGAGAAAGAAATGTATTCCGCAACGTACAGAATCCTTTTGGAAAAGCTCTTCTGTGCAGAGATTCCAAGCTTCTCAGCAAACGCAAGGATTTCTTCCAATGCCTTCGCCGGAACGATCTCCATCGGTCTCTTCCCTTCCGGCGCCCGCAGTATCAGCCCCTTGTCGTAGTCCCGAATGCGCTCGGCAGGCGCTCCCAGATCAAAGGTTGCAACAGGCATCCCCATTTTCATGATCTCCTCGGCTGTATAGGAGAAGGTCTCCGGACAGACGGAGGGGAGCAGGAAAAGATCTATGTCATTCTCAAAGATCAGCCGAACCAGTTCCTCACGCCTGTACAAACCGGTCTCCGAAAATTCGGGGAAGGCTTTCATATCAAGCTCCTCACATCTGCCAAGCAGTCGGAAACGCACGGGCAGCTGCCGGTCTTCGATTTCCTTCAATAGTTTCTTAACAAATTCTCCGCCCTTGTGTACGGTAAATACACCAAGCAGACCGATATTCAGAGTCTCGGTCGTCTTCGTTGTCTTATGAATCGGGAACAGATAGGAAACCTGATGCGGCACCAGCGTATAGGCAAGGTCATCTCCAAACTCCCTTTTCATACGCGCAAGCGTATCCCCGGAAAAGCATCTTACCTCGTCAAAATGCTTCAGAAATTCCTTCCAGTTCTGTACCCACACCTTCCTGCTGGGACAGGCATATCCGGTCTGATAGCCCTTTCTTGCATAGCATTGTTCGCACTCCGCCGTGTCAGGCATACCACAGTATTCCAGATTGCCGTCCATTAGGTTTGTGCTGGGACAGATTGCAAAATAGTCATGCATCAGCATGATCAGCCTGCAGTTCGTCTGACTGTCACGCACCTTGAGGATCACCTTCTGCATATCCCATAGATGGGCAAAGGAAACCAGTTCGTTCACATAGAGCTCGTCAAATTTGAAATACCCGCATACCGCCAGAACCTCTTCCATGGACCAGCACTCATAGGTCTGGACACCCCTGTTGTTTTCAAAGGTAAATGTCCACACCGGCACCTTCACATTGAATGCAATCGTGGAGACGCAGCAGCCGTCAGCCAGAAACTCTGCCTTGCGCTCGTTCAGGTATTTCGTCGCCCCGCCGCCGAGGCAATGGTTTATGAACAGAATCGATTTCGTCTCATGTGTATCAATCAGGATTTCCAGCAGCTGCCGCAGCACACGGTTCTTATCCCTCCGGATAAATTGCACCACCTCCGCATCATAGTTGGGGTAATCCCTCGCCAGAATCTGCTTATGGCTTTCGATCAGTTTCTGCTTTTCCTCACTCACAAAGCTTCCGCCGTGCTTATGGTATACAAACAGATTCTCCACCTGGACATTGTGGAATCCCTTCTGTACAGCGCGCTGACACCAGTCGTTCTCCTCGCCGAAGCCTCTGGTATACTTCTCGGCATCCAGAAGCCCTACTCTGGCAATCGCTTCCCTGTTCATTCCCATGCAGAAGCCCACCCCTGTAGGTGCCTCGATATTTCCCGGCTTCACACGCTTAAAATAGCCATCCAGAACATCTACACTCAAGCCTCTGTAAATCGGATTGTTGTAACAGAAGTTCGGGAAGCTGAATATTGTTCCACTGTTTGTATATGGGGTAGTGCTGCCTACTTTGGGATTTCTGAGAATGGGCAGCATCAGACGTGCCAGCCAGCCGGAAGAAAGCTCCGTATCTGTATTGACAAGGGCAACATGTCCCCTGGCCTGCTTTAAACCGCGATTCACGCTTTTCACAAAGCCGAGATTTTCTTCGTTTTCCAACAGGAGCGCATTGGGATGTTTTTCCACAAAAAATCTCTCCAGAGCATGCACCCTCTCATCCGGGCTCTTGTCGTCCACCAGCAGGAAACGGCATGGCATTCCCGCCTCCGGGAGATCCTGGAACAGTTTTTCCAGATAAGAATATCCGTTATAGATCGGAATAATGACATCCACAATCTCCCCGCTTGCAGCCGCCTCAGCCACATAGTCCGGCACCGCCTCCGGTTCATAGAAATTCTGCTCCAAAAGAGGCAGCATTCTGGGAAAACGCTCTTCCTTTTTCCAGATACCGACAATTTTCCCCTTAACCCTGGACAGCCCCCGCTTCCCCTTTTTCAGAAGGGCGATCGCTTTGGTGTCTTCCAACTTATCCTTATAAAATCTGCTGTTCTTTATCCTGATCCAAACCTTACTCATCTCTGTTCCCGCTGCAAACCATCACTTTCCCGCAAATTATTCTGTCCGTATAAGTCCAATACCTCTTTAAGCCAGCGTCAGCTCCACAGGGCAATGATCCGACCCGTAAATATCTGTGTGGATAGCAGCGCCCAGCATACGCTCCTTTATCTGCTCCGACACAAGGAAATAGTCAATGCGCCAGCCTGTGTTTCTCACTCTCGCCTGAAAGCGGTACGACCACCAGCTGTACACCCCTTCCGTATCGGGGTAAAAATGACGATAGCTGTCCACAAAGCCGCTCTCCAGAAGCTCTGACATCTTCCCCCGCTCCTGATCGGTAAAACCGGCATTGTTGTGATTTGTCTTAGGATTCTTCAGATCGATCTCTTTATGTGCAACATTCATATCTCCGCAGACAATGACACCCTTTTCGGATGCCAGACGATTCAGATACGCCCTGAAAGCATCCTCCCATTGCATACGGTAATCAAGCCTTTTCAGTTCCTCCTGCGAGTTCGGCGTATAGACATTTACAAGATAAAAATCCGGGTACTCAAGCGTGATGACACGCCCCTCATGGTCGTGCTCCTCAATGCCGATTCCATAGCTGACCTGCACAGGTTCAAGCTTTGTAAAGACAGCCGTCCCCGAATATCCCTTCTTTTCCGCATAGTTCCAGTACTGATAATAGCCCGGCAGCTCCATCTCGATCTGCCCTGCCTGCAGCTTTGTCTCCTGAAGGCAGAAAAAATCTGCATCCAGCTTTTCAAATATCCCCATGAAGTCTTTTCCCATCACGGCACGCAGTCCGTTGACATTCCAAGAAATAAATTTCATTTTGCGCTCTCGCCTTCCTTATAAGAACTTGTCCAGTTCCCTCTCTGTTTCCTCATCCTTCCTTAACTTCGTACAGTCCACGAGTGCTCCGTTCGCCATAACCATGCTGACATGCCGGAGCGCCTTCAAATCCTCCAACGGGTTCTGCTTCATGGCGATCAGATCCGCACACATTCCTTCCTTAACCATGCCGATATGATCTTCCATTCCGAGGATCGCGGCATTTCCCGCTGTCGCCGTATAGAGTGCAAAAGCATTGTCCACGCCACAGTATTTATGAAAATAGAACAACTCCCGCCACATATCATAGTGTGTGATATACGGACATCCCGTATCTGTTCCGAGGCCGACCGGTATATTCTCCGCGAGGCATCTCTTCGCACAGTCCACGATTCCCTTAAACACAATATTACCGTTATACTGCTGTTCTTCCGTCGCATGGCTGACGGAACGGTCAAACAAGGCATAGGGCAGTGCCGGAGAAATCGTCGTAACCAACGCTGCCCCTTTCTCCTTGAACAGCCGAATGATCTCATCATCCGGCTCCGCTCCATGTTCAATCGTATCTACGCCGTTTTCCAGAGCAACCCTGACTCCCTCCGTGCTTTCCACATGCGCCGCTACCTTCAGCCCACGCTTATGCGCTTCGTCACAGGCTGCCTTTACATATTCCGGCGGCATCTTAAGGACACCGGGTTCGCCTCTCTTCGTGGCATCCAGCACACCGCCCGTAATCATCAGCTTAATGAGATCCGGCTTTGTCTCTGCGATCTTTCGCACATACGTCGCCGCTTCCTCTGCGCTGTTCGCCTCGTAGGCAAGGGAACCCGCCATATGTCCACCCGGCACGGAAACTGCCATATTCGCAGCGAGTATGCGCGAGCCGGTCTTCTTTCCGGCATTAATCTCGTCCCGGAGTCTGGAATCATAATCAAGGATGCCGCCAACGGTTCTGATTGTTGTCACACCGCTGTACACCTCCGGTCTGACAAGGGCTGCGCATAAACCATAGGATAGTCTTCTCATCAGTCCGTTCGCTGTCACCTTTCTGACCAGCTTTCTGACATCCTGCGGCTTCTTCTTTGGTTTTCCCGTTCCCGGAATATGGACATGTAGATTGATCAGCCCCGGCATGATATACTGCCCTGCCAGATCAATTACCTGATACCCATTCAGATCGGTTCCTTCGTTCCGGATAGCGGTAATTGTTTTTCCTTCAACAAGAATTACCTTCCCTGTCTGCGGCTCCATCTCCCTGCTTCCATCCAGAATCACTCCATGAATCAGCGCATATCCCTTGCCCATACCAACAGCATCTCCTTCGTAACCTGATTTCAAACATCTGCTTCCATTATATACAACATTTGCTATTTTGTCATCAGGGACATGCCGTCCTTTTTCTTTTTTACGAAGAGAATGATACCTGCCGTGGCGATTACCACAACACCGCCGATGAGCACGAACCACAGAGGGCTTGCACTCTTCGCCTCCGCATCCGTCTGGGAGGCAATGTCCTCCTTCGGATTCTCCGTCCCTGACGGTTCCTCCGTGCTCTCAGGGCTTTCGGGCACCGTCGGCTCCTCCTCCACCTTTGCCATGGACTGTACGTCAATCACAATCGTGTAATCGGATGCGTGGGTAAATGTAAGATCCACATTGCCCTCTGCATCGATTTCACCAGCACAGACAAATTCCAGCTCGCCGGACTGTCCGTTGTAGTAGAACAGGTTTGCATACAGACCCGCATTCTTTGCCTCCATGTTGACGGTAAGAACCGCCTTAAAGCCAAATTCTCCGTCATAGGCAAGCGTGAGATTAATAGAGTACCTTTCTCCGGTGACGTTGTTGATTACCTCCACCGGAATCGTCTGTCCTGCTTTTCCGCCGAAGGTCACGCCAAAGTTAATGTCCTTTACCTTGTCTGCCTCCACGTCATTGCCGTTGATGCTCCATGTGATGTTGTCTCCCATATCCAGTACGAGCGTAACATCCCTTCCTCTGATCTGCTCAAAGATATTTCCGGGAACCGTCGTTGATCCGTTCATATCGACTGTGACGGTCTCTCCCTCCTTCACTGCATCCAGTTCGCCGCGGATGACCTCCCAGCCCTCCTTGCCGTCAGCCCCTTTGATAAAGGGCTTTTTGGTGTCGGGAAGACTAGCACTGCCCGGATTTGTGTCGTTCTGACCGCCGGACAGCTTTGCAATGCTCTCCGTATAACTGTGTCCGCAGCTGCCGCAGGTATAGGTGGTGACGCCCTCCTCCGTGGTCGTCGGCTGCTTCGTCACCGCTGACGTATAGCTGTGTCCGGTCGCCGCGATAACCGCGCCTTTCTCGACGAGTCCGCCGCATACCTTACAATAGGTATCACCGGCACTGCCCTCTGCCGTACAGGTTGCTTCCCTCTTATTGCGAAGCTCTGTCTGTGCATGTTCGCAGGCAGACCTTGTGACCGCTACCTCGACACTCTCCGTCTCATAGTTGCCCTTGTCTGATCCTGTGTAGAGCGCTGTCGCAGTGACCGTCACGCCCACTTCAAGTGTCCTGTCAATATCCGATGCCTGCCATACCCAGTCTGCGGGCAGCGGAACATCGCTTATCTTCGCGCAGCTGTATGCCACATTTCTTACATTTCCCGGCATATTCGGTGCAGTCTTTGCCCTTTCAACCGTCACCGGTACTTTAACAACAGCCGGCTCATAGCTTGCCGCATCCTCGCCCGTAGGTATGAACCTTGCCTCATAGCCATTGTTTCCGACCGTCGGGATGACAAGCTCCGGATCATCATAATTCCACACCCAGTAACCCGATACTTCCTTCTCTGTTCCACCGACGCAGGCGGTTGCCTTGCCGTTCTCTCCTTCCACCCTCAGTGAAACATTCAAAATGCTCCTGTCAGGGCTGTAGATGACATGATCCGTCGCAGGAGGCGTTACCGTCGGAGTCTCCTTTATCACAACGACCGATACATGCCCCGTCAATCCCTCATACGCTGCCGTGTCATCCGGTGTGAAACGCCATTCCGCCTCAATCGTTCCCACCGCCGGCACCATATCCGGCAGCTCCCACGCAAGGGCTCCGGGCACCTCTGTCTCCGTATCCTGCTTCACAAATACCGCCCTGTCCGCGCCTGTTGTATTCAGAGACAGATCCTTCAGCTTCGCGCCATAGCGCAGCACATCCCCACCTGTGCAAAGGACTTCACTGCCGCTCTTTAATTCTACCGTCCACCTGTCTGTAAGAACAACCGTGAGCGTATACTCCGCATCCGCATAGTTCTCCATGGTCGCCGTCACCGTAAGCTTTGCCGTCTTTCCATTCATTGCGCTGTCAGCCGTGCTCTTCACCTGATAACTCAGCTTACCGTCCGCATCGACCGCAGTCGCTCCGAAAAGGCTATCCGCGTCCTCTACCCCGGTGATGGCGTAGCTCGTCGCGCCCTTATCCTCCGGCAGTCTGCCCGCAATGTCAACGGCAGCATCCCTGCCCTTCCGATAGGCAACCTGGACCGTATCCCCCGCCAGTACGGGCGCTGCCGCCTTGCTTATGGTAAATGCCACCGGGACGCTTGTGATTCTCGCGTAGTTCTCTGTTTCCTCCACATACGCCTTGACATAATAGCTTCCGGCCGATTTCGGCGCAGTGCTGCTGTATGCAGATTCCTCCGGCTCCGTCTCACCGGTCTTTGCCGCATACAGATACTCCGTCACGCCGAACTTTGCCGCCGCCAACGGTCTGGGTGTGTTCCCGTTATAGGTGTAATCCGCGCAGCTTAAGAGCGTTACAAATGTATTTACCGTCCGGGTTATGACAAGTTCTCCGTGACCCGGGATGCTCCAGTTATCGCTGCTGTCCAATCCCATGAAGTTCACTCTGTAATTTTCATTGTTCCAGCTGCCGTTGATCTTATAGGTTCCCACACGGGACATCCTGTTCGCATCTGTCGTCAGTACAATTCCCAGATCCTTTTCGGTATCACAGGGAGCCAGTTCATCAGGTTTTACAATGTAGCCAAAAGCAGAGTCTATATCTCCGTATCTTCTTGTCACGCGCTGGATGCCCACCGTTATTTCCTTTTGAGCGACCTGCGGCACGACCTTACAGTCCACAGTGCCATATTTTTCCGCACCTGCTCCTGCCGGGGTGAAGGTCAGACTGTATGCCTGAGTGTCCTTGTACGCCGGATACACAGCCTCCTGCGCCGCATCCGTGACGCTCCATGTTCCGGTCAGAACGATTTCACTGCCCTCTGCCGTGACGACTTTCGCATTGCCGGACTGTATCATAGCCTTCAGTGTCTCTCCATAGGTGCCGGAGAGAGCCGGGGCCGTCTCGATGTAAGGCTTTGTCTTCTGTGTTGTAAAGTTGATGCCTACCACATCTCCCTCATTTTCCGCTGCATCCTCCGCCGCTGCATACAGGTAATAGGTCGTGTTGGCGCTAAGTCCTGTAAATGTAAGGGTAAGCAGATCTCCCGCCTCCTCTGCCGTCACAGGCTTCGCCACACAGCCTTGCTGGCTCTTCAGTCCTGCAAGGCTCTCAACCGAGCCATCGGCAGAAAGATCCGTCGTGGAAAGCACATAGTAACAGGTTGCCGCCTTGTTCACGCGAAGCTTCGCTGTCGCGGAGGTATCCTGCAGCTCCTCCGCACCGGAGGGCACAAACAGTTCAGCCTTCGGACTGGTATGATCCACAACGATACCGTCTGAGCAGATAAAGGCGCTGCGATTGCCCGCCCGGTCCACCGCATAGGCGTAAACTACCATATTTCCTTCCGTCTCCAGCCTAAATTTGCCATCCGCTGCCTCCGTGAAGCTCAATGCTTCAAGCGCATTCGCCGCAAGTGCTGTGTAGTTTTCCTTATCCGTCACGGTATCTACATAATAGAAATAGCGCAATCCGCCGGAAAGGCTGTCTTCCGCCGTGATCGTCACATCCGCAGACTTTGTGCAGAGTCCGAAGTCAATATTGCTCTGCAGCTGCTTCCATGAACTGTCCTTGATACGAATACCGGCATTTTCTCCAAAGACCGGCGCACTTCTGTCGATCCTGACGACAAGAGACTTCTCATCAGATACCGTTCCGGTCGTCGTATTCTTCAGATAATAGGAAACGGTCGTTCCCGCAGCGCTGCTGCTCTCGCTGTCCACGGTAAAGCTTGCTGTGAAATTGCCATCCTGCGCCTGACAGACAGTATAACCGTCCGGCGCAGTGATCGTCACCGCATCCTTCGTCCAGTCCTCCGTAGATGCCGTTGCCACCGCGGATGCCTCCGGATTCAGCACCCGGTGAACCAGAACCGGTGCTCCGGCACTGTCCACGAGATATGCTCCGTTAAACTGCTCCTCGTACACATAAATGCTGTCACCCTGCTCTGCATTGTCCGGAATCACAAGCGTTGCAGTTCCGTTCTTATCTGCATCGCCTGTAAGTGCCTTTAATCTTCCATAATAGGTTATTGTTCCGTTCACATCCTCCACGACTGCGGAGAGATAACGGTTTTCTCCGGTTCTCGCATTGGTATAGCTGATGGTCAGTTTGTTCTCATTTTCCAGCTTCTCTCCGGATGCCTCAAACTGCGTGGCAATGGAATCGATCATCGTGATCTTCCACTCGGTGTTGCCCTCCGGCACAGAAAAAGCCGCCAGTGCTCCGTCTGAGCCACCGTTATTCTTGCCGCCGATGGCGGAAAGGAACCATATTTTAGAGAAAAGTATATTTGCTGCGGGGCGCATCTGCGCCTCCTCATCTCCCAGAGTATTTGTAAACCTATAGCTTCCGTCGCTGTTTATCTGCGCATAATGATACGAATGATCGTACGCGGCGGTACCGCTGTGCTTGCTGCTCTCCTGCCAGTTCCGCAGCCAGTACTTCTCCCCTATGGCTCTGTCCTCCGCACTTGCAAAGCAGCCGTCGGTTTTCGTCAGAAAGCTCGAGCCGCTCCATGCCAGGATCTCCTCGTCTTCCAGTCCGACTTCCTCTACTGAGGGCAGAAACAGCTTGTGCTGTTGCAGATTTGTGTACAGAAACTTCGCTCCGCCCTCATTACTTGCATCCGCCCTGTCAAAGCCATAGGATTCTGCATTGCCTGCATCAAACGACGCATTCATGTCACCCTTGGTTTTCCTTGTCGCCATCAGCAGTTCGCACTCCTGAGAAGTCAGTTTCTGTGCATACTTACCCTCCAGAAAGTCCTGACACCATCCGTTGAGTGCGCCTCCTGAATATTTCAGCGCTGTCCTCCATTCATATTTGCCGTTTCCGTCCACATCCACATAATATCCACTGTGGCGGAGCCCCAGTCCATTCTTGCTGATTACAAACATACCGTCTGTCGTCTTCACATTCGTGTGTTCGGCATCCAGCACCCGCCATGCGACCGGTGCACCATTATAGCTCGCATCATCTGTATAATCAGGGTCATAGGTGCCAAAGTATACAATATGCCCATCCTTGATCTGACTGAATATTCCGGTATTACTCTGGGAACCGTCTCCGGCGATCGTAAATTGAGCCACAGAATCCTGTGTGCGGTACCATGCGGTATCGCCCTCTTCCCGTTCCTTTACAATGTAATAGGACACGGAATGGCTTCCCACCTCTGAATAATACAGGAATTTCACCGCATTCTCCGGTACAACTCCGCCCACGCAGAGCAGCATTCCTTCCGGGGCAGCCAGCTTTACTCTGCCCACATAGCTGCCTTCCGCATCCTGGGTCCCCTCAAGTACTGCCTCCGCATCCGCAAAGTATTTGATCGACCATTTGCAGAGGCGGTCGTCCGGCTCCTTCTTTTCCAGCTCATAATTCCCTTTATCAGCTCCAAACAGTGTGCGGGATACCGCATTCCAGTACTCTCCAACCGTTTTCCGCTTATCTGCCGGAAGTTTCCGGTCGTATTGGCTGCCATTCACATAATACTCATTTGTTGTGTCAAATTGGAGTTGAACGACATCCCCCTTCACTACATTTGTAGGTTTCGGATCAATAAGATATTCCGTTTCCGGAGTGGTGTAATAAAATTCCGTCTGTCCCCAATCGATTCCAACCGGTCTTTTCGTCACGGTTACTGTCATCACATCACCGGTCAGCGTAAGACCGTCAACCGTTGCCTCGACCCGGTAAACATGCTCACCCGCCGCAAGCTTTAGGGGCGTTGTATAGGAACTTGTTGCCGCTCCGTCGATGACTGTCTCATTGTCATACCACGCCCATGTCACACCATTCTCGACAGGATTACCATCCGCATCTCTTAAAACAGCAGCCACTTTATTCCGGGTCTCACCGTCATAGACACGCTCTGTCGTCAATGTCCCGCTCTCACCGTCCAGAGTAAAGTCACCCAGCGTATAAACAACCGCCTCATCTGCTCCACAGTCGAGGCAGCCCTGCTTGATCTGCTGCCCATCGACATACTTCGTCGAATTCGTATGTTTACAAGCCTCCAGCTTGATATAACTGCCGGAAAGAGCTTCCTTCATATTTAAATAGGTCACTCCCTCAGTAGCAGCGGAGCCTGCATCCTCGCCATATGCCAGAAGCTTCATATTCTTTATATTCATGTCTGTGGCATAAATCGCCTTGATCTTTTTGCCGGAATTGCCCTGTGTTGCCGTCACCGTACCGCCGGTAATCGATACACTGCCCGTATAAGAACTGTCATCTGCCCACCACGAACCGATTGCAGCCGCAGAAGAATCTGTGCTGACCGCCGTTACATCGCCGCCGTGGATTGCCACACTGCCGAAACAATGTGCAGTATCATATGTGCTAGGACGTCCACCAATCGCAGCCCCATAGGAACTTTCCGCATATACCGTACCACCGTTGATTACTATGTTAGCACGGCCTTGGTCCGCTCCTATTGCGACGCAGCTGTCGTTTTTCATTTCAATACAGCCGCCATTGATTTCAAGGTTTCCTTCATACCCAGAGTTGTTAGTATTGTTGATACTCTTTCCGAGAAATTTACCGGTACCGTTTGTCTGCCCATAGATTGTCAGCTTTGCACCGTTTGCCAGCAGTGTTTCGTCTCCGTCTACCTGCAGTGTTGCACCGTCCGCCAGTATCAGTGTGACACTGCGGTAAATATCAAATCTCCCCGGAATTGTAACCGAGCCTTCCACCACGCATACCGGTGTGTCGTATCCACTCAGCTCCAGATTTCCACTCTTGCTTGCACTATCAACATAGGCCTGATCCAATACATATGCTGTCTCGCAAACCTCAGTTCTCTCTATAACTGTGCCTGACGCCTCATCATAGCTTCTGTATACATAGGAGACATTATCTCTCGTCGCCATTGTTGTCGCATTTGCCAACAGCGCAATGCCCGGCTCTCCTTCCATTGTCAGCTGCTCAGACGCAGCGACGCTCTCTGCCACATCGTTGCCGGAAACTGTCTCCTCAAGAGCCTGTTCTGCCTCCGCTGTCATCTCTGCGGATTCTGTTTCTGCCGATACCTCAAGCACTGCCAGATCAACCGTATTGATCATCATGGCAGCTGTCAGCGCCAGCACAAGAATCCGTTTTGCTAAGGTTTTGCACTTCTTCATTGTTACTCTCCTTTTCTGTCTCTGTTTCTAGGCAAAATTAGAACCGGCAGGATATTTTCTTGCCCGCCGGGCTCATTTCGGAACATTCTATCATACTTTTTTTATGAAATGTTGATTTATGCACGAAACGACGATTTTACGCACGAAACGACATAGCGGAGAGTTGACACAAAAAACCGTCCACTTTCACTGGGGTGAAAATGAACGGTTTACCTTATCCAAAGCCGCCTTATAAATATTGATCTGCCGCTGCATCACTGCTGTCACATCCTTGGAATCCATATACGCGGCCATCCATTCCACTGTATTTTGGAGGGCATCTTCTGCGCTCCAAACCGGTTTCCAACCGAATACCGTTTTCATTCTGGAACAATCAAGCTTCAGGTAGTTTGCCTCATGAGGGCCTCCGTCCCCCTCTGTTCTCCACTCTGCTTCTGCCCCGGTATGCCCGTTCCACAGTCTGCAAAATGTTGTCACCAGCTCTCCCGTTGTCAAACAGGAACTGTCATCCGGGCCAATATTGTAATTTCCGGCATAGCTTCTATCCTCGTATTGCCTTCCGGCTATCAGAAGATAAGCAAAAACCGGCTCCAGCACATGCTGATAAGGTCGAGTAGAATAAGGATTCCGCACAACAATCTCCCTCCCCTCTGAAACAGCCCGAAAACAATCCGGCAGGATGCGATCCGTCGCAAAATCTCCCCCGCCGATAACATTCCCTGCCCTCGCAGTGGATACAGCAATCCTTGCTGCATTTAAGAAAGAATTTTTGTAGCATTCTGTCACCAGCTCCGAACAGGATTTACTATTTGAATAAGGATCAAAGCCATTCAGTTCTTCATTTTCACGGTATCCCCATTCCCACTCACGATTTCGATACACCTTGTCTGTCGTCACATTTACAACTGACCTCACCGACTGCGACCGTCTGACACACTCCATCACATTGACGGTTCCCATCACATTCACGTCATAGGTATATACGGGATTCTTGTAAGACTCCCTGACAATCGGCTGCGCCGCCATATGTATTACAATCTCTGGCTGCACCTGTTCAAAAGTCTCCTGTAAATGCTGCAGATCACGAACGTCTCCCTCCACGGAACGCAGCTTTCCCTCCATACCCGTCATCTCAAACAGACTCGGGTTTGTCGGTGGCTGTAATGCGTATCCTGTGACATCGGCTCCCAGCTCCAGTAATACCTGGCACATCCATGTTCCCTTGAAGCCCGTGTGACCGGTAATTAAGATCCTTTTACCCTTATAAAAATCGCTGTTAAGCATATCTTACCTGTTTCCTCTCTGTCCGGTTGCCAACTCTTTGTATAATACCCCTTACTCCTTTATTTTCAAGGCAGTTGCAAACTCCTCTACACTTTCGCAGGAAATCGCCCGCAAAAACCAGTCATTCAGCAAATTCAAATCCTTTTCAGACAAAATTTTACTCCGCAAGGCCTCCGGTACCTCTCCCTTGCATCCCAGAACTGTCAGCAGAGCCTCCGCTTTGCCCTCGCTTAAGCCTTCTGTCAGCCCCTCAAGTCTGGCCTCTTCTCTGACTCTCTGCTCCCGCTCAAAGCTCTTCATATACGCGAATCCCACCTCTC
>USGM01000035.1 GCA_900554205.1 uncultured Lachnospiraceae bacterium
GTGCAGAATGCGCCTGACCACAAGCAGCGCACTCTGGAGCCGCCGGTGTTTACATGGCGTACTTTGGCATGTTATGCACCGCTGCGTGCGGAAGGTAGCGAGAGCGTGCCTGCGGTGGTCTGCGCATTTTGTGCAACGTCACTTTGGAAAACACAGGTTTCACAAATATCCGATTGTAGAGAGTAGTAAGGAGACACTATGAAATTATTATATACGTTGGAGGAGCCTCAGCAGAGGGCGCTCGCGCTGCGGGACGGAGAGACTGTCTGGTACTGCGTGCCCGTTGATCTGGGGTTCGATAACGGCAGGAAAAGCGCAGAGACAGCCTATGCCGAGACGACATGGATCGTCGTGACGGAGGAGAGGCTGATCGTGCTGGAGGGCAGCAGCAAAGCGGCTGAGTACGAGCTTGCTGACTGCGAAAAGATAAAATGCGAGCATCAGGTCTACAGCGGCATCCTGACAGTGTTCGGCAAGGACGGCAGCACCTCGTGTGCGGCAAGGTTCTCGATGAAGCACATCACCCGCGTTGCCTATGTCGCAAGAGGAGCACAGACCATCATCTCAGCTGGGGCGGAGGGCAGAAAGCTTTCCGAAAAAGATCGCGTCACCAGCAGGGAATACGAGAAGTACTGTGAAAAATGCGGACGCGCGCTGCCGGGAACAAGCCATTGCCCGTATTGTGACGGCAAGGCGGATACCCTGAAAAAATTTATGGCGCTCTGCGGAGAGTTCGTCGGAAGACTGCTGCTGATCTCCGTGATGCTGCTGTTGATCGCGGCGGTCGAGCTTGTGACCCCGATGGTACAGAAGCAGTTCATCGATGACGCGCTGACAGATGGAAACGGAACGATGAAGCAGCTCTGGACCTTCATCATCATTACCTTTGTGCTGCTGGTGGCAAGGCTTTCGCTCTATGTTTTACGTTACTGGAACTGCGCGAAACTGGGGGCTTACATCAGCATGAGCCTGAGAAAGAAGCTGTACTATAAGATTCAGGTGCTGTCCCTGTCGTTTATCAACAACAGGCGTCCGGGAGAGCTTATGAACCGTGTTGCCCACGACACGAAGCAGATCAGGCAGTTTATGGAAGAGGTGTTCGGCGACATGCTTTCGACGCTTGTGACAATGATCGTCTCGCTGGTCATGATGTTTGTCATCAGCTGGAAGATGACGCTTTTGTCTCTCGTGTTTGTCGCGGCGGTAATCGTTGTCACGAGGATGTTCTGGCACCATATCCGGACGATCTTCCACAGACAGTGGCTGAAATTCGATGATCTGAGCAGCAATCTGCAGGACATCATTGCAGGCATGCGTATCGTCAAGTCCTTCGGACAGGAGGAGCGCGAGAGCGCCAGATTTACGGAGAAGACGAAGGAGTTTGCCACGATCCAGAAGAAAAATGAGACCTTCTGGGCGGTATTCTTCCCTATTTTAACCTTCCTGCTCGGTGTCGGAACCTATATTGCCGTCTATTTTGGTGGCGTACAGGTGCTCGACGGTGACATGACGGTAGGTCAGCTTGTGCAGTTTGTGACGTACAGCGGCTATCTGTTCGGGCCTTTGAGCTGGATGACACATCTGCCGCGTCAGGTGATGCAGATGATGACGAGCCTGAACCGTATCTATGATGTGCTGGACGAGGAGCCACAGCTTGCGGACAAGGAAAATTCCAAGGCATTTCCCATCAAGGGTGCCTTCGAGTTTGAAAATGTATCCTTCGGCTATCAGACCTACGAGCCGGTGCTGGAAAACATCAGCTTTTCGGTGAAGCCCGGCGAGATGATCGGTCTGGTGGGGGCATCCGGTACAGGAAAATCAACGCTGATTAATCTTATCATGAGACTGTATGATGTGGATCAGGGAAAGATTCTGCTCGACGGCTGTGACCTGAGAGACATTCAGATGGAGAGCCTGCATTCACAGATCGGTGTTGTGCTGCAGGAAACCTTCCTGTTCTCAGGCAGCATTCTGGCGAATATCCGCTTTGCAAAGCAGGATGCGACGCTAGAGGAGGTCATCCGGGCGGCGAGGGCGGCAAACGCACATGACTTTATCTGTAAGACGCCTGACGGCTACAATACCTATGTCGGAGAGCACGGTTATAATCTTTCAGGCGGCGAGAGACAGAGAATCGCCATTGCCAGAGCCATTCTGAACAACCCGAGAATCTTGATCTTAGACGAGGCGACATCGGCACTGGATACGGAGAGCGAATTCCTGATCCAGCAGGCTCTGGATCGTCTGGTGAAGGGCAGGACGACGTTCGCAATCGCGCACCGTCTGTCCACGCTCCGCAATGCCGACAGACTGGTTGTCATTGACCGGCACGGCGTGGCGGAGATCGGAACGCACAATGAGCTGTTGGAGAAAAAGGGCATTTATTACGGTCTTGTAAACGCACAGCTCAAGATGAGCCAGACTGCCGCAGAGGTGTGACGGAAAATATAAATATCCTATAAAATAATATACCGACTGGTTGACTTTTCCAGTTTGAATTGTTATCCTAAACTTAGATTTTATGCGGATGATTGAGACAAGAAGGAGAGACTAAGTGAAATTTATCAGAGATGCACTGGGAGAAGCAACCAAGTCGGTATTGCCCATCGCGGCGATTGTGTTAATATTGAGTGTCAGCCTTGCACCGATGAACTCGGGAATTCTGGTTCTTTTCGTTTTCGGAACCGTTCTGCTGATTCTCGGAATGAGCCTGTTTACCATCGGCTCAGGTATGTCGATGCAGCCGTTGGGCGAAGGCATAGGCGTACAGATCAATAAATCAAAAAAGTTTCTGGTATCGATTGCAGTATGTTTTGTTCTCGGAATGCTGATCACGATCGCAGAGCCCGATCTTCAGGTTCTGGCGGAGCAGGTTCCGTCCATCCCTAATCTTGCACTTATTCTGTCAGTCGCGGTTGGCGTCGGCATTTTTCTTGTGGTTTCCATGGTGAGAACGCGCAAAGGGGTTTCCCTTTCAAAACTGCTCGTGGTTTTCTACGGCGTTATCATGATCCTTGCATTCTTTGCACCGAAGGACTTTATTCCCACGGCATTTGACTCCGGCGGAGTGACTACCGGACCGATCACCGTGCCCTTCGTCATGGCGCTTGGAGCCGGAATGGCATCGATCAGGAGCGACAAGCATTCCGGGGAGGACAGCTTCGGTCTGGTTGCCCTGTGCAGTATCGGCCCGATCCTTTCCGTGTTGATTCTCAGTATCTGCTATTCGCCCAGTCCCGAGACGACGGCGACGGTGGTGGGAGAGTATCTGACGACCAAGGAAGCCTTCCGGTATATTATGGGCGAGATGCCGGTATACGGGAAAGAAGTACTGATTGCGTTCCTGCCGATTGTGGCGGTGTTTATCATATTCCAGCTTATCTACAGAAGATTTCACAAGCATCAGATGCTGAGGATCAGTGTCGGTCTTGTCTATACCTACATAGGTCTTGTGCTGTTCCTGACAGGCGCAAACGCCGGCTTTATGCCCGCCGGAAAGCTGATCGGTGCGGAGATCGCCGGAGGAGAACACAAATACTGGCTCATTGCAGCAGGTATTGTCATGGGATATTTCGTGGTATCAGCGGAGCCTGCGGTACATACCTTGAAGAAGCAGGTTGAAGAAGTGACGAACGGCGCAATTTCACAGAAGTCGATCGGCTATGCGCTTTCCATCGGTGTCGGCGTCTCTGTCGGCATATCGATGCTCCGTGTGCTGACCGGCATACCGATTTATCCGTTCCTGATCGTCGGTTATGCCATATCCCTTGTGATTACCTTCCTTGTGCCGCCGATCTACACCGGTATCGCGTTCGACTCCGGTGGTGTTGCCAGCGGACCGATGACGACGACCTTCATGCTGCCCTTTGCAGTGGGAGCGTGTGAGGCGCACGGCGGTAATGTCATGACGGATGCGTTCGGGCTTGTCGCCATGGTGGCAATGACACCGCTCATCACTATCCAGATCATGGGTCTGTGGAGCGATGTGAAGAGAAAGAGAATGGTAGCTAAGGCTCATTACGAGATGGATCAGCTGGAAGACAGCATTCTTTATTATGATGAAGAGGACGAGGAGGTGGGAGCGTGAGTACAGCAAGGTCGGAGCGGATCATGATGATCGCTTCCATTATAGAGCGTGGAAAGGCGAAGGCGTACATAGAGATGCTGAGAAAGAAGGGCATCGGCTTCCACATGCAGTGTGTGGGGCAGGGAACGGCTTCCTCTGAAATGATGGATATTCTCGGACTGGTCAGCAACAACAAGGATATCGTCATCAGCTATGCGCCCCACAGGACGGTCGAGGCACTGGCGACAGACATCTCAAAGGATCTGAGTTCGGGACTCGGCTTTAACGGACTGATGATGCTGCTGACGACCTCGGCGATCAACCGGCTTGTGTCGGAGTTGATTCTGCTCCAGTCGGAGAACGGGGAGGCAAAAGGAGAGGAGAGAGCCATGAAGAGTGAATACCAGCACAGCCTGATCCTGATCACGGTAAATCAGGGATATACGGACGGCGTTATGCAGACGGCGAGAAAGGCGGGAGCGACCGGCGGAACGGTAATCCGTGCGAGAATGGCGGGAGCGGAGCAGCTGCTTGATCCCCAGCTGTCGGAGGAGAAGGAGATTATTGCGATCCTTGCACCGGACAGTGTGCGCAATCAGATCATGGAAGAGGTAAACAAGGAATACGGAATGCGCTCGGAGGCTAAGGGCGTGGTATGTTCCGTGCCTGTAGATAAAGCATTAAAGATTTAACTTGATTTTTTGTTTCAGCGTGTTAGAATAAAGGTAGAAGGAAGCATAGCTCAGCCGGGATGAGCGTTCGCCTCACACGCGAAAGGTCAGGAGTTCGAGCCTCCTTGCTTCCATTTACCGATTGATGTTGCTCGAATGGCAGGGATGCCTTGTGAAAGCACAGACACGGAGGTGGAAATATGAGTATCAATATTCATCAGAAAAACGATGTTTCTTATCTGTTCTCCAGTCTTGGGAGCGGTGCGGCAGGCGTAGCGGGAAGCAGCTGGCTCAGCGATTATGCGAGCATCAAGAACGGCAGCTACGGCAAGCTGATGAAGGCTTATTTTAAGGCGAATTCTTCCGATAAGACGAAAGATACCCAGACGACCGCAAAGACCAATGTAAAATCGACGGAGGCTCAGAAGTATACGAGCGTCCAGAAGGCAGCGGATTCCCTGAAGTCCTCGACAGAAGCGCTGATGGATAAGAAACTGTTTGAGGAGAAGGATATTAAATCCAAGGACGAAAACGGCGTTGAGACAGTGACCAAGGGTTACAACACCGACGCTATCTATACAGCTGTCAACAACTTTGTCAAGGACTATAATTCTGTTGTCAAGGCGACAGGAGACCTGACAGATAAGACGTTGGGACACCGCATGACGTACCTGAACCAGCTGACAATGAATAAGTCTAAGGCACTTTCAGAGATGGGAGTGAGCATTCAGACTGACGGCACCTTAAAGCTCGACAAGGATACCTTTATGAAGGCAGATATGTCTAAGGTAAAGTCCCTGTTCAGCAATGACGGTGCTTACGGCTACCGTATCTCTGCGCAGTCTTCGCTGATTAAGAATGCGGCGGGCAGCGCAGCAAACAGAAGTGGTGGGTACACTTCCAGAGGCTCTTATAACAGCAATTTCAGCAATGGGAATTTGTTTAACAGCTATTTTTAAAACTTTTTGAAAAATTTGAAAAATTCCTATTGACTTTTGGGAACGAATCGTATAGAATATGATTTGTTCGAAGGACGCAGGAATGGCGGAATTGGCAGACGCGCACGGTTCAGGTCCGTGTGGTAGCAATACCATGAGAGTTCAAGTCTCTTTTCCTGCATTTAGGAAGAGTGTTAAGTAGAAAGCTTAGCACTCTTTTTTTCTCTAAGTAAAATTGGAAAGGTTGGAAAGCCAATGGAGAAAGAGGAAGCAAAAGAAAGGGGCGGGCGTAAGGACTGGTATAAGCTCGATCTGTCCGCTATTGTGTATCCTACGTTACAGAGACGGGATTTTTCTTCCGTGTACCGGCTGTCGGTGGTATTGAAGGAGGAAATTCAACCGGAAGTGCTTCAGAAGGCTCTTGACATGACATTGCCGAGATTTCCGACATACAAGGCAGCGATCCGTAAAGGATTGTTCTGGAGATACCTTGAGCCGAACGACCGTCCGGGACCGTTTGTGCAGCCGGATGTCAAGAATCCATGCCAGCCGATGAATTTTAAGGGGAACAACCGATACCTTGTCAGAGTCTATTATTTCCGCAATCGCATTGCACTGGAGGCGCATCACAGTCTGGGTGACGGAACAGGCGGGATGTGCGTGCTGCAGACACTGACGGCAACTTACCTGCGGTTACTCGGGCATACGGACATTGAAAATACGGGTTTTGTCCTTGACATCAATGCGACGCCTGACCCGGAGGAGCTGGAAGACGCTTACATGAGATATGCCAACGCCAAGGTGTGCCCGCCGAGATTACAGGAGAAGGCATACCGTGTCAGAGGAACGGCGGAGCCCTTTTATACGCTGAACATTATCGACGGCATTATGTCCGTATCGGAGGTTATGGCGGTTGCGAAGCGCTATCATGCCACGATCACGGAGTATCTGAACGCGGTGCTTCTGCATGCACTGCTGAAAAAACAGCTTGAGGAGCCGCATATCCGGCTTCATCCCGTAAAGATTGCCATGCCGGTGAACCTGCGCAGATTCTTTCCGTCGATCACACTGCGGAATTTCATTACCATGATCTATCCGGGAGTCGATCCGAGGCTGGGAGAGTACACCTTTGAGGAGATTGTGACGCAGGTGCAGAATTATATGCACTATTACATCAACGAGAAGCTTCTGAGGGGCGACATCACGACAAACGCGGCGACCCAGCGGAATCCGGTGATCCGTGTCGTGCCGCTTTTCATCAAGGATCTGGTCGTCAGAACGTTTTACACGAAGATACAGGACAGAAATTCCTCGGCGGGACTGACGAATATGGGGGCGCTTAAGGTGCCGGAGGGCATGAAGCCTTACATTGAACGGTTCGACATCTATATGGGGCAGCCGTTTTCGAGGAGAACGAACTGTGCGATCATCAGCTTCGGTGATGTCCTGACGATCAATTTTGCGAGCAGCATCATAGAGGCGGATGTGGAGCGGTATTTTTTCCGCAAACTGGTAAAGGATGGAATCCATGTCAAAATAGAGAGCAACAGGGAAGGGGCGGATGATTGATATGTCATATTGTGTAAACTGTGGTGTGGAGTTGGATGCCTCCGCGAAGGAATGTCCTCTGTGCAACACACCGGTGCTGAATCCAAGGGAACTGGAGAAGATTGCGAAAGCACAGCATCCGTTCCCGACGGAGAAGGGACAGGTGGAGACAGTGAAAAGAAAGGACCTCGGTCTGCTGATTTCCATGGTAGTGCTTGCAACTGCTGTCACCTGCGGAATCCTGAACGCTTTTGTGTTCAGGGATAATCTGTGGTCGCTGGCGGTGATCGGGGCATGCGTGATTCTTTGGGTGATGATTATACCGGCGGTGATCTATACCAAGCAGCCGGTCTATGTCTCGCTGCTGTATGACGGGGGCGCGGTCGGACTTTACCTCTTTATGTTGACCTTCCTGTCCGGGAGCAGGGAGTGGCTCTGGGGACTCGGACTCCCTATCGTTGCGCTGCTGACGGTTCTTGCGGAGATTTTTGCCTTCTGTGTCAGAAGGCTTCCGAAGTCATTTCTGACAGTTGCGCTCTATCTGTTTACTGTGATAGGTGTGTTTTGTGTCGGACTGGAGATACTGATCGACAGGTTTGTCTCGGGACACATTTCCCTGAGCTGGTCGGCGGTTGTTATGACGGTATGTGTCATTCTCGACATTGCGATCGTGACACTTTTGTCCCGCAGACGACTCCGCAATGCGGTCAGAAGAAGGCTGCATTTCTAACGGGAGCGGAATCTTTACATTTTCCGAAGGGAGAAGAATATAATGAACAGAAGAAACCAGAATCTGATGCATCTGATCAGACGGGTGCATGGGCTTGTGGAAAATCCTGATCTGGAAAAACACAGGCAGTCACAGGATGCGATCGGAGCGATGATGAGCAACACCAAGGCTGTCAGCTACAGAGAATTTAAAATTGACGACATTGATGCGGAATGGGTCAGCGTGAACAGGGCGCACATGAAGAAATATATTCTTCTTCACTGCCATGGCGGCGGATATTCGACCGGAAGCAGGATCTATGCGAGGACGCTGACGTCAAAGCTGGCGGAATCCACCTCTATGGATGTGCTGTGCTTTGACTACAGGCTGGC
This sequence comes from uncultured Lachnospiraceae bacterium, assembly GCA_900554205.1. Classification (GTDB taxonomy): domain Bacteria; phylum Bacillota; class Clostridia; order Lachnospirales; family Lachnospiraceae; genus Acetatifactor. Next base: position 8,325 of record USGM01000035.1, read on the forward strand.
ACCGGAGCATCCGTATCCGGCGGCGACTGAGGATGCGATGAAGGTCTGGGACTATCTGATGCTGCTCGGCTACGGTTCGAGGGATGTTATTCTGACGGGAGATTCCGCCGGTGGAAATCTGGCGCTGTCCCTCACATTGAAGCTGAAGCAGGAGGGAAGGCTCCTGCCGCGTGGACTTATACTGATGTCCCCGTGGACGGATCTGACTTCCTCCGGACAGTCCTTTGAGAGCAAGGCGGAGCTTGATCCGGTTCTGAACAAGGCGTATATCGACCGGATGGTGGAGGCGTATGCCGGGGGACAGGAGCTTAAGAATCCGCTTATATCGCCGCTGTTCGGAAATTTTGATGGCTTTCCACCGACCTATATCCAGGTGGGGGAAAATGAGATCCTGTTGAGCGATTCCGAGCGGCTGCATCAGGCATTTGTCGACGCGAATGTTTCCGTGCGGATGGATACGTACCCCGGGATGTGGCATGTCTTCCAGATGTCGCCGGTGAAGGCAGCGAGGGATGCCATGGATAAAAATGCGGAATTTATTTACGATATCTGCCGTTAGAAAAAAGGAAAACTGGGTTTGGCGCAGAATATATAGATTGGAGATTGTTTTTACCTGTATACGTTTAGTGTGCCGTTTCACGGCAGAAGGTGAGGAAACATGACAATCAGAGAGAGCTTGGAACTGAGGGAAAAGGAATATTTAAGCCCTTACGCTTCGTTGAGCATGAATTCCAAGGGGAGACTGAAGGAGGAAGAGGAGTGTGATATCCGTCCCGCATTTCAGCGCGACAGGGATAAGATATTGCACTGCAAGGCGTTTCGCAGACTGAAGGATAAGACGCAGGTCTTCCTGTCCCCGGAGGGAGACCATTACCGTACCAGACTGACGCATACCCTCGAGGTGTCGCAGAATGCACGGACGATAGCGAAGGCATTGAAGCTGAACGAGGATCTTGTCGAGGCGATTGCGCTGGGACATGATCTGGGGCATACGCCGTTCGGCCACGCGGGAGAGAGGGCGCTGAACAGAGTCTGCCCGCTGGGCTTTGAACACAGCCAGCAGAGCGTCCGCACGGTTGACAGGCTGGAGAGGGGCGGACAGGGACTGAATCTGACGTATGAGGTCAGGGATGGAATATTGAACCATCAGACGATCGGAAAGCCGCATACGCTGGAGGGGAAGGTGGTACGGCTATCCGACAAAATATCCTACATCCATCACGATATGGATGACGCGGTGCGCGCGGGCATACTCAAGGAGAGTGATGTCCCCAAGGAGATCAGGGATGTGATCGGCAGCACGCCGAGCGAGAGGCTTGACCACTTTGTGCATGACATCGTGACGAACAGTATGGGAAAGAATGACATCTGCATGTCGGAGAGCATTGACAAGGCGATGCGGGACATGCGACAGTTTATGTTTGAAAATGTCTACCAGAACCCGGTTGCGAAGGGTGAGGAGGGCAAGGCGGAGATGCTGATGGAAACGCTTTACCAGCATTTCATGAAGCATATTGACGATATGCCGGAGGAGTTTTTAAATCTGCTCTCGGAGGGGGAACCGAGGGAGCAGGTAGTCTGTGACTATGTGGGCGCCATGACGGATCGCTTTGCCATTGCGCTGTACGAGGAGATCTACATACCGAAGTCATGGATTTTATTGTAAACGACCGGAAAGGCATCCGGTCTTGTGGAGGTATGGATGTACTATCCAGAGGAACTAGTTGAGGAGATCAGGTCGAAAAACGATATAGTGGATGTGGTGTCCGGATATGTCAGGCTGCAGAAAAAGGGTGGCAATTACTGGGCATGCTGTCCCTTTCACGGGGAGAAGACACCTTCCTTCTCTGTGTCGGGCAGCAAGCAGATGTATCATTGCTTCGGCTGCGGTGTCAGCGGAAATGTCTATACCTTTGTGATGAAATATGAGAACTATTCCTTTCCGGAGGCGGTGAAGCTTCTCGCGGAGCGCGCGGGAGTAAAGCTGCCGGAGATGGAATACACCGAGGAGCAGAAGCGGAAGGCGGGAAAGCGTGCAAGGCTGCTCGAGGTCAACAAGGAAGCGGCGAAGTTCTTCTATTACCAGCTGCGCTCGCCGCACGGAGCCGTCGGCTATCAATATCTGAAGAAGAGGGAGCTGACGGACGAGACGATGCATCATTTCGGACTCGGCTATGCCGGAAAGAACGGTGCCGAACTGGTGCAGTATCTCAGAAGCAAGGGCTTTGAGGATGAACTGATCAAGGAGGCGGGGCTTGCAAATTACTCGGAGAGGCACGGACTGCTGAGCCAGTTCTGGAACCGGGTAATGTACCCCATTCAGGATGTTAACAACAGAGTGATCGGCTTTGGCGGCAGAGTTATGGGGGACGGGGAGCCGAAGTATCTGAATTCCCCAGAGACACCGGTATTTGACAAGCGTCGGAACCTGTACGGACTGAATTTCGCGCGGACGGCGAGAAGCGGGAATATTATCATCTGTGAGGGCTATATGGATGTCATTTCCATGCATCAGGCGGGCTTCACACAGGCGGTTGCGTCGCTGGGAACGGCGTTCACGCCGGAGCAGGCAAACCTGCTCCGCAGATATACGGAGAATGTCCTGCTCGCCTATGACAGCGATGGCGCAGGAATCAAGGCGGCGCTGCGCGGCATAGGGATTCTGCGGGATGCCGGGCTGACCGGCCGCGTCATCAATATGAAGCCGTATAAGGACCCGGATGAGTTCATGAAGGCGCTCGGCAAGGAAGCCTTTCAGGAGCGGATCGATCACGCGGAGAACAGCTTTTTCTTTGAAATCAGGATTCTTGAGGGGCAGTTTGACATGAATGACCCGGAGTCCAAGACGAAGTTCCACAGAGAGATTGCAAAGAAGCTCTGTGAGTTCTCGGAGGATGTGGAACGGGATAATTATTTGCAGGCAATCGCGGAGAAGTACTTCATAGGCATTGAAAACCTGCGAAAGCTTGTCGCGGGCTATGCGGCGCAGACAGGGCTTGCAAAGCCGGTGGAGCGTCCGAAATCCGGCGTGCAGCAGAAGAATCACCCGGAGGAAAACGCGAGAAAGGTGCAGAGGCTTCTGCTGACATGGATCACGGACGAGCCTTCGGTCTACGCAAAGGTCAGAAAATATATCACAGCCGACGACTTTACGGAGGAGCTGTACCGCAAGGTGGCTGAGAAGCTATTTTCGGACATGGATGCCGGTCAGTTTAATCCCGCCGGAATCATCAGCACCTTTGAGGATGAGGAGGAGCAGCGGCAGGCGGCGGAGTTGTTTAACACGAATCTGCCGGAGCTTGGAACGAAGCAGGAGAGGGAAAAGGCGTTCCACGACATATTACTTTCCGTAAAAAAGAACAGCTATGAATATTTTTGTGGAAAAATGGGCAGTGATGTAAATGCATTGAGTCAGGTAATCGCCGGCAAGAAGGCGTTGGAGGAGCTGGCAAAGGCGCATATTTCGCTGGATTAAGGCAATGATTATATCAGGGAGCGGAGTTTCCCGAAGGAAGGATGGAATTACTACAATGGATGAAAACACACAGGCAAGGTTTGACGAGAAGGTCAAAGAGCTTTTAGCTGTCGCGAAGAAGAAGAAAAATGTGCTGGAGTATCAGGAAATCAATGACTTTTTTGCGGACATGCCTTTGGAGGAGGAGCAGTTCGAGAGAATCCTGGAGGTACTGGAGCAGAATAATGTGGATGTGCTGCGTATCACGGATGACGATGACGTGGATGATGAAGAAATCATTCTGACAGAAGAGGACGAGGTGGATGTGGAGAACATCGACCTTTCCGTGCCAGACGGAATCAGCATTGAAGACCCTGTCCGTATGTACCTGAAGGAGATCGGAAAGGTTCCGCTGCTTTCCGCAGAGGAGGAGATCGAGCTTGCAAAGCGCATGGAGCTTGGAGATCAGGAGGCGAAGAAGCGCCTGGCAGAGGCGAACCTGCGTCTGGTTGTCAGCATTGCAAAGCGTTATGTCGGCAGAGGCATGCTGTTCCTTGACTTGATTCAGGAAGGTAATCTGGGTCTGATTAAGGCTGTTGAGAAGTTTGATTACCGCAAGGGCTACAAATTTTCCACCTATGCAACATGGTGGATTCGTCAGGCAATCACAAGAGCGATTGCAGATCAGGCGAGAACGATCCGTATTCCTGTGCATATGGTTGAGACGATCAATAAGCTGATCCGTGTCAGCAGACAGCTGCTGCAGGAGCTGGGACGCGAGCCGTCGCCGGAGGAGATCGCGGAGGAGATGAACATGCCGGTAGAGCGTGTCCGCGAGATCTTAAAGATCAGTCAGGAGCCGGTATCGCTTGAGACACCCATCGGTGAGGAGGAGGACAGCCATCTTGGAGATTTCATTCAGGATGACAATGTTCCTGTGCCCGCAGATGCAGCGGCATTTACACTGTTGAAGGAACAGCTGGTCGAGGTGCTCAGCACGCTGACCGACAGGGAGCAGAAGGTGCTCAGACTGAGATTTGGTCTGGACGATGGCCGTGCGCGCACGCTGGAGGAGGTCGGCAAGGAATTCAACGTCACGCGTGAAAGAATCCGCCAGATTGAGGCGAAGGCACTCAGAAAGCTGCGCCACCCCAGCCGCAGCAGAAAGCTGAAGGATTATCTGGATTGATGAGGGACGGACGGGTCGTCCTGTCAAGGCGGCTCGGGATGCTTGCGGATATGGTGACGCGGGGAAGCCGGGTCGTGGATGTCGGGTGCGATCATGGGTTTCTGTCAATTTATCTCGTGCAGCAGGGAATCAGCCCGAGAGTGCTGGCGATGGATGTCAGGAAAGGCCCGCTGGCGGCAGCGGCGCAGCATATTGCGGAATGCGGGCTGGGAGAGTACATAGAGACCAGACTGTCAGACGGGTTGTACGAATACAGACTGGGCGAGGCAGATACGCTCGTGTGTGCGGGCATGGGCGGCAGGCTGATGGCGCGGATTGTGTCTGAGAGCATGGAGAAGGCGGAGGCGCTCGGAGAACTGATTCTCCAGCCACAGTCAGAGCTTCGGGTATTCCGTGAGTTTCTGCGGACGAACGGTTTCCGCGTTGTGGCTGAGGATGCAGTCTATGAGGAAGGAAAATATTATTTCTCGATGAGGGCTGTCCCTGACAGGAAAGTCGCTGCCACGGGGCAGTACACGACTGAGGAACAGCGGCTTTTTGACGAATATGGGGAACTGTTGTTAAGAGAGAAACACCCGGTGTTGCAGCAGTATCTTTTATTCCGGAAGAAGGTCATGTCGGAGCTTGCAGAAAAGCTTGCGCAGGAGGAGACCGGGCGCACGGAGAAGCGGCTGGCGGAAATCAAAGCGGAGTTATCCGGGATCGGGAATGCGCTTCAATGGTTTCAGGACTGAATGAGCCGCAGGTCGGGAGACGACAGCATCGAGAATCAGAATTTGGGAGGGTAGCACATGGTTACAGTGACGATACACGGGGAAAAGAGAGAGTTTGCGCAGGGGACATCCTATGAGACTATTGCAGCGGATTACCAGAAGGAATACGACGGAATGATCGCGCTGGTTGCTGTAAACGGCAAGATCAGGGAGCTTTTCAAGAAGGTGACAAGGGACTGCACGGTGGACTTCTTTACGCTGAAGGATGATGTCGGCTATAAGACTTATGTCCGGACGGCGACGATGCTGTTACTGAAGGGAATTTACGATGTGTTCGGCGAGGAGGCAGCCCAGCAGAGCTGCGTGGAGTTTGCAATCGGGCACGGATATTATGTCAATGTCTGCGGTAAGGTGCCGGTGACGCAGGAGAGTGCGGATAAGATCAAGAGCCGGATGAAGGAGCTTGTGGAGAAAAAGATACCTTTTATGAAGCGGTCGTATCCGCTGGACGAGGCGATGGAGCTGTTCCGGGCGCGCGGAATGCAGGATAAGGAGAGACTTTTCCGTTACAGAAGAAGCTCTGCGGTCAATATCTACGACATTGACGGTTATTACGACTATTATTACGGATATATGCTTCCGAATGCGGGATATGTGAAGTGGTTTGAGATCCTGCCGTATGAGGACGGCTTTATGCTTTTGCTTCCGACGAAGAAGAATCCGACGGAGGTTGAGCCGTTTGATGAGCGCCGAAAGCTCTTCGAGACGATGGAGGCTTCTCAGGATTGGGGCAGGAAGGCAGGAATTGAGACAGTCGGAGATCTGAACGACCAGATCTGCAGCGGTTCCATGAGCGATTTGATTCTGATTCAGGAGGCGGAGCAGGAGAGAAAGATCGGCGAGATCGCCAAGGAGATCGTGAATCGAGGCAATGTGAAATTTGTCATGATTGCAGGGCCGTCATCGTCCGGCAAGACGAGCTTTTCACACAGGCTCTCCATCCAGCTCCGCACCCTCGGCAAGGTGCCGCACCCGATCGGATTGGACGATTATTTCGTAGACCGCGAGCTGACACCCAGAGATGAAAACGGGGATTACAATTTTGAATGCCTTGAGGCGCTGGACGTGAAGCAGTTCAACGAGGATATGATGAAGCTGCTGGCGGGCGAGCGCGTGGAGCTCCCATCCTTTAACTTTAAGCTTGGCAAGCGGGAATACAGGGGAAATTACAAGCAGCTCGGGAAGGATGATATTCTTGTCATCGAAGGCATTCACGGGCTGAATGAGAGAATGTCCTATGCCCTGCCGGACGAAAGTAAGTTCAAAATTTATATCAGTGCCCTAACGACCCTGAACATTGACGGGCATAACCGGATTCCGACAACAGACGGAAGACTGCTGCGGAGAATGGTCAGAGATGCCAGAACCAGAGGGGCGAGCGCCCAAAGGACGATCCAGATGTGGCCGTCGGTAAGGCGCGGGGAAGAGGAGAATATTTTCCCTTATCAGGAGGGCGCAGACGCGATGTTCAACTCGGCGCAGATCTTTGAGCTTGCGGTTTTAAAGACCTTTGCGGAGCCACTGCTGTTCCAGATCCCGAAGGAGGCACCGGAATATTACGAGGCAAAGCGGCTTCTGAAATTCCTCGACTACTTCCTCGGAGTTTCGAGCGAGACCCTGCCCAACAATTCTATCTGCCGCGAATTTGTCGGCGGCAGCTGCTTCAACGTATAAGGCGCACCAGTTCTGCCGTGCAGAAACAGTCCTGCCCTACGCGCGTGCGAGCTTGCTCGCGAAGCGCACAGGGCAGGACTGTTTCTATAAGGCGGGACGCCTTATATGAGCAATGCCTGCTATGCAGGCATGCGAATAGGCAGAACTGGAAGGAAACAGCGGACGGCAGGAGCAATGCCTGCTATGCAGGCATGCGAATAGGCAGAACTGAGGAAACAGCGGTCGGCGGAATTTGGAAAAGTATTTTGAAGGTGGGTTCGGTCTTGTTTTTTAGAGCGGAATAGGGTATAGTAGACAGGTAAGTAAGACAGACGGTCGCGGCTGCGGGCTGCCATTTTGGCAGTTCCGGCAGGTGAGGAAAGTCCGGGCTTCATAGGGCAGGATGCCGGATAACGTCCGGTGGAGGCGACTCCAAGGCTAGTGCAACAGAAATATACCGCCAGCTTTATATGGGCTGGTAAGGGTGGAAAGGCAGCTTAAGAGACTACCGTCCGCCTGGTAACAGGCGGAGCCATGTAAACCCCATCCGAAGCAAGACCAAACAGAGAGCGATAGACTTGCCCGGTCTGCTTTCAGGTAGGTCGCTTGATGCGGCTGGCAACAGCCGTACTAGATAGATGACCGTTCAACGACATAACCCGGCTTATCGTTTTGCTTATGTAAAAAGAATCGTTTTTCGGCGGTTCTTTTTGTTGTTTAGGAGGTTAGATTGAAAAATCGAGCATTGGCAGTTTTTATATGCTGTCTGCTTCTCGCCGGGTGCGGAATGCAGGGGAACAGTACGGACAGCGCACAGAATAGTACAGAGGACAGCGGGCAGACTGTTGCAGGACAGGAAGCAGAGGAGCACGAACGGGAACGGAACGACGCATCCGCAGCAGAGGGAAAAACGGAATGTGTGGAGCAGCCTGTGGAGGAGTCGCTATGTGAAATGGAGCTTCTGGATGCAGATGACCCGGAAAATACGAATCTGGCAGACCTGCTTCAAAGGACAGGGGCGGGCATGATGGTGCGGATTGAGGCGGACGGTCTTCTGGGCAGCGGCGTGATCTATCAGGCGGGGGAGGGAAAGCTTCTGATTCTGACCGCTGCGCATCTTCTGGAAAATGCGACGGAGGACGCGCTGCTGACCTTTGCGGACGGCTGGCAGACGGTTTCCGGGAACTATGAATGCTTTGAACCGGCTGATCTTGCGGTTGTCAGACTGGAGGTGGACAGTATTCCGGCGGAGCATAGGGCGAATTATCTCTGTGCGAATGTGGATAAGGATGCTTTTGACGCTGTGCGCGCGGGAGACGGCTGCATTGCCATGGGGTGCCGGAGCGGCGTGGCAGCGGAGGCTTATGAGGGGAACATTCTGGAACCGTGGATATTCATGGAGGATTACGGTCAATATATGATCTGGGCAAGGGCAGAGGGAATGCATGGAATGTCCGGCGGAGGGTTATTTGACAGTCAGGGACATTTTCTCGGAATTTTGTCCGGGACGGATGGAGAGGGAGAACTGGCGGTCGTGCCGTTGAGCTTGATTCTGCCAGAACTGTTACTCTAATTTATCAAAGTTTTAGATTCGGCTTCTTGACAAGCCTCGAAATATGGTAGACAATGTATCTGTTTAGAGTATTTATGGCAAAGAAAGGATGGATTACAATGACGAAAATAGATGTTTTTTCAGGATTTCTCGGCGCAGGTAAGACAACGCTGATTAAGAAGCTGTTAAAGGAAGCGCTGGACGGCAGCAAGACCGTGCTGATTGAAAATGAGTTTGGAGAGATCGGTATTGACGGAGGCTTCCTCAAGGAGGCAGGCATTGAGATTAAGGAGATGAATTCCGGCTGTATCTGCTGCTCTCTGGTAGGCGACTTCGGCAGCTCCCTGAAGGAAGTGATTGAGACCTATGCGCCGGAGAGAATACTGATTGAGCCGTCAGGCGTCGGAAAGCTTTCCGATGTACTCAAGGCGGTGGAGAACGTCGCTACAAACTTGAATGTGAAGGTAAACAGTGCGGTTGCAGTGGTTGATGCATCCAAGGCAAAGATGTATATCAAGAACTTCGGCGAGTTCTTTATCAATCAGATCGCATTCGCTGGAACGATCATTCTGAGCAGAACCGACAAGGTAAGCGCAGAGAAGCTTGCCGAGTGTGTAGCGCTGATCCGGGAGCACAACGCAAAGGCGACCATCATTACAACACCTCTTGCCGAGCTTGACGGAAAGGCAATTCTGGAGACAATCGAGGGCGCTGATACGCTGGACGATATGATGCGTGAGATGATGGAGCAGCTGCATGACGAGGATGAGCACGAGCACCATCATCACCACGACCATGACGACGATGATGACGAGGACGAGCACGAACATCATCATCACGACCATGACGATGATGATGACGATGAGGACGAGCATGAGCATCATCACCACCACGACCATGATCACGAATGCTGCTGCGGACATGACCATGATCATCACCATCACCACCATCATGCGGATGAGGTGTTCACGAGCTGGGGCAAGGAGTCTCCCGTCAAGTTTACCAAGGAGAAAATCGAGAGCATCCTGACAGCGCTTGACAGCGGCGAGTACGGTGCAATCCTTCGTGCGAAGGGCATGGTTCCGGCTGAGGATGGCACATGGATCTATTATGACTATGTTCCCGAAGAGCATGACATCAGAACCGGTAAGCCGGAAGTGACGGGCAAGATCTGTGTCATCGGCTCCAACCTGAAGGAGGATCAACTGGAGGAACTGTTCCGGTAAAACGGCAGAAAGGAAGATTTAGCATATGAAACCCGTATATGTGATAAACGGTTTCCTGGAAAGCGGGAAGACGGAGTTCATCAGCTTCACTCTTGCACAGCCTTATTTTCAGATCAAGGGAAAGACGCTTCTTCTGTTATGTGAGGAGGGCGAGAAGGAGTATGATGAGACGCTACTTAGAAAGAGCCGCACGGAGATCGAGCTCATAGAGGACGAGGCGGATTTCACGCCGGAAAAGCTGACTGAGCTGGAAAAGAAGCACAAGCCGGAGAGAATTATCATCGAGTTCAACGGCATGTGGAACTATAAAAATGCAAAGCTTCCGTGGTACTGGAAGATTGAGCAGCAGATCACGACGATCGACGGTTCGACCTTCCCGATGTACTACACCAACATGCGCTCGCTGCTTGCGGAGATGATCCGCGGCTCGGAGATGATTATCTTCAACAGATGCGATACGGTCAGGGATCAGCTGAACACCTATAAGCGCAATATCAAGGCGGTTAATGCCAAGGCGGACGTCATTTTCGAGGATTCCAACGGAGAGATCGACGAGATCTTTGAGGAGGATCTGCCCTATGATCTGAAGCAGGAGACCATTGTGCTGGATAATCAGGGCTACGGCATCTGGTATCTGGACTCCATGGATCATCTGGAGCGTTATATTGGCAAGAAGCTGCAGTTTGTGGCAATGGTGCTTAAGCCGGAAAATTTCCCGAAGAATTATTTCGTCCCGGGACGTATGGCTATGACCTGCTGTGCCGAGGACATGGCATTTTTGGGCTATGCCTGTGAGTTTGCCGGTGCGGCGGCATTGAAGCAGAAGGAATGGGTCAAGGTGACTGCCACGGTTTCAAAGGAATACTGGGAGGATTATAAAGGAGAAGGCCCCATCCTCCATGCGATCAGTGTGGAAAAGACGAAGGCACCGAAGGATGAGGTCATCAGCTTCACATAGCTTATGGCACAGGAAAATGAAAAGGAAATACAACAACTAAAGAATCGGTTTCACGATCTGGCGGACAGGGCATTCACGCAGGGAGTCTTTACGTTCACCAGTTTCTTAGGGCTGGGAGAGCAGGAGATTTTCTGGCGTGAGGAGCCGGGCTTGAAATATGCGGGTCATACCCTGTACGGCGGCTATGAGGGCGCTGACAGGGTTGTTGTGCGGTTTGGCGATGCGGCGGAGCTGGACTATGAAATGCCGTTTCCGGTCGTCTGTCTGCACATAAAGCCGCTCATGCCGAAGTTTGCGGATGCTTTGACACACAGGGATTTTCTGGGTGCACTGATGAATCTCGGGATCGTGAGGAGCACGATAGGCGACATAAAGGTAGGCGAAGGTGAGGCCTACCTTTTTTGTCTGGATTCGGTTTCGGAGTTCATCTGTGAAAATCTGGAACAGATCAGACATACCCATGTGAAATGTACCGTTGCGCAGGAATTCAGGGAGCTGGAGCAGGAGGAGCCGGAGCTGACGAGGATACAGGTCGCGTCTCTTCGCGTTGACGCTGTTCTGTCAAAGGTTTATAATATGTCCAGAGATAAGAGTCTTGAGCTGTTCAGAGCCGGAAAGGTCTATGTGAACGGAAGGCTCTGCGAGAACAATGCGAGACTGCTGAAAGCCGGGGAGACTGTCAATGCGAGAGGCTTCGGGAAATTCAGTCTCGGCGACGAAGCGCGGGAGACCCGGAAGGGCAAGCTCGCGGTGGATGTCAGAGTATACAGATGAAAATCGGAAAGAGGGGAATTTATGTATCATTATACCGCGATCCAATGGCTGTTTTTCTTTTATTTCTACTGCTTCTTCGGATGGTGCTTTGAATCCACTTATGTTTCCATAAAGGAGCGGAAGCTGACGAACCGGGGCTTTATGAGAGGACCGTTTCTGCCGATCTACGGCAGCGGCGCGATTATGATGCTTGTGGTGTCCATGCCGTTCCAGCACAATATTGTCCTGACGTATCTGGCGGGCTGTGTGGGAGCGACAGTGCTGGAGTATGTGACGGGCGTTACGATGGAGGCGCTGTTCAAGGTAAGATACTGGGATTATTCCAACAAGAAGTTTAACTTTCAGGGACACATCTGTCTGGGCTCGACGCTGGCATGGGGCTGTCTGACGGTACTGATGACACAGTTTATCCATGTCCACGTTGAAAGGGTCGTCATGGCAATTCCGGGACAGGTGCTCACCGTCGTGACACTGGTTCTGACGGCGGGCATTTTTGCGGATTTTGCGCTTTCCTTCAAGGCGGCGATCGACCTACGCAATATCCTGATCAAGATGGATCAGCTGAAGGGCGAGATGGTGAAGATCCAGAAGCGGCTCGATGTGATTGTTGCAGTGACAAGCGAGAGTATTTCAAACCGAAAGGACGAGTTTACGCAGAACATGTCGGAGCTTAAGAGCAGCATTGAGGCGAAGCTTGACAGCATAAAGACCATGGCGCAGACCAAGCCGACCGAGTATCTTGAGGGCGTGAAGGACGAGCTGTTTGACTTGAAGGAAAAGTATCTGGTAAGCAGGGAGGATCACGACAGACTGGCGGGCGTGAGGGATTTCTTCCAGCGTGATATGATCCGCTCGAATCCGGGAATGACCTCCACAAAGTTCAAGGAGCCTTTGGATGAATTAAAGGAACATGCGGTGAGAAAGAAGAAGGAGAGAAAAACAGAGGACGAAGAATCTTGTAAGTAGAAAGGAAAAGTTTCATGTTGGAATTAAGTGTGATAGTTCCGGTCTATAATATGGCTAAGGACGGAAATCTGACTTACTGCATCAATTCTTTGGTACGGCAGACCTTGCAGAGCATGGAAATTATAGCTGTTGACGATGCCTCTACGGACGATTCGTTGAAGATTCTGCAAGAGTTTGAAAAAAAATATCCCGGAAGAGTTAAAGCAATTGCGTCCCCGGAGAACAGGAGACAGGGAGGCGCAAGAAATCTGGGACTGCGGGAAGCGCAGGGACGTTACATTGGGTTTATGGACGCGGACGACTGGGTCGTTGAAGATCTTTATGAACGAATGCTGGAAGTTGCAAAGCGCACGGGAGCAGATGTTGTCGGAACAGATATGTGCAGGGTTTATGAACATACGATGATCCCTACGCAGAGGGAGGCCTGCAATCGGCTTAGTCAGACAGGAATACTTGATCATGAAAAGAGAAAAGAGTATCTGTTGCAGCCGGGACCGCTCAGCACAAAGATTTATGCACGGGAGATTTTCTTTGATAAGGAGTTTCATTTCCCCGAGCACATGTCATATGAGGATAATGCAACCTCTCTGGAAATAGGAATGCGGATAAAGCATTTTGAACACATTCCGGAGGCAAATGTATTTTACTATCAGCATGGCGATTCTACAACACATAGTGTTGATCTGAAAAAGTGCCAGGACAGGATGGAAGCAATGCGTATTATGCTGAAATATGCGAAGGAAAATGGCGCATTGGAAGAGTTCCGGGAAGTGGTAGAGTTCCATTTCAGCATTCTTTTTTATCGGAACACTTTGTTCTCCTACATGCAGAGTGACCTTAAGAAGGATATGGGATTTGTCAGAAAGCTGGGAGAAGAAATGGTGGCAACATTCCCCGATTTCCGCAATAATGCTTATTACAATCAGAGTGTGAATGATTATGAAAAAAAGCTGATTAACCTACAGTTGAAATCTACGTTCGCATTTATGGTAATTTACAAAATGAAAATGCTACTCAGAACGATCAGGAGTAAGAAAGCAAAACAATAAGGAGGAAGACGACAGAATGAAAAAGGTAATCGTCGCAATCGGCGCACACTTGGATGATATTGAACTGGCAGCGGGAGGGACTTTGGCGAAGGCAGTCCGCGACGGACATGATGTTCACATGATCGTTATGAGCCAATCCGGCTACACTGACTATAACGGAAAAGTCATGAGGACAAACGAGACTGCTATTCAGGAAGGAAGAAATGCCGCAAGGGTTCTGGGATGCAAAGATCTGGACATTCTGGATTTCAGCAATAAGGACATCGCCTATGATTCCAGAGCGGTGGAGGCAATAGAAAAAAGGATTAACATTATTAAGCCGGACATCATTTTTACACACTGGCCCTTCGATACGCATCAGGCACATGTTGCAGTGGGAAAGTCTACCATTTCTGCTGCAAGACGTTATAATACGATTTACTTTTTTGAGCCCATTTCTCCTTCGGGAAGATCCTATGTGGGCTTCCGTCCCCAGCTGTATGTAGATATTACCGATGTGATCGACAAAAAGATCGCGGCTCTGGATGAACATGTGACGGAGAAAAACAAGTACGGTGATTATTGGATTCGCGGTGTGGAGGCAAGAGCTGCATTCCGCGGATACGAAATGGGAAGAATGTACGGAGAGGCATTTGAAGTATTGAGAGAAGAATTGGTGCTGTAATATGGGTGAGTTAAAAGAGTTTTTTCGCGTAGACGCATCAAAGTATGATGCAACAAAACAATTTCAGGTAGTTCGTCCGGCCAGTCTTTCAAATCCCCGGAACAATGCGGTGATGTTTGTGACAGAGGGGTTTCTGAAATACTGGGAAGCAGTGTTGAGCGTAGAGGAATGCATTGTGATCTGGCCGGAGAATCATCCTGTTCCGGAGGAGCTTGCAAAAAAACATGCCGTGATTCTTTCTAAGGAACCGCGATATGGATTTGCCAAGTTCTTTCATGAAAATCATGTGACATACAATGCCATGCCGAAGCCTTATCAGGTGAAAAATGGTGCCATGATCTGTGAAGGGGCCGAAATCGGAGAGGGGACGATCATTTTTCCGGGGGCTTATGTGGACGGTGATGTGAAGATTGGGAAAAACTGCTATATTGCATCCGGTGTTCGGATTATCGGCAGTGTGCAGATCGGTGATGACTGCATCGTCCGCGAGAACACCGTGATTGGCTCTGACGGACTGACAACGCGCAGAAATGAGAGTGGAGACATCATTACGATTCCTCAGTTTGGAGGTGTTGTCATAGAAAATAATGTGCAGATTGGCGCAAACAGTGTTGTCTGCAAGGGCGCTATAGATAATACCGTTATTGGAACCGGAAGCCGTATTGACAATTGTTCCTTTATTTCGCATAACGTTAAGATGGGAAAAAATACGATTGTTGTCGGGGAGGTTTTGATGATGGGGAGCTCCTCTACGGGGGAAAGAGCTTATCTTTCAGGCAATGTTGTTGTTCGGGATGGCATATCCATCGGGAAGGATGCGTTTGTGGGCATGGGCTCCGTTGTGACGAAGAATGTGCCTGACGGTGTTACGGTAAAAGGCAATCCTGCAAGATAAAAAATTTGTAAAAAGTACTTGACAAATTGAAATGGGTGGCATATTCTAATCATAAGTTTTGTAAACCTGTGAGAAAGAGTAGTAGGCTTAAGGGAATATTACAGAGAGCTGCCGGAGGTGGGATGGCAGCATAGGAACTTTTGCTGAATGGACTTTTGAGGCCGGTCTGAATTGATTGATTCCTTGCAAAGCAAGGATGGGTCAGGTAGGCACCGGCGGGATTCGGACCCGTTATCAAGCCGACGGATATGATGGTATTCGGAATAAGAGGACTTTAAAGTCAATTTGAGTGGCACCGCGAGGATCGTATGATCAGCGTCTCAAATGCATACCAGTGTATGCGTTTGGGGCGCTTTTTTGTATCTGCGTTTCACTCAGGCTACAGGCGCAAAACGAAAAAAATTTGCAGCCTATGAGGCAGAAAGAGGAAAAGTTATGAAGAAGAAAATGATGGCAGTGATGATGATGGCAGTGATGGCAGCGGCGGCATTGACCGGCTGCGGCAAGGCGGCGTCTGCCGGGGAGGGTAGCTATACCATTGGTATTTCCCAGTTCGCGGTACACGGTTCCCTCGACAACTGTCGGGAAGGTTTCCTTGAGGGACTTGCCGAGGAAGGCATCAAGGAGGGCGAGAACCTGAAGGTCGAGTACGTCAACGCACAGGCGGAGCCGGGAACAGCGGCAATGATCGCAAATAACTTTGTCAGCAAAAATGTTGATCTGATCTGTGCGATCGCCACACCTTCCGCAACGACGGCATATAATGCTACAATAAATTCAGATATTCCGGTTATCTACACGGCAGTTTCCGACCCTGCGGGCGCGGGACTGGCGAATGAGGACGGCAGCTCGGTCGGCAACCTGACGGGAACCTGCGATGCACTCGCTGTTGATGCACAGCTTGAGATGATCCGTGAGATTCTGCCGGATGCAAAGAATGTCGGCATCATCTATACGACAAGCGAAGCAAACTCTATCAGCACGGTTGCGGCATATCAGGAGGCAGCTTCCAAGTACGGTTTCGAGATCGTGACGACCGGTGTCACCGCGATGTCCGAGGTTCCGCTGGCTGCGGCTGACATGGTGAAGAAGGTGGACTGCATTACCAACCTGACAGACAACACGGTTGTCAGCGCATTACAGAGCGTACTTGACGAGGCGAACAAGGCAGGTATTCCCGTCTTTGGCTCTGAGGTAGAGCAGGTCAAGGCAGGCTGTGTTGCATCCATGGGTCTGGAATACTTTGAACTCGGAAAGCAGACCGGAAAGATGGCTGCAAAGGTGCTCAAGGGGGAGGCGAAGGCTTCCGACATGAAGTTCGAGACCATTTCCGAGCCGAGCCTGTATGTGAATTTCGCAGCGGCAGATAAGATCGGACTTGTACTTCCTGAGAGATATAAAACCGACGCTTATCAGAGCTTTGATGAAATTATCCTTGATTCAACAAGCACACAATAAAAAAGAAACGAGAGTGGAAAATTATGGCATTGATCCTGAGTGTTCTGGAACAGGGGATGATTTACGGCATCCTCGCATTGGGAGTTTATATTACCTATAAAATTTTGGATTTTCCTGATCTGACAGTGGATGGCAGCTTCCCCTTCGGGGCGGCTGTCACCGTCCGTCTGATCAGCCTTGGCGCACCTGCGATTGTGACGCTGCCGGTTGCTTTTCTCGGCGGCGCACTGGTCGGCATGTGCACCGGACTGATTCATGTAAAGCTGAAGGTTCGTGATCTGTTGTCCGGTATTGTCATGATGACAGGGCTGTACACGATCAACCTGTGGATGGCGGGAAGCGGCTATGTGCCGATTTTCAATCGGGAAACGATCTTTGACAACGGAATCACAAATAAACTCTTTGCCGGAGCACTCGGCAGCTTTAAGACAGTGATCGTGATTTTCCTTATCACAATGGCGGCGAAATATCTGCTTGACTGGTACATGAGTACGAAATCGGGCTTCCTTCTCAGGGCGGTCGGCGACAACGATACGATTGTGACCAGCCTCGGCGTAGACAAGGGCTTGATTAAGATTCTCGGACTTTCGATTGCGAACGGTCTGGTTTCCTTAAGCGGCTGTATCTATGCACAGCAGCAGCGCAGTTTTGAAATCTCCATCGGTACAGGTGCGGTCGTTATCGGGCTTGCGAGTGTCATTATCGGCACGAGCCTGTTCAGGAAGCTTACCCTGCTCAGAGTGACCTCCAGTGTAATTATCGGTTCTGTTCTCTACAAGGCGTGTGTGGCGCTGGCAATGTATGCGGGGATTGATGCGAATGCAATCAAGCTCATCACGGCGGTGCTGTTCCTGATTATTCTTGTCATCAGTATGGACAGAAAGGGGAAGAAGAAATGTTAGAGTTAAAGGGAATCTGCAAGAACTATAATCCCGGTTCTGTCAATGAAATCTGTCTGTTCAAGGATTTTGACTTTACGGTGAAGGACGGCGAATTTGTCTCCGTAGTGGGGAGCAACGGTTCGGGAAAGACCTCCATGCTGAATATCATCTGCGGAAGCATTCCTGTGGATGCCGGGCAGATCCTGATTAATGGAGAGGATATTTCCGTTCAGAAGGATTATGTCAGACAGAGACATATCGGAAGAGTGTATCAGGATCCCTCCAAGGGAACCTGCCCCGGTATGACGATTCTGGAAAACATGTCCATTGCGGATAATAAGGGGAAGAGATATGGCTTGTCCAGAGGTGTGAACAAGGCGAAGCTGGAGGCGTACCGTGAAATGCTACGGCCTCTGAATCTCGGTCTGGAGGATAAGATGGGCGTGCAGGTGGGCGCTCTTTCGGGCGGTCAGCGGCAGGCGCTCTCGTTGCTCATGGCAACAATGACACCGATTGATTTTCTGATCTTGGATGAGCACACGGCGGCACTCGATCCTAAGAC
>USGM01000036.1 GCA_900554205.1 uncultured Lachnospiraceae bacterium
TAATCCAAAGATGAGAAAGTTAACTTGTCCTAGTTGTAGGAGGAAAATTTGGAGTCTTGAAGTATATAGAAGAGAGGTTGATGCATAATGGAAAAAACAAAAATGAGTAAAAAACAATTTGTGATATATATGACAGTGGCATTTGGTCTGGCCTGGATTTTGGAAATTATAGCAAGTATTTTTAGCAACAATGGAAATCAAATGATATTTGCCAGTATTTCGATGATTGCTATGTTTATGCCTTTTCTTGGCGTACTCATAGCAAGGATTCCACTAAAAGGGATGGGATGGTTGCCACATCTGAAAGGTAAAATTCGATATGTATTCTTTGCACTTTGGATGCCGGCAGTACTAAGCATTGTTGGTGGTGTTTTGTTTTTTGTGATTTTTTCGGATACATTTGACTCTGAATTTTTAACGTTAAGAGGTCTTTTAGAGGAAGCGGGAGCGTTGGAACAGTTCGAGGCACAGGGTATCACGATACCAATGTATCTGCTGATTACGTCTGTTCAAGCTGTGACAATTGCACCATTTCTGAATATGTTTATCGCATTAGGCGAAGAGGTTGGTTGGCGAGGTGCACTGTATCCGTATTTGAAGAAAAAGTTTGGTGACACCAAAGGCCGTATTGTGGGTGGTGCAATCTGGGGTGCTTGGCACTGGCCGATCATGATTTTTGCCGGTTATGAGTATGGAAAAGAATATATCGGCGCACCGGTACTTGGGCCAATCGTATTCTGTATCTCTACTATTATGATGGGTATTTTACTTGATTATGTATATGAAAAGACAGAAACCATTTGGTTGCCATCCCTTATGCATGGTGCTATCAATGCATTTACCATCTTTGCATATCTGGTAAAACCTGAATATTCCAATATGGCAATTCTAGGTCCAGCATATATTGGTATTATCAGTATGATTCCAATGATTATTGTAGCAGTCATCATTTGCGTAAAGACGAAAAGGAATTGAGTATTAAAGAGATATTCAATCTCACCCACAAATTCAAGTTTGTCGGGATAATGTTATAGTAAGTTTCAGGATAACCTAGAAAGGCAAATCGGATTTTTTGAGGAGGCGATATGAAAGAACTGATCATTCCATCAAAACTGAACGAGGGAGACACAATAGCTTTTATTTCTATCTCAGGCGGTCGTGCCGGTGATGAAGATATGCTTCCCAGATACCTGATGGGTAAAAGAAGATTCGAAAAAATTTTTAATGTAAAGGTGATTGAAACACCTCATGCGCTTAAAGGAAGCAGTTACCTTTATGATCATCCCGAGAAAAGAGCAGAGGATCTGATGTGGGCTTTGAAGAATGATTCCATCAAAGGAATCATCTGCAATCAGGGCGGAGATGATTCTTACCGTGTTCTTCCTTATATCGAGCCTAAGGTCATTCATGATAATCCCAAGGTATTTATGGGCTTTTCAGATATTGCCACATGGATGGCTGTGTTTGTATATGCAGGCGTACGTGCATATTACGGTCCTACAGTTCTGACGCCGCTCGCACAGCCCGGAAAGCTTGATGAGTACACTGAAAATGCGATCAGGAGGACACTGTTTTCGACTGAAGTAATAGGTGAGATCAAACCAGCGGAAAAGACCACGTCCATTGACTGGACTACCACATACACGATTAATGGAGTGCAGTATGAACGCTTTCCGGATAATGATGAGATAGAAGATTTAAATGATCCGATTCCATGGGAGTCCGGGATGGGCTACAAGGTGTTGCAGGGAAAAGGAAAAGTCAGAGGGCATATAATCACAGTCTGCGGAGGTCCTCTCTGGCAGATAATGGGAACGAAGTATTTCCCGGGTCCAGATGTTTGGGAAGATTCCATTATTGCGCTGGAACACTGTAATATCTATGACAGTAAATTGGCCGGCTTACATGAGCTTCGCGCATTTGCTGCGGCGGGCGTGTTTGATAAAGCAAAAGCCGTGATCACAGGCCCGATGGATGATGACAGCAGGGAAACAATCCTTAAAGTTATATGTAAGGAGGTAAACAGACCAGATATGGTCATATTGGAAAACGTGGATTACATTCACAGAACTCCCATGACTATACTTCCTACCGGAGCATTGATGGAGATAGACTGTGATGATCCAAGAATAAATATACTCGAATCAGGGGTAATATAGTAAGTTATCTCGGAATTCAATCCGAAATACCGGAACATTGTACTGACAGTTCCTTCTCAACTGGCAAGGGAGAACAAGAAGTTTTTATCTATAAGGTGGTCAAGGAAGGCGCACGAGCCCGTGAGTACGAGGATGCTTTGCAATGGCTGGTGGCTGCCCGTCTGGTGCATAAAATTTATCGCAGCTCAGCTCCCGGCTTGCCGATTGCAGCTTACGATGACTTGTCTGCTTTCAAGATTTATTTGGTAGATGTGGGACTGCTCCGCCGTCTGGCACAGTTGGCCCCCACTGCCTTTGGCGAAGGGAACCGCCTATTTACTGAATTCAAAGGCGCATTAACCGAAAACTTTGTGTTGCAGACTTTAATTACTCAGTTTGAAGTCATGCCCCGTTATTGGAGCCAGAACAACCCACCTTACGAGGTGGATTTCCTCATTCAGCGGGAGAACGACATCTTCCCCGTGGAGGTCAAATCCGAAGCCAACATAACCAGCAAGAGTATGAAGAAGTTCAAGGAACTGTTCCCTGATAAGGTCAAGCTTCGCATCCGTTTCTCATTGGACAATCTGAAACTGGAAGATGATGTGCTGAATATCCCGCTGTTCATGGCAGATCAGGCGGATCGATTGATTGGGTTGGCATTGGAAAAGAGGAAGCACTGACGTATATGGCTAAACTATTGCTATTATAATGAATGGTCAGGATTTGCTGCAGTCTTGTGGCCAAAGGCGGTGAGACAGTAGAAGATAATCTCCAGACATTGTGCTGGAAATGCAATCGAGCTAAAGGCAATAAAGCTTTTGCTTGAATTTGCATGATATTACCTTGCATTTGCCGGACAAGATCTAACGAAACTAGATATTTAACCCAAAGGGCAGCTGGAAAAATCGACTGTCCTTTTTTAATGCCATCAGAACACATATTGTATTGCAAAAGCTACTGCATATTTGTGATATAGCTTTTTAAATGAAGACAGCTACAATATAAAGAAGCATATACAAAATTTTTTTCGGGATTTTAAATCCTTTTTGAAAAGGACATTGTCTAACAAGTAGAAACACAGATAGGCTGTGTGATACAAAAAAGTACAAGGAAGGAAAAGGATTATGAAAAAAAGAGTCGTAGCAATAATGATGGCAGTTATGATGACAGCAGTGATGGCGGGATGCAATGCTACTTCCGGGACCGCAGGAACGCCAGAAATAATCGGGTCCCAAACCATGGACGAGGGCACGGAGACAGTCCCGGAGACGACAGAGGAAATGGTTCCGGAGACGGAGCAGCCTATCGGAGAAATCGAACCTGCAGAAACGCAGGAATCCGTTCCGGAGACTGAGAAACCCATTCCGGAGAGTGAAGAATCTGTGCCAGAGACCGAGGAGACCAACGTGGAATCCAACGATAATACCGCTTCCAAGCCTGAGACAAGCCCCAGACCTGAGACAGACCCTAAGCCTGAGGCAAGTCCCGAGCCTCAGACGAGCTCTAAGTCCGAGACGGGCGCGTACACTTACGCGGATTTGAACAAGACCATGTACGCGAAGAGCTCCGTAAATGTAAGAAACTTACCTGCCACAAGCGGAACGAAGCTGGGAAGTCTTAAGAAAAATAACGAAGTCACCGTTACAGGGCAGTGCAATGAGACCGGCTGGTACAGAATAGTTTATGATGATGGCGAAGCCTTTGTCAGCAATAAGTACCTAAGCGACGAGAAGGTAGCTGAAACAAATATTGCAAAGAACACAAACTCCAGCCAGACGGATTTTCTGACACCGGACGGTTGCCTGAACCCCAACAATCCTATTGTAGCAGCGGCTTATGAAAAATATGGCGAAAACATCGCAATCTGTGAAGATGGAACTGTCCTTGATGCGGCGACGTGGCAGGTGTTAGGTAAGATCGACGGCGTACCCGGAAGCTCCAGTGACGAAACGGGCAGCTTCGACAGGGCTGCTGCAGAGGACGTATGGCGCTATATGAATGAGGAAAGAGTTTCGGAAGGCTTAAATGCGCTCGAGTGGGATGAAAATATTTATAACTTTGCTTGCCAGAGGGCACAGCAGATCGTTACCGATTTCTCTCATAATGGCTGCGGCAATTACGGTGAGAATATTGAATATCAAGGTGGAACCACTGCCAACGGATGGAGTGTCCATATGCTGTGGTATCTCTCTCCCGGCCACCATGCAAACTACCTGAACAGCGCCTACGGATCAGGTGCATGTGCAGTATATGTATACAATGGAATGATTTATGCAGTCGAAAACTTTGCGCTGGCTTCCGGTTCAAACGTACAGACCACCAGCCCGGACTCCCAGCCCGGCAGTACAAATGGTGAGACTACGAATGGGGAGAGTCAGCAGGAGACAGAGGTAGTCGGAGATATTGATTATGGAACAACATGGACAGCTTCAAACGGCGTGAGTGTTTCCATCCGGAGTGATGGACTTGTGTCTGTCAGCAGTGCCGGACATACCGAGGAAGAATGCAAGGCGGCTCTTGACGAGTACTACGCAACCCATTAATCCCCCGATCAGAATACATAAAAAGATGCCATCCGCGAGGGTGGCATCTTTAGCGTAGTGCGCCTGATGGTTCTTATCCCTTTCTGCTTCAATTCCCGGCACAGCCGTTACGGATAGTATATTACATTTACCGGTAAAAGTATATAGAAAATCTTGGAGGGAAAAGGGCTTTAAAGAGTTTTTACATAATACCGCGTGCGGTATTGGCTTGGCGACATTCCCGTGTTCTTCTGGAAGCTTTTAAAAAAATATGCATAGCTCGAGTAGCCCAGAGCCGTCTGTACCTGTGTGACCGTCTGGCCGTCCCGGAGCAGGGATTGCGCCGTGGCAATTTTTTGCAGTGTGATATAGTGACTGACGGTTGTATGCGTATGCTTTTTAAACAAGCGCGAAAGATAGTCGGGATGCAGGAAGAAATGCCCGGCAAGTTCCTCCACAGTCAGATTCTCTGCGATGTGATCGTGTATATAAGCGATGATTTCGTTAATTCTCTGCTGAGCAGGCGAGATGGGCGGGGTGAGCATCTGGGTAGGACAGAGGTTTTCAACGATCCCATTCAGTCTTGTGAGCAAGGCAAAGAACTCCGCCAATGCAATGGGCGTGGCGACTTTCGGGAAGGAGAGCAATGCAGTCATTCCCCGGATCAGTTCAGTTTTGGCGGCTTGATCCGGGGTAAGTAAAAGAGGGGCGGCACTTTGCTTCATGTAGGACAGAAAATCCGCCTGCCCGCAAAATACGGTGTCCAGCCACTGCATATTAAGGCTCAAAATGTAGCGCTCATAGAGGGTGCCGGAACTGTGATAAAGCTGATGGACACAGAACGGCGGTATGATAATCAGGGTCCCGGCGGGAACCGCGGAGACGGTGTCATTTAAGAGAACGTCCGGCAAAGGCGAGAGTGTGAGGTAAATTTCCACTCCGTTATGGGAATGCGGACCGACTGGATAGGCAGGGCTATCCTTGCGATAAATCACATCGAAAGGCGCGGCTATGGGAAAGGATAGGACGTTAGTCATTTGTAATCTCCTCCTAAGTCGGAAAATGACATAAATTATGTATTTTATATACATATTATTCCGTTTTCAAATGCTTTACAATAGCTTTAACAAAGGAATTTTCGGGGAGAACGGTTTTACGATAGACAAGGAGGATGACATGAAAAAGGTCGGTATTATCGGATGCGGTAATATTGCGTGGGTACATGGCTGGGTGATACAGAACATGAAAGATGCGGAGCTGGTGGCAGTCTGCGACACGGAGTGGGGCAGGGCGGAACAACTGTCAGAAGAGTACACGGGCGGAAAGGCGGAGATATATACGAATTGGCATGCTCTCTGTGAAGCGGAACCGGATGTAGTACATATCTGCACACCGCATTTTTTACATGCTCCGATGGCGGCGGAACTGCTTCGGCATGGAAAGTCGGTGTTTATGGAGAAACCCTGTGCAATATCGAGGGAACAGTTTGAGGAGTTGAAGAAAGAGGACAGAAGACATCCGGGAAAGCTCGGTTTTTGCTTTCAGAACCGTTACAATAAAACGACGCTGGAGATGGATCGGATGCTTGCGGAAGGAAAAATCGGAGAGGTAAAAGGGGCGCGGGCCTTTGTGACATGGCGCAGGGATGAGGCTTATTATGTGGGCAGTCAGTGGAAAGGAAGATGGATGACGGAGGGCGGGGGTGCTCTGATCAATCAGTCTGTTCACACGCTGGATTTGCTGCTGCGGTATTTTGGGAAACCGGAGCAGGTGGCGGCCTCCCTGTCAAATCACCATTTACAGGGACTCATTGAAGTCGAGGACACGGTGGAGGCGTGGATGTCCTTTGCACAGGGAGGCAGGGCGTGCTTTTACGCATCGAACGGCTATGCGGCGGATGCACCGGTCTTTCTGGAGCTTGAGGGTGAGAGAGGACGGATTACCATGAATGGTTCCCGGCTGACGCTATGGACGCCGGAGAAGGGGGTGGAAGAGTATCCGTGTGAGAGCGGGCACGGTATCGGAAAGGACTACTGGGGATGCGGACACCGAAGCTGCATCAAGGATTTTTACCGATGTCTGGAGGAGGGAAGAAGTTATCAGGGAAATCTGAGCGGTGTGGAAAACACCTTTGACACAATGATGCGTATCTATGAGGCGGCGGGAAAAATACCGAGATAAGAGATATAGCAGCGACAGTAAAAAGGAGAGGAACAGTATGGAACAGGTACGATTGGGAATTATCGGAATCGGTGGAATGGGCACGAACCATGTCAACAGTATTTTAAGGGGAGAGGTGCCGGAGATGAGGCTGACTGCGGTAGCGGATATCCGGCAGTGCAGGCTGGACTGGGCGCGAGAGAATCTTCCGTCTGAGGTGAGCGTTTTTGCGGACGGCAGGGAACTGATTGATTCAGGAACCTGTGATGCGGTATTGGTTGCCACACCGCATTATTTTCACCCGGAGTATGTGATTTATGCGTTAGAGCATGGCGTGCACGCAATCAGCGAAAAGCCGGCAGGCGTATATACCAAACAGGTCAGAGAAATGAATGAGGCTGCAAAACGGAGCAGCGCAGTATTTGCAATCATGTTAAATCAGAGGACGAACTGTGTCTACAGAAAGCTGCATGACATGATCGAGAGCGGTGAACTCGGGGCAATGAAGCGTGTCAACTGGATCATTACCGACTGGTACCGGACACAGGCATATTATGACGCGGCAGGCTGGAAGGCTACCTGGGACGGTGAAGGCGGCGGAGTTCTGTTAAATCAGAGCCCGCATCAGCTGGACTTGCTGCAATGGTTATGCGGTATGCCTGTAAGGGTCAGGGCATTCTGCCATGAGGCGAAATGGCATGACATAGAGGTGGAGGATGATGTGACCGCTTATCTGGAATATGAAAACGGGGCGACCGGCGTGTTTGTGACGACTACCGGTGATGCGCCGGGAACCAACCGGCTGGAACTGACCTTTGAAATGGGGAAGATCGTATGTGAAGGCGGAAAGCTGATATATGACAGGCTTGCCGAGAATGAACGGACTTTCTGTATGACCGAAAAGGAAGGCTTCAAGAAACCGGATATGACCAGAGTGGAGGTTGAGACGGACGGGAAAAATGAACAGCATGCAGGTGTGCTAAGGGCGTTTGCAGACCGGATTTTGCATGGAGGTCCACTGGTAGCAGAGGGAACGGAGGGAATCCGCGGACTGACCTTGTCGAATGCCATGCACCTGTCCTCGTGGCTTGACCGGACGATTGAAATCCCGTTTGATGAGGAACTTTTCCTTGCAGAGCTGAATAAGAGACGTGCACGATCCGCAAAGAAGGAAGACAAGGGAATCGTATTTGACACAACAGGCACATTTTAGCAGGAGGTTAAAAAGAAATGAAAAGAGAGTATCTGATCACAGGGTTTGCGGATGAGATTGCGGACGATCTGACTGCACAGATGGAGGAACTGCGGAAGCTCGACATGCATTATGTGGAGATGCGCGGAGTGGATGGAAAAAATCTGATCTACCATTCTGACGATAAGCTCAGGGAAATAAAAGAGCGGCTGGACAGTGCGGGAATTTCACTTTCGGCAGCCGGTTCGCCGCTTGGCAAGATCGGGATAGAGGATTCCTTTGAAAAGCATTTTGAAGAGTTCAGACGTGCCGTCGAGGTCGCCCATAAAATGGAATGCAAAAATATCCGCATGTTCAGTTTCTACATACCGGAAGGGATGCGGGAAGCCTATAAGGGGAAGGTATTTGAACAGATAGGGCGATTTGTGGATTACGCTTCTGCCAATGATGCGGTATTGCTGCATGAGAATGAAAAGGGCATATACGGCGAAAGGGCAAAGGAGTGCAGGGAGCTTATGGATGAGTTCTACGGAGAGCATTTCAAGGCTGTTTTCGACTTCGCTAACTTCGTTCAGGCGGGACAGGATACCTTGCAGGCGTATGAATTGCTGAAAAAATATATCTCCTACATTCATGTGAAGGATGCGCTGGCGGTAAATGGCAATGTCGTTCCGGCGGGCATGGGAGATGGAAATGTCGCGGCAATTCTGAAAGATCTGTATGCGGGCGGTTATCAGGGATTTTTATCGTTGGAACCGCATCTGTTTCAGTTTTCCGGGTTCGCGGGACTTGAGAGAGGGGAGCAGCTGGCTTCCGGGAAGAAAACACTGAGCGGTGCGGAGGCCTTTGAACTGGCGCATAAATCCCTGATTAAGATTTTAACAGAAATTTGAATCTTGTCTGAAAATGTATTGTAGTAAAATGTTTTCCCTGCTAAGATAAAAGAAGCAAAATAATTACATGTGCTTTTGGGGCATAGTCAGGAGGAAGAATGAAAAATCTATTACAGCCAACAAATCCATATCTGCCTTCTTGGGAGTATGTACCGGATGGCGAGCCTTATGTATTTGACGGAAGGGTTTATGTGTACGGTTCGCATGATAAATCAGGGGGAGACGTGTACTGTATGCTGGACTATGTGTGCTGGTCTGCTGCTGTGCATGATCTCGGAAACTGGAGATATGAGGGTATCATATTCAGAAAGGATCAGGATCCTGAAAATGGAGATGGACAGGGGAATTTATATGCACCTGACGTAACGGTAGGACCGGATGGGCGTTACTATCTCTATTATGTGCTAAGCTCTGTTGGGATCGTATCGGTTGCAGTATGCGATACTCCTGCCGGAAAATATGAATTTTATGGTCATGTACATTATGCGGATGGCTCAAGGCTCGGCGAACGTGCGGGAGATGAGCCGCAGTTTGATCCCGGTGTGCTGACAGAGAATGGCAGAACATACTTATACACCGGTTTTTGTGGTGTGGGTGATGATTCCAGACATGGCGCAATGGCGACTGTTCTGGGAGAGGATATGCTGACAATTATTGAGGAACCGGTGTTTATTGTCCCGGGTTCACAGTATAGTAAAGGAACAAGCTTTGAAGGGCATGAGTTCTTTGAGGCACCTTCCATCCGTAAGAGGGGAGATAAGTATTACTTTATTTATTCTTCCAGATGGTTTCATGAACTCAGTTATGCTGTGAGCGACCGGCCAACGGGTGGATTCGAGTACGCCGGTGTGCTTGTCAGCAACGGTGATCTTCATATTGATTCCTACAAGCCCGCAGAAAAGACAACCTTTTATTGCGCAAACAATCATGGAAGTATGGTGGAAATAGAGGGCGAATGGTACATTTTCTATCACAGACATACAAATGGAACGAACTATTCCCGTCAAGGCTGTTTTGAAAAACTGCGGACGGATGAAAGTGGAAATTTCATTCAGGCGGAAATGACCTCCTGCTGTAGTATGGCTCCGCTGAGGGCAGAAGGAGAGTATCCGGCCTATATTGCGTGTAATCTGTTTACTAATGAGACAGATTGCACCTACGTGCCGTGGTCGGGATGGATGGACGACAGATTCCCGAAGATCATGCAGGACGGCGGTGACAGGGGAGATGCCTACTGTGCAGCTGTCACGGTCGTGGAAGATGAACCGATAGATGACAAGACTGTTTCCCTGTATCTGCGGGATGAAAAGTATGCCTATGTCAATAATTTTAAAAATGGTAATGTAATGGGCTTTAAATATTTTGACTGCAAGGGTGTCAAAAAAATGTCGGTGCGCTATCATGGATATGGCACAGGACGCCTTGTACTCAGAACCAGACTGGACGGGGACGAGTGCGGCAGCTTCCCGATTGAATATGCAAACGGCTGGAAACGTGTGACTGCGGATGTCAATATTCCTGACGGCATTCGCTCTATCTACTTTTTCTACGAGGGCGTGGGACAGATCGCGGTAGCGGCATTTACATTTGAATAGGAGACAGAGAGAAGAGCAGCTGCTTCGGCGGGTGCTTTTTTCTTGTTCAAAATGTACTTGACGTAATATAATCTATGTTATATAATGCACGTTATAAAAGAACAAAGGAGGTATAGAGGTGCCGCCAAAAACAAAAATAACCAAGGAAATGATTCTGGAGGCTGCCTATGAAATTGTCCGTGAACGAGGTATCGAGCATATTAATGCCCGGTCGATTGCGCAGCGGCTGAATTGTTCCACACAGCCGGTCATGTACAATTTTGCTACGATTGAGGAATTGAAGAGGGCAGTATATGCCAGAACGGATGAGGAACACAGCCGGAGACTGATGGATATCCGGGGGCGTTATGAGAATCCGATGATGGAGATCGGTATGAATTATATTCACTTTGCCATGGAAGAACCGAACCTTTTTAAGTTTCTCTTTCAGGTAGACGCCTTTTCAAACCAATCCTTTGATGACCTTTGGAGTGCGGAGGAACTGAAACCGGTTTTACAGCAATTTTCAACCGGTCTGGGCGTTGACATGGAGCAGGCAAAGAAGATCTTTGCGGCGCGTTTCTTTCTGGTGCACGGGATAGCGAGTATGGTGGCAAATAATTCCATGGAGCCGGACGAAGAGACGATTCTTCAGATATTGCGTGTGAAGAGCAGATAATGAGACAGGAAAAGGGAAATCAGGAGAGAAAGATGGAAAACAAGAGAGAGTTGAGAATAACTTTGATTCAGATTATAATTTATGTAGTTGTAATGTCGGTGTGCGAGAATATATTTGTGGACAGCGAGAGTCAGGGATGGCGTGTGATCCCTGCGGCGCTGATTCTCGCGGAGCTGATCTTTTCAATGGCGCGGGAGAAGAAGCTGAAAGCATATGGCTTCTGTCCGTCAGTATCCATGAACTGGGGCAAAACGCTGTTCCTGCTGCCGATGGTGATACTTGCAACGATTAATCTATGGAACGGAACTGCCTTTCGCTTTGAACCGGTGGAGACGGTGCTTTACGTATTGGGCATGCTCTGCGTCGGATTTGTCGAGGAAATTCTTTTCCGCGGCTACCTGCTCCATACGCTCATGCAGAATTCAGTCAGACAGGCGATTATCATATCCTCGCTGACCTTCGGACTGGGGCATATTGTGAATCTGCTGAACGGCAAGGATATTTACGAGACGCTTTTACAGCTGATCTACGCGATGGCAATCGGACTGATGCTGTCTGTCTTTGTTGTCAGGACGAAACAGCTGCTGCCGTGCTGTATTTTCCACGGCGTATTTAATGCGTTGGCGGCATTTGCCAACAGGAGCGGCGAGACGATGACCTATCAGCTTGTGATCTGTATTGTAATTACTGTGATCGCTGTAGGTTATGCGCTGTGGCTCTGGAGACAGAAGGAAGCCTAAGAAAGGGAACTGCCTGAGCGGCGGTTCCCTTTTCTGGACTTAAACAGTAAATGCATTCAGCTTTTCGACCAGTCCCTCTGCCTCGGTGTTCAGGGTATCGGTACTGTTGCCGATGGAATTCATCAGAGCGGCAAGCTCTTCGGAGCTGGCTGTGACTTCCTGGGAAGCGGCAGCGGAGCTCTCTGCACCGCGCTCAATCTCGGCAGCCTGCGAGGAGACAGCATTGATCTCGTCCAGTGTATTGACAAGAATTGCGTTGATCCTCTCGACCTTTTCCCCGGTGACGGAAATTCCCTGATCGAGTACCTTGAAGGATTTGATGACTTCGTTGGTATCCGTGATATTGATCTGGTTGCTGTTTACAACCTGCTCTATGCAGTCGGTGCATTCTTCAAAACGCTTTACCAGATCGGTAATGATGGAATTGATACTGTCAAGCTCGGCGGAGGTGTTCTCGGACAGCTTCTTGATGTTGTCTGCGACAACAGCGAATCCGCGTCCGGCTTCTCCGGCATGTGCAGCTTCGATGGAGGCGTTGAGGGCGAGAAGATTGGTTTCGCTCGCAATCTCTTCGATGCTGTTCAGAATGTTTGTCATCTGCTTGATTGTCTCGTTGGTCTCTGTAATCTTGTTTGAGATTGTGTTTACCTGTTCGGACATATTTTCGCTTCCGTGTGACATTGCCTCAATGTGTTTCTTCATCTGAATGGAGTTATTGTTGAGCTTCGTGGTATATTCGCCAATTTCCTTTACGGCATCGCTGATCTCATGCGTGCCGGACTGCATCTCGTTGACGGAGCTCATCATGTTGCTGATCGCGCTCGCCTGTGTGGTTGCCTCGTTTGCAACACCCTCGATGGCAGTTGCAATCTGCTGTGTCGCATCGATCGCCGAGTCTGTCATGGATTTGACATCTGCGGTTGAACTGCTGACCGCTCTGGAGGTCGTAAGGCTGTTGCTGATGAGCCCGCGGAAGTTGATGACTGCCTGATTCGTGTGCTTGACCATGGCGCCGATCTCGTCCTGACGTGCCGTAAAGCGGCTGTCAAGCTCGCCTGTCAGATCACCGTTGGAGACATTTTCCAGCTTTCCTTTGACAATTTCCAGTACCTTTACCATGCGGCTGATGACAAGCACGGACAGCAGCATCATGACTATGATGAGGATGACACTCTCGATGATCAGAGCCAGTGAGCACTTGTCAAAGATACTGTTGATCTGGGCATTATTTTCGCTGACAGCAATGTAATCGGCGATGTCGTCGGAGTAGCAGCCAGTCGTCAGAACCCAGTTCCACGGTTCAAAGGCTTCACTGTAAGCAATCTTGGGAGCCTCGGTCACACCGTCGGACTTTGTGAACACGAATTCGTTAAAACCGCCGCCCGCCTGCGCTGCTTTCATGATCTCCTGAATAATCATGACACCGTTGCAGTCCTGCAGCTCTTTTCGGTTGGAGCCTTCCTTTTCCTGTAAGATCGGATGCATAATCAGCGTATAATCCGTTCCGTCGATCCAGAGATAGCCGCCCTGATCGTCGGCGTAGCGCAGCGCCCTGACAGCTTCCTTCGCCTGCTCCTGTGCCTGTGCTTCAGTGAGCTTGCCGGACAGCTCCTGCTGATAGTAGTAGTCAACAAGGGTCAGAGCTGACTGAACCTGTGACTTGACATTCAGCTTATAGCCGTCGAGTATATCCTCGTACCGGATGTCCTGAATTGCGGACTCAGCCTTCTGGAATATCCAGGTGCAGGTACCTACCAGAATCAGGCAGGTTACGAGAACGACACTGGAAAAGCATACAGATAACTTTAATGACAATGACTTTTTCAAAACTTTTCACCCATCCTTTTTTCTATGTATCTGACAGATCACAGCGAGACAGCTGCACCTGTCATCAGAAATAATTATAGCATGATTGACCATTATTTTCCAGAGCTTATGGAAAAAAAGTGTAAATTACAAAGGGCAATATAGTTTCCTTTTTGGAATAGGTGTGCTACAATCAAGATAAGTGCAGTATACATTCAGAACTGGGAGGAAAGTGCAAATGATGGACAGACTGATTTTTACGAATGACGATTGTTCCGGCTGCAACAAGTGTGTGAGGACATGTCCTGTGCTGACGGCGAACAATGCGACAGAGACGGGGAAGGTCACGGTGGACGGCGAAATGTGTATTGCGTGCGGCGCCTGCTTTGATGCCTGCAAGCATGATGCGCGGGACTATGAGGATGACACGGACAGATTCTTTCAGGATCTTGCGGCAGGCAAAAAGATATCGGTCATCATTGCGCCGGCATTCATTGCAAACTATCCGGCGGAATATAAGAAGATATTGGGACTGTTCAAGAAAAAGGGAGTAAATCATATCTGTAGCGTTTCCTTTGGCGCAGACATCACGACATGGGGCTATCTGAAATATATCACGGAACATAATTTCACCGGAGGAATCTCCCAGCCCTGTCCGGCAATCGTAAACTATGTGGAAAGATACATACCGGAGCTGATACCGAGACTTGTGCCGATACACAGCCCGATGATGTGTATGGCAGTATACATGAAGAAGTACATGCATGTCTCTGACAGCATCGCATTCATCAGCCCCTGCATTGCAAAGAAGCTGGAAATTACGGACCGGAACACGCATGGCATGGTAGAGTACAATGTGACCTTCCGGAAACTGATGCAATATATCGGGGACAGCTACAGAAGCTGTGAGCCCTACGAGGATGAACTGGAATACGGACTTGGAAGCCTTTATCCGATGCCGGGCGGACTGCGGGAAAATGTGGAACATTTCCTCGGAAAAGAAAAGATTGTCCGTCAGGTCGAGGGAGAGGCAGAGGCTTATAAATTCCTGAGGGAGTATGCCGAAAGAATCCAGTCCCATAAGAAGCTGCCCTTCATGGTGGATATTTTAAACTGTGCAAGGGGCTGTATCTACGGGACGGCGACCGAACCGGCGCGGCAGACGGATGATGTCATGCTGACCCTTGCGGAAATGCGCCATTCCAAGCTGCAGAACGGCGGAAAGAACGGACGGCGCGGCAAAAAGTCGCAGAGCCCGTGGGACAGTGCACTGACACCGGAAGAGAGGTTGAAAAATCTGATGGATGCCTTCAGACAGCTTGACATCAGGGATTTTATGAGAGAGTACACGGATAAGCATGTCGAGGTGAAGGAGCCGTCGGAGAGAGAGCTTTCGGACATCTTTGTATCACTGAACAAGACAACGCCGCAGGCGAAGGGACTGGATTGCGAGAGCTGCGGTTATTCCTCCTGCAGGGATATGGCAAGAGCCATCTACAACCATGTGAACTGCAGGGAAAACTGTGTGCACTATCTCAAGGATACGGCGGAGAAGGAGACGCAGGAGATCGCGGAGATCCGCGCTAAGGAGCAGGAGGAGGCAGCCAGACATCAGGAGGCGCTGGGCGAGATTACAGAGAGCTTCATGACGCTGAGCGAAAACATCGGCGAGATGGATTCCGCCAACGAGGCATCCGCGAGGGAGGCGACGAACCTTGCACAGGGCATCGAGGAAATATCTGCACTCTGCGAGAAGCTGAACCAGTCCGTGAAGATCATGAATGACTTTATGGATGTGTATAAATCGAGCAACAGAGACATTTCCGAGATTGCGGGTCAGACGAACCTGCTGTCACTGAATGCGAGCATAGAGGCGGCGCATGCCGGTGAACTGGGAAGAGGTTTTGCAATCGTGGCGACGGAGATCCGGAAGCTGTCGGAATCGACCAAGGATCTGATTACGATCAACAACAATAAGGCAGAGGAAATTCTGCCGAAGATCATGGCGAGCATTGAGTACATAGAGACAGTCGTTGACAGGGTAAATGCCATGACGGAGAAGGTCATGACGATCGCTGCCAACACGGAGGAGATTTCTTCCCAGACAACACAGCTGCATGATATGGCAGAGAGTCTGAAGAAGGATGTCCAGAACTTATAAGAACGATAATAATTATAAGAATGATAATAAAGAGAAAGGCGACAGACGAGGGGATAAGACGAATGGGCAGATATGTGAAGGATGTTCAGCTTGATAAGCCGATTGATGTGGTAAGCATGGTCATGGATGACTTTGTGTACCACAACCAGTTCTCCAGAACAGACTGGAATGGGGAAATGGTCTACTATTTGAAAGACAGGCATGGCGGAGACCGATATATGAAATGGTCCTATGCTGCGGGAGAACTGCATGTGGAGGCATGGCTGAAAAATCCTTTCGGCGGTGAGATGGATCTGGACGGTGTCGGCGGAGCGAGCCGCAGGGAGTACAAAAAGAGCATGGATGAACTGATCCGGCGGCTTGTGAATACGGGCGACCAGCTTTCGAGCGGGCATGTCGGCTCCGATCCCTTGCATCACGACAACAGCCACCATGTTGGAAGACATATGTCAGCCAGAATGGCGGGACAGGCAACGGCGGGACAAAGAGTAACAAGTCAGACAACGGCAGCGCCGGGGTCTTCTGCCGGCAGAGAGGGTACAGGACAGGTTGCACTTTTTTGGGCAATACTGGCGATCATGTTTGCGTGGTCTGTTCCGATTCTGGGGCTTATCTTTGCGATTGTTGCACTCCGTAAGCAGGGGGAGTCCTCCAGACAGGTATTAGTGAGATGGATTGCGATCATTGCAATTTTAGTAGCAGCGGGTGCAATGCTGTATTGGATCGCCGCAGCCGCTGTTGTCGGATTCGCCGGCTTCTGGGCGTATTAAGGTTAAGTATAAGGAAATGAAGCTATGAAGATATTGAAACGGATTCTATATACGATCGTGGGGATCATGCTGGCGGGAAGCCTTGCGATTCTTGTCTGTGCCCTGAATCCCTCGCTGACGGAATGGCTGGCGGGAAAGGTTCAGCAGCTCCAGGCGGATCCGGCACAGGCAGCGGGAGATCAGAGCGGCATTGTTCCGCCCGAGACCACGGCAGACAGCAGTTCGGGAAGGTATGTTGTGCCGGACAGCTTACCGCAGACGGTTCCGGAGGAGGTCAGCGGACGCAGCGGCTTTCAGCCGGTAACCTCGGACAGCGAGAAGATCGGGCAGCAGGAGGCGGACAATCTCAGCGAGATTCTTGCAACGGGGGACACGGGAGAGGGCTTAAGCTTTTCATCGGAGTATTATCCCTACTATGCGATGCTCGACGAGACCTTGCAGTCGCTGTACCGTCAGGTATATGCCAATGCCCTGAACCTGAATACGGCATTTACGCCGGTTGTCGCTGTGACGATGGAACAGGCGAACAATGTGGTCGAGGCGGTATACAACGACCATCCTGAGCTTTTCTGGCTGGATGCCCAGTTTTCCTGTAAATATCTTAAAACCGGAATCTGTGTGGAAATACAGTTGAAATATAATGAGACCGCTGACGATCTCGAGGGCGCAAAGCAGATATTTGATACAAGGGTCAATGAAATCCTGACGCAGGGTGCAGATGCCGAAACGGATTATGACAAGGAGCGGTTTGTGCATGATGCGCTGATGCAGATCGTGGAGTACGATGCACAGGCAAAGCTGAACCAGAGCGCTTACAGTGCGATCGTCCTCGGAAAGAGTGTCTGCGCGGGATATGCAAGGGCGTTCCAGTACCTGATGCAGCAGCTGCAGATTCCCTGCTATTACTGCACGGGTTTTGCGGGGCAGGATCACGCGTGGAATATTGTGAAAATAGGGAGTCTCTACCGGAATGTGGATGTGACATGGGACGATACGGAACCGGCTACCTACAATTATTACAATAAATCCGATTCGGAGTATTCGGCAACGCATGCGAGAACCGGATTGTCGATCTATCTTCCCGCCTGTGAGGATGTCACGATAGATGAGCAGGAACAGACATCGGTGGATTCCGTTGTGGACGACCATATCAACCCTGACCCGCAGGAGCCGTTGGAATGGCACGAGCCGGAGAAGACGGAGGAGGAAAAGGCTGCGGAGGCGGCGAGAACTGCCGAGCAGGAGCGGCAGGAAAAGCTGCGAAAAGCCGGGATTCGTGAAGATGAGGTGTGTGACACACTGGATGCCTATTTTAAGGACTGCGCGAACCAGCTGAAGCAGGTAGGCCTCGGGGACAGGCAGTTTTACAATATTATTCCGGAGGAACTGTGGGGAGGTGTGGAACGCGCCTACAGCAGCGGAACCTACTGGAAGGATTACGCTGAGGCGGCGTTAGAGGACATGGGAGGAGAGAATCTCGTGATCCAGATTGAAGCGCAGCGGCTTGGCGGCGGCTATTATATCGTATACCATAATGTCTATAGTTATTAGGGAGCAGCTTTGGGGGCTGCTCCCTTTTTTCGTCCTCGTTACATTCCCTCGTGGAAGGTACGGCTGATGACATCTGCCTGCTGTTCCGGGGTCAGCTTAATGAAGTTTACGGCATAACCGCTGACACGGATGGTCAGCTGCGGATAATTTTCAGGGTGCTTCTGGGCATCTAACAGCATATCTCTGTTCAACACATTGACATTCAGATGATGTCCTCCCTTTGCGGCATATCCGTCAAGAAGATTAACAAGATTGTCGAGCTGTGCACTGTTAGCGTTCATAATTTGTCCTCCTTTATTAATAATAGTAATGGTTACTATTTCTTACAAGCTAAGACTAACATTTTCATCAGCTTTTGTCAACCTATTATTTCAAATTATTTTCGGAATATCCTCGCAGCTTTTTCATATATTGGAGAAAGGAGGACAGGTGATGAATATGGACAATACGATTCTGCAACTGTTTCCGGCGGAGAGCAGGGAATTTTGGAAATATACGGCATCCTGTCAGGCGGGGCTGCGGGAGATCCGGCTGCGCGCCGGCAGACCGATCCTCGTCTATGTGGACGACAGGGAATTGTTTCTGGATGACAGCGGCAGGTTTACCGACAATGTCAGGGAAGCCAGAACGGTGATGGCAGGGGAGCTGTCGGGGATTCTGGAGCACATATGCCATTACTCGCTGTATGCCTTTGAGGACGAGCTGCGGCAGGGCTTTCTCACCGTTGCGGGCGGACACAGGATAGGAATTGCGGGACAAGTCACCTCGGAGGATGGGACGAGTATCCGCACGGTGAGGAACATTTCGTTTCTCAATATCAGGGTGTCGCACGAGATCAGGGGAGCCGCTGATGCTGTCATGGGCAGAATGTATTCCGGAAATGGTTTAAAGAGTGCGCTGATCATCTCGCCGCCGGGCTGCGGAAAGACGACGCTGCTGCGCGATCTGATCCGTCAGGTCTCGGACGGCAGTGCCGCGAGCCGTGGCATGACAGTCGGCGTCGTGGATGAACGGTCGGAGATTGCGGGGACCTTCTGCGGGATTCCCCAGAATGATGTCGGGATGAGGACGGACGTGCTGGATGCCTGTCCGAAGAGGATCGGCATGATGATGCTTCTCAGGTCGATGGCACCGGAGGTAATCGCCATTGACGAGCTTGGAAGCAGCGAGGAGTTAGAGGCGCTCCGCTGTGCTTCCGCGAGCGGCTGCCGCATTCTTGCAACCGTACATGGGGAGAGCATGCGGGATGTTGCGGACAGATTCGGAGGGCAGGACAAGATATGGGGGCAGCTTTTCCAGACGATTGTTCTTCTGGCAAAGAGGGACGGTAAATGTGTGGTGAAGGAAATCCGTGATGGGGGGTGGAGCTATGCTTAGGGCGACCGGCGCGGTCATGATCCTGACCGGCTGTGTCGGGATGGGGCTGTGGTATCGCAGCCGCTTTCTCGGCAGGATCAGGGCGCTGCGGCAGCTGTCGGCGATTCTGGAGCTGCTGTGCAGCGGGATACGCTATGGGCGGGAGACTCTGCCGGAGTGCTGTGGGCGTGCGGCATCGAGACTGCCGGAGGAATACCGCGGCGCGTTTCAGAGGATTGCGGAGAGAATGCGCGAGAATATGGGGGAGAGCTTTGCGGCGGTCTTTGCCGAGGAGACAGGGAAGGTGCTGGACATCCTGCCGCTAAAGGAAGCGGACAGGCAGGAATTTCTGCGGTTTGCGGCACAGGGGAGCTATGCGGACGGACAAATGCAGCTTCGCGTGATTGAGCAGAGCCGGGAGCAGCTTTTAAAGACGGAGGCTGTTCTGGAGGGCGAAAGTGCGGATAAGTGCAGAATGGCGATCGGACTCGGTGCGATGAGCGGGCTGATGATCCTTCTGGTATTGTGCTGAAATGCAAATAAAGAAATGGATGCGGGGAGATATGGGAGTGAGTCTGATTTTTAAGATAGCGGCGGTCGGGATTCTTGTTACAATACTCAGTCAGATCTTAAAGCACAGCGGTCGGGAGGAGCATGCCTTCCTGATCAGTCTTGCCGGACTGATCCTCGTGCTGACGTGGATCGTTCCCTACATATACGAGCTGTTCCAGACAATCCAGACACTTTTTGCGCTGTGAGGAGGTGCCCATGCAGGAGCTTATAAAGATTGCTTTTCTCGGAGTGGCGGGCGTGCTGCTTGCGATCCAGTTCAAGGCGCAGAAGCCGGAATATGGAATTTACATCGGGCTGGCAGCAGGCATTCTCATTTTCAGCTATACTGTGAGGCAGGTCGCGGCGGTGATGGCACAGCTCGGGCAGCTGAAGGCGTATCTCGGCGGTGCGGAAACCTATCTTGCGGTGCTCTTAAAGGTCATCGGAATCACCTATATCTGTGAGTTCAGCGCGGACATCTGCAAGGATGCCGGTTACGGGACGGTTGCGGGACAGATTGAGGTGCTCGGAAAGCTGTCTGTCATGTTTGCGGGGCTGCCGGTGCTCTTCGCCGTGATTGGTCAGATTCAGGGCTTTTTGTAGGAGGATCAGGATGGAGACGGACATTTTATGGCAGGACTATGGTCTGGACAGGCTGGAAAGCGGGATCAGCCAGCTTTTTCCGAAGACGGAGATTTCTGCGAAGGAGCTGTTCGGGCAGGTGCTGAGCGGGGATGTGACGGGCGCGCTGGGATCGTTGCTGAAGGGGAGCGTGGCTGGGGTGACAGACCAGCTTGCCGGGATGCGCAACGTCCTGATCTGGCTGCTCGTCATGGGGATCATCTCAGCTCTGGTGGCACATTTTGTGGAGATCTTTGAGATGCATCAGGTGGCGGATATTGCATTCTATTTTATGTACCTTCTGTTTATGGCGATCCTGCTTAAATGCTTTTGCGAGGCGGCGGCGACGGCTGTGGACACGCTTGAAAATATCACCCTGTTTATCCGGCTGCTGGTGCCCGTCTATCTGGTATCCGTGGGGGTGTCGGGCGGGAGCGCGACGGCGGGAATTGCCTGCCAGCTGATGCTGTTTGTCATCTATGGGGTGGAATGCATACTTTCCCAGGGAATCATATCCCTCATCTACAGCTATGTCACGCTCTCGATGGTGAACGGCATCTGGGCGGAGGAGAAGCTGTCGATGCTGGTAGAACTGCTAAAAAAGGTGATCGGCTGGGCACTCAGGGGGGCGGTTGGGGTGATCACCGGCATCAGCATTTTTCAGGCGTTGATTACGCCGGTTGTCGATTCCGCGCGAAGCTCGGCTCTGCAAAAAATCGTCTCTGCGCTGCCGGGCGTCGGGAATCTGGCGGACGGCGCCGTCGAACTGGTGCTGGGGTCGGCACTTGTCATTAAAAACAGCATCGGTGTGGTGTTGCTGCTTCTGATGCTGTTGCTCTGCGCAGCACCGCTGTTGAAGATAGCGCTGGTTGCCGGTGTGCTGAAGTGTGCGGCGGCGTTCATGGGCGTTGTCAGCGACAAGCGGATTACGACCTGCGTGGACAGGGCGGGCGAGGGCGGACTTTTGCTGCTGCGCACAACGGGGACGGCAATGCTGCTGTTCCTGATCTCCGTCGCTGTTGTTACGGCGGCATCCGGCAGAATCTGAGGGGAGGAAATTTATGCTGCATAGTTTTTTTACGGCGATCTGCAAGGTCGGTATTTTCATGATCTGCGCACAGGCGGTTCTGCATTTCAGCCCCAAAGCGTCATATGAAAAGTATCTGAAG
Source organism: uncultured Lachnospiraceae bacterium (assembly GCA_900554205.1). Taxonomy (GTDB): domain Bacteria; phylum Bacillota; class Clostridia; order Lachnospirales; family Lachnospiraceae; genus Acetatifactor. The sequence continues at coordinate 21,888 of USGM01000036.1, forward strand.
CTGCTTGTGGGCGTGATGGTGCTGATCCAGCTTTTCCTGCCGGTATTCAGCCTTGTGTTCGGGGGTGAGATAGAGGAGACGGCGCGACGGCTCGAAAGCTTCCGGACGGAGCTTCAGGATGGAATCATGCAGGCGGAGGAGGAGACGCTTCTGGCGGATGAACTGTTGGAGAAGATGACGCTGGAGGAGGTCAGACATAGAATGGAATCGGCTGCGGACAGCGGGACAGAGGAGCAGCCGGACGACATGACAGGTGCAGAAATCTCGATTGTCGTCGAGCCGGTGCAGATCGGCAGGGAACAGGAGTGATGGCCGGAAAGGACCGCGGTCGGGAGGAGACATGACGAAGGGTTGGAAGCAATGGCTTGAGGACAAGGGAGCGGTGAAGCTCCTTCGCAAGGAAAATCTGGTGGTACTGGTGCTGGCGGGGATATTGCTGTTTGTCATCGCCCTGCCGACAAAAGACAGCGGGGACACAGGCGGAACTGGGGAAGGACCTGCCAATATTACAACACAGAGAAAAGAGACGGAGGTGCAGAGCACGGCGGACGGAGGTTCCTCGGAGGAGGCGTATGCGGCTGATCTCGAGAGGCGGCTGACAGATGCACTGGCGGATATGGAGCAGATCGGGAGGGTGAAGGTGATGATTACCCTGAAGTCGTCGAGTGAGCTTGTCGTGGAGCGGGAGACACCGATCAGTCGTTCGTCAACGACGGAGACGGATGCGCAGGGCGGGAGCCGGAATGTCAATACAACGGACATGGAGGAGACGGTGGTGTACAGCACAAATGGCAGCAGCAGTGAGCCGTATGTTATCAAGACCTATGTCCCGGAGATCGAGGGTGTGCTCGTGGTCGCGGAGGGCGCGGGAAGCGGTACGGTGAACCGGACGGTGACGGAGATCGTACAGGCGCTCTTCGGCGTGGAGGCGCATAAGGTGAAGGTAGTCAAAATGGAGACAAAAACAAAATGACCGGAATCATATATCCGTTTTCAGGTACATACAATGAAATAGCAAAACGAAGAGAAGGGGAAAAACGTGAAAAACCTAATCAAAAAGAATCAGCTTATGATAACCGCACTGGCAATCATGATCGCGATCGCGGGATACCTCCAGTTTGCGGGAACCGATCTGGAAGATGAATATCTGGAAGTGACGGATGGAAATGTGTATACGAGCGAGGCAAATCTGACAGGCTCAGGGGATATTGTCACCGGAAATTACACGGCGCAGGAGCTTCTGGATCTGTCGGAGGAGGATCTGCTGCAGACGGGGGTGACGGATATTGAAAGTCTGGACTCAGATATGGAGGGGACTCCGGTGGATGACTTTCTCGATGTCGGAGCACAGATAACCCAGAACGCTACCACAGAGGCGCAGACGAACACACCGGACGAGGGCGAGATTCCGGGGGAGGCGATGTTTACTTCGACGGCAGGGATCGCCGTGCTCTCCGAGGCGAAGCTCCTGAAGGAGCAGACAAGGGCGAAGAACAAGGAGACCCTGTTGGAGATCATTAATAGCGCGGGGCTGACGGATGAGCAGAAGCAGGAGGCGGTTGATAACATGGTAAAAATGACAGCCATAGCGGAGAAGGAGGCTGCCGCAGAAATCCTGCTGGAGGCGAAGGGCTTTTCGGATGTGGTCGTCAGCATCAACGGTGACGCGGTGGATGTGGTTGTCAATGCAGCGGTTCTGGATGATGTCATGCGGGCACAGATCGAGGATATTGTGACGCGAAAGACGGACATTGCGCCGGAAAACATCATAATCAGCACGGTCGTTGAATAAGTGTAGAAAATTGGTACAAATTACATATAAAATATGATATACTTCTGGAAGATGTATGTGAAAGGACGGAAGAGTTATGGGAAGAGTATTTCTGATTGTTCTTGACAGTTTTGGAATCGGTGAGATGGAGGATGCGGCTTCGTACGGGGATGTGAATGTGAGCACGATACGAAGCGTGTCCTCCAGCCCGTATTTTCATATGCCGAATATGAGAGAGCTTGGTCTGTTTGATATTGACGGGGTGACAGTCGGGGAAAAGAATGCGGCACATACGGCGGCGATCGCCCGCATGACGGAGAGATCGAGAGGAAAGGACACGACGATCGGACACTGGGAGATCGCGGGAGTGTATTCCCCGAAGCCTCTGCCGACCTACCCTGAAGGGTTTCCGAAGGAGGTTCTGGATGCCTTCACCGCACAGACCGGGCGGGGAGTTCTCTGCAACCGGCCTTATTCCGGCACGGCAGTCATTCAGGATTACGGTGACGAGCACATGAGAACCGGCAAGCTGATCGTCTATACCTCTGCGGACAGTGTTTTCCAGATTGCCGCGCACGAGGAGCTTGTGCCGCCGGAACAGCTCTATGAATATTGCCGTATCGCAAGAAAGATCTTACAGGGAGAGAATGGTGTCGGCAGAGTCATAGCGAGGCCGTTTGCCGGACCGCTGGGAGGCCCCTATACAAGAACTGCGAGACGGCACGACTTTTCGCTTGAGCCTCCGGCAACGACGATGCTTGATCAGCTTTCCGCGGCGGGGCGGGATGTGATCGCAGTGGGAAAGATCAAGGATATTTTTGCGGGAAAGGGCATCACAGAGTTCGTCTACACCTCCGGCAACGAGGAAGGTATCGAGCGGACGCTGGAATATCTGGACAAGGATTTTGACGGACTGTGTTTCGTCAATCTTGTGGATTTTGATATGCTGTACGGGCACAGAAGGGACGTTGACGGCTACGCGAAGGCATTGGCGTACTTTGATGAAAAGCTGCCTGAAATGCTGGCAAAGCTGAGGGAGGATGATGTCCTGATGATTACCGCAGATCACGGCTGTGACCCTGCCTATACCGCGACGACGGATCACACAAGGGAGTACACGCCGTTTATCGTCTACGGCAAAAAAATCGCGCCTGTAAACTACGGAACGCGGAAAACCTTTGCAGACATAGGGGCAACTGTGCTACAATACTTTGGTATTGCGCCTGAATTTGAAGGGGAATCCGTAATCCCACACTAAATGCGTTGCAGATGGATAACGGACAGGCGAAAAAACAAAGATCTGATATGGAGGAAAACATGGGCAATTATACAGAAGAAATCAACCGCAGAAGAACCTTTGCGATTATTTCTCACCCCGATGCGGGAAAGACAACGCTGACAGAGAAGTTCCTGCTTTACGGCGGAGCGATCAATCTGGCGGGAAGCGTCAAGGGAAAGGCGACGGCGAGACATGCCGTATCGGACTGGATGGAAATTGAGAAGGAGAGAGGTATTTCCGTCACATCCTCGGTGCTGCAATTTGAATATGACGGCTGTTGCATCAACATTCTGGATACACCGGGACACCAGGATTTCTCGGAGGACACCTACCGTACCTTGATGGCGGCGGATTCTGCGGTCATGGTCATAGATGCGTCGAAGGGCGTGGAGGCGCAGACAAGGAAGCTCTTCAAGGTCTGCGGTATGCGCGGGATCCCGATCTTCACCTTTATCAACAAGCTCGACAGGGATGCGAACGATACCTTCGACCTGCTGGATGAGATCGAAAAGGAGCTCGGGATCGCAACCTGTCCCGTAAACTGGCCGATTGGCTCCGGCAAGGGCTTTAAGGGCGTTTATGACAGAGAGAAGAAATGCGTGATTTCCTATTCCGACACGGAGAAGGGAACGAAGGAAGGAACGGCGACCGAAATCCCGGTGGAGGACGAGGCACATCTCCGCGAACTGATCGGCGATGAGGCGGCGGACAAGCTGCTGGAGGAGATCGAGCTGCTGGACGGCGCAAGCGCGGAATTTGACCTTGACGAGGTGAGAGCCGGACAGCTCACACCGGTATGCTTCGGTTCGGCGCTGACAAACTTCGGTGTGGAGATCTTCCTGCAGCATTTCCTGCGGATGACGACACCGCCCCTGCCCAGAAAGGCGGACATCGGACTGATTGAGCCCGCGGAGCATGAATTTTCTGCGTTTGTTTTCAAGATACAGGCGAATATGAATAAGGCGCACCGCGACAGGATCGCCTTCATGAGAATCTGTTCGGGCAGATTCGACGCGAACATGGAGGTACGCCATGTACAGGGAAATAAGGTGATGCGTCTCTCACAGCCCCAGCAGATCATGGCGGATGAGAGAAAGATCCTGAGCGAAGCATATGCCGGAGACATTATCGGTGTGTTCGATCCC
>USGM01000037.1 GCA_900554205.1 uncultured Lachnospiraceae bacterium
TTTTTAACAGGTGCAGAAATCAGTTTAAATGAACTACCTGCAGGAGCAAATGTCCCATTTGTTCATTCTCATAAAGAAAATGAAGAAATCTATGGAATTCTTTCAGGTAACGGCAAAGCCATAATTGATGGAGAAGAAATTAGCCTTTCAACTGGAGACTGGCTAAAAATCGCACCTGCTGCAAAGCGTCAGTTTTTTGCATCCGATATTTCTGGAATTACTTATATCTGCATTCAGGTAAAAGAAAATTCTCTGGAACATTTTACAGCAGAGGATGCCGTAATCGGCTAATTAAAAGTATTTATTTACAAAAATGCACAGTTCAAGATAAGCTAAGAACTGTGCATTTCTTTTTTGTTCAATATTACGTTTTCTCAATTTTTCAAACAAGAAGTTGTTACTCAATCAAATTCCGTAATGAATAACCCATTTATTTTTGTCCAATGCCTTTTTAAACAGTTTCTTTAATTCGCACAATTCAGGAATATCAGCAATGCTATCAATAAACGCCTTTAATGAACAGGGCGGAACAGCATTGATGTTATAGTAATGTTCAAAAAAAGCTCTCTGTGCAATGCACAGGAGCTTTTTATATGTAGACCTCTATTTATTTGTGCTGTCTGCATCAATTACAGACTGAATCTGCTTCATAAGGGCATCATAGTTGTCCTTGTTATCAATTCCGCCGAGCATTGGTTCGCCTACAATATTGCCATTTCTGTCAACAAGTATAGTTGTTGGAAAGGCCATGATTTCTGAGGCATATTTACCGGCAGCACTAGAGGAGTCAATTGACAGATTACGATATTTGACACCCTGGCTTTCAAGAACAGAGGCAGCCTCTTTGATAGCTGTTTTATTGCCATCGAAGGTCTCAGTGTTGATGCCAACAACTTCTCCGCCCATTGATTTGATAGCATCATTTAATTCGTTAAGCTTGGATAATTCAGCGACACATGGTTTGCAGCCGGTAAACCAGAAATTGACGACTGTTACTGCATTACCGGAAAACAGGCTGTCATCAACCTTATTGCCATCAAAATCCTCACCAGAAAAATCACTGAATACAGATGAGGCTTTAGAGCTGTCCTTCTTGTTATCGTCTGATGATGTATTTTTGTTTTCAAGCTCTTCTATCTGTTCCTCGATTTTTCGTATGGTTTCAATATCCTCATTAAGTGTTTTAAGCTCATCGTCTGTGAATGAATTCTTGTTTGATTCTACGGTACCGGCAAGATAATCAGCATAATTTCCGTTTGGATCGGCGTCACTTTTGTTCATCATGCCAAATACCTTGTTCCACACATCAGCGTGATCTGCAAAAAGCTGATTTTCCTGCTGATATAAATCATCAAGCCTGAAATCTGATTCGCCGGATGCTTCTGAGCCGGCTTCAGTCTGAGTGTTCTTAGAATCTGTTGTGGAAGCTTGCTTTACGCCACATGCTGTAAGTGATAATGCTATGCAGAGTGTAAAAATAGAAATAAATGATAATTTGTTTTTCATGAGTAATTTCTCCTTTAAAATAATAGTAAAATGTTTAATAGCTATCTGTTGTCATTTTTTTGACATGATTTTCCCATAAACCGGTAGCAGATGGCGTCCTTCGGACAGGCCTTTATGCAGGCACCGCAGCGTATGCACTCGGGGTGATCCGGTGTCTTACACACATCCACATCCATCTTACATGCCTTTGAGCATTGACCGCATCCGACACATTTGCTGCTATCAACGGTGATTTTGAGCAGGCTGACCTTATTAAATAATGAGTAGATTGCTCCAAGCGGACAAATCCATTTACAGAAGGGCCTGTAAAATAAGATACTTAGTACAATCACTGCAATTAAAATCATACACTTGAAAGAAAAAAGCTTTCCCAGCGCAGAACGGATAGCAGCATTTCCAATAGATAACGGTATAGCACCCTCTAAAACACCCTGAGGACAGATATATTTGCAGAAGAACGGGTCTCCCATTCCTATAGAGTTCGTTACAAGCATCGGAAGAAGTATAACGAAAACAATAAGAATGACATATTTTAGGTACCTAAGAGGCTTTAGTTTGGCTGTGGATAATTTCTTTCCGGGGATTTTATGAAGTAAATCCTGAAACCATCCAAATGGGCACAAAAAACCACATATAAATCTGCCGAGAGTTACACCGAGTAAAATAAAAAATCCGGTTATGTAGTATGAAAACTTAAATTTTGATGATCCGACAACTGCCTGAAATGCCCCTATTGGACAGGCTCCTGTCGCGGCAGGGCAGGAGTAGCAGTTTAATCCGGGTACGCATACTGTTTTTGCATTGCCCTGATATATTTTACCCTTAAATAAATTTGGAATATGAATATTGGTCAGCAGCGTTGCTGCGACCTGTATCCAGCCACGTATTTTTGCCAGTTTTCTTGATAGTAATTTCTTTTCCTTATCCAATTCCGACACACTCCAGACATAATTTTATTGCTTTACCAAGCACTGTAGCCGCCTCACCTCTGACTGCACCATAGCTTATCATGGATACACCAAGGATAAGCAGAATGATTTGACATGTTTTTTGGTATTTCAACATAATGTTGCTCCTTTTTGTTGTATTGTTGACCAGCTGACTTTGGTATTATACAATATAGGTTGTAAAATTATTGTTAAGAAGCAGGAGAACATTTTGAGATTATTAATTGTTGAGGATGAGAAACAAATATGTGATATGGTTGCAAAGAGTCTGTATGCTGCCGGTTATGAGGTGGATACCTGTTATGATGGGAAAGAGGCTCTTGAATGTATACTGTCGGAGAATTATGATCTGATAGTTTTGGATTTGAATCTGCCGGGGATGGATGGCATGGAGCTTCTTAAGGAGCTTAGAAAATACAATGATGAAACTAAGGTTTTGATATTATCTGCAAGAGGTCAGATTGCTGATAAGGTAGAGGGACTGGATGCAGGAGCAAATGATTACATGGAAAAACCATTCCATCTGCAGGAGCTTGAGGCACGTATCAGAAGCCTAACAAGAAGGAAATTTGTACAAAATGATATATGTCTTAAATGCGGAGAAATAATGTTTGATACGATTAAACGCGAGGCATATGCAAAGGAAGAGTCGGTTTCGCTGACAAGAAAAGAGAATGGTATTTTGGAATATTTACTTATCAATATAGGCAGACCGGTGAGTCAGGAGGAGCTGATAGAGCATGTGTGGGATGCCACGGCAGACAGCTTTAGCGGAGCAATCAGGGTACATATGTCTTCACTTAGAAAAAAGCTTAAGGCGAAGCTGGGATATGATCCCATTCAGAACAAGGTAGGTGAAGGCTATAAAATACAGGAGGAGTCTGACAGATGAAAAGAATGTCGCTACAGTGGAGACTTACGTGCATTACTACATTGTGTATTGCTATTATATGTGGCTGCCTGACTATGTTTGTCTATAAAAATGGTGTGCATTACATCGATTCTCTGCAGGATGCGGTAGAGTCACAGGGGGATGAAAAAGGAAACAAATCAGATGAAATATATATCAGCATACCGGACGATAAGTGGGATGAGTTTGCGGATGAATTTTCGATTCAGGTGTACAATAATAAGGCCGACTATAAAAGAAACAGTCTGATAATCACGATTTTGCTGGCGCTTTTGGGAGGTGTCGTCACTTATTTTATGAGCGGGCATGCACTCAGACCAATCAGGGAGTTTTCAGATAAAATTGAAGAGGTACAGGCTCAGAATCTGTCTGATTCAAGAATAGAGGAAAACAATGTCAAGGAACTGAACCAGCTGGGTATTTCTTATAATAAGATGCTTGAGCGTCTGTCGGAAGCATTTGAGATACAGAGACAGTTTACTGCAAATGCAGCACATGAGCTGCGTACTCCATTAGCGTTAATGCAGGTACAGCTTGATTTATATAATTCTGCCTCTCACCCGGGAAATGATGCAGACACTTTGCAGACCATAAAAATGGTTACGGAACAAAATGATAAATTAAACAGGATGGTAAAGACTCTTCTTGACATGAGTGAGCTTCAGACGGTGGGAAGGGATGATAAAATTATATTGGATGCTATTGTTGAAGAGGTTTTGGCAGACCTTGAGCCTCTTGCCGTGGAAAAGAATATAAAGCTGATTGGAAAATGTGAGGATGCCACTATGATAGGCAGTGATATCCTTATTTACAGGCTTGTATACAATCTGGTTGAGAATGCCATCAAATATAATCATCCGCTCGGACAGGTTACAGTAACCGCATATCAGAGAAACAAGCATGTTTATCTGTCTGTAGAAGATACGGGAAGCGGAATACCAAAGGAGCTTAGGGAGAGAGTGTTCGAGCCATTCTTCCGTGTGGATAAATCCAGAAGCCGGGAGCTGGGTGGCGTAGGGCTAGGTCTTGCTTTTGTCCGTGAAATCGTTAGAGTACATGATGGCAGTATTTGTATCAAATCAGGCAAGACTGGGGGAACGATTTTCGAGGTGACTTTTGCACAGCATTCAATGTAGCGTTCCATTTTACACATTTGTCAACGCTATTAAAACAGATTTTCCATATCTGCACCCATATTGGTCAGTCTTGCAATGCCATTATAGAGCAATGTTATAATTGGTATAATCCACATCGTCATTCCTATAATCTTGCGGCTCTGCTGTCTGTTTCGGTTATCATAAAATCTTATTGCCACCAGCGCACAATTCGTCACTACAAAAAACACATTTACCCACATGCTCTGTGTACTAGTGTATCGACATATTGAGCATAGTCAACGAATTAAGCATGGTAACGTGTCTGTGTGAGGTGAGAAACTTGATATCATACAAACCACTATTCGAGACTATGCACAAGAAAAACATTACGGAATATAATTTGATTTATAAGCAGGGAATGTCCGCAAATACAATACATCGAATAAAAAAAGGGCTTCCGATTACCACGGAAACCCTAGATACGTTATGTTTTATTCTTAATTGTGAGGTACAGGATATTTTGGTGCATGATAAGAGCCGGTAATTCTCCCGTAAACGACGTCAAGCCCATAAAAGGCTTGTCCGTATCTGCACACTCGTATATTACTTCTGCAGCCGTATATCCATGTGCCGCCACCATTTCCTTTCAGTCGTTCATCATCCATCGTAAATCCTTTAATCATATACTCTTTTATTCGTTCAGTTGCCCAACGTCTGAATGGAGTAGCGATAGATGATTTTATTCCGTATCCCAAAGAAATTATCATATCCAAATTATAGTAAATGACATTATAATTTTTGCCATCAGAAGCAGTTGTTCGGAATTTCCGAACAACTGACTCCTCATCCAGTTCTCCCTCTTCAAAAATATGCTTAATGTGCTCACTAACATTAGACTTACTGGACTGGTATAATTCTACTAATTGTTGCTGTGTCAGCCACAATTCCGCTTCCAGACAAGGAAGTCTGCCAATAAAAGCAAAACCGTAGCCGGGAAAATAACCACCAACAGCATTACCCCTACAATTCCCGCAAAAAATGCAGTATCTGTTACTATGTCATAAACCGCATAGCCGATCACGCAAAGACCGATCAGTCCGTCCGCTATTGCAAATACGCGATAGGGGGAAATGCCTGCCGATATTTTCCGGCTGATCGTAACAGCCAGAAAGCAAAGAAAAACGATGGAAAAGAACACCGCGGCGGCAGCGGGTATTAACAGATTTGCCGATATATCAAAAATGCATCCGCCCACACAGGCTAAAGTACAAACCAACGAAATCAGTGTCCATTTTGTATAACCCTTCATAATCTTCTCTCCTTATGTAGATAATCGCAGGCTGCTATCCGAAAGCTTATTAAATATTCCTATTAGGTATTATAGCATGAATCACCGTAGCAACAAAATAAATTCAGATAACCCATAAAAATAGACAGACAAAAGCTGAAAGTGTATAATAAAGAAAAATGAGAGAGGTTTATCATATGAAAAAGATAAACAAATATGTATCCATTCTGTCAGTGCTGACATTAACGCTGTTTCTGGTGGCGTGTGGCGACTCCAGCAATGGCACAACCGGCAGTTCTGCGGCGGGAGCAAACGTTTCTGATAAAAGCAGCACCGCATCTGTCACAAGCACTGGAGAGGACAGCGTTGTCAATGAAAGCGATGAGACGGATACCGACAACACCGGAGATGCTGCCGCAAATTATGTCACCTTCGAGGATCTGCCACGGACACAGTCTCATCCAAAAGCGCCCGCGGTCGGATAGCTTATTTCATCTCCCCAGCTAAGAATCTCATCAAAGTACCCTTCCACCCCCATCAGTCCGTAGAACCATAAGAAAGCTCTATCCTTTTCGCTTAATTCATCTAACTTCATCCAACAGACTTCCTTTATTGGTTGATTATCTAAAGGCTCCTCAGGATCATAGCCTATAATAGGTTCTTGGTCATCGGGAACTCCTACTTCAAAAACATGTTCCTCTGAACCATCATTTCTGGCATATGTTACCGCTAATTTTTTCACTATTGTTCCGTCAAGTCCCGTTTCTTCTTTTAATTCTCTAATTGCGGCTTCTTCCGGAGTTTCATTTTCTTCAATTCCACCTCCGGGAATCGAATAAAAATAACGATCACCATAAAACAGTTTTTCCATCAATATTCTCTGATTTCTAATTACCAAAGCCATACTTCTGTGTCTCATGAATTTATCCTCCATTTTATAATGACAGCCCCGCAAGAATTTCCTTCTTTATAAATTTCAAACTAATATTTACTAAATCTTTATTTGAAATTATTATAACCATAAGCATGTAGAAAAATCAAGATTTTACGGTTCAACATATGATTGAATGGATAGAACAAAATCTGGATCAGTCAAAAATTCTTGAACAACTTTCAAAGGAATCAGGATATCCGCCATGGTATTGTTCAGTTATGTTCCATGATGTTACTAAAATGACCCTGAAATCATATGTCTCAGGGAGGCGACTGGCCAGAGCCACCCAGGAAATCAGAGAGTTCCCGGAAAGCGATTATCTCGTATTTTCATATCCTTCTTTTGACTATATGAAGGAAAATGCGGATGTTATGGAGGCAGTTGAGAAACTGGCTTGGAATTTTGATCCAGCTTCCATGGACTATGAATGGAATGAGGAAGTATGTCAGGATTATCAACGGCACTACCCCGAAAAGCTTGGCTATCAAATTCTTAGACCTGTAAAGAAATTAAAAGCATAAACAAACATCATGGATTGAACAAGGGGAATCGGGAGACTGGTTCCTTTTGTGACAAATTAGAAATCTTTAAGCACTTGCAATCAGGGTCTCGCAGTGTTAAGATAAATTCATAACTTTAGGGAGTGCAGAAATGAATTTGTCGAAAGTAAAGATAAAGGAGGCCATGGAGGCGCAGGGAATCAATACCTTTACCGAATTGGCTGAGAAACTTGGAATTACCAAAAATCAATTATCCGTCATGCTGTCTGGAAATTACAGTCCTGTCAAATCCAGAGTAGAAGAATTATGTGACCTATTAGAAATAAATCTGGACGCAATTGTTGACCTTAGCTTTACGCCGGGAGCAGATAATATTGCGATAATTAATGGCAACGATGTAACCTCAATCGAACTGTTTGCTGGAGCTGGCGGTCTGGCTCTAGGTCTGGAACAAGCAGGAATCAAAACTCTAGAATATGTTGAGTTTGATAAGGCCTGTTGCGAGACCTTGCGTACAAACAGACCCACATGGAATGTTCTTTGCGAAGATATTCATAATGTAAGCTTCACAGAATATAAGGATAAAGTTGATATTGTAACTGGAGGTTTCCCCTGTCAGGCATTCTCTTTCGCAGGCAAAAAGTTAGGATTTGAAGATACACGGGGTACTCTCTTTCATGAATTTGCACGTTGCGTGAAGGAAGTTCAACCGAAAATGTTTATGGCTGAAAATGTTCGTGGGCTAGTATCGCATGACAAAGGTCGAACCCTTTCAACTATTATTGAAGTGTTTGAATCATTAGATTACCGAGTAGAAAAAAAGATACTGAATGCTTGCTATTTTGGAGTTGGGCAAAAAAGAGAACGGATTGTAATAATCGGAATTAGAAAAGATCTAAATATTAAATTTGAATATCCCGAAGCCGACAAAAAGTGGACTACACTGAAGGATGCTCTCAAAGACTGTCCCAAAAGTAGTGGTGTAGAATATAGTGAAAAGAAGAAAAAAGTCCTAGCCTTAGTTCCTCCGGGGGGATGCTGGATTAACCTTCCAGAAAATATTGCTAAAGATTATATGGGAAAGTCGTTCTATTCAGGCGGCGGGCGCAGAGGTATGGCACGAAGAATCAGTTGGGAAGAACCGTGTCTTACTTTGACTTGTAGTCCTTCCCAAAAACAGACTGAAAGATGTCATCCTGAAGAAACCCGACCATTTACGATACGCGAATCTGCAAGAATCCAATCATTCCCTGATGACTGGACTTTTTGTGGCGGAATTGGTGATCAGTATAAGCAAATAGGAAATGCCGTGCCTGTTGAAATGGCTAGGCGCATAGGCGTTCAGCTTGTAAAAGCAGTCCATGATTATAAAGAAAATCTGATGGATTAGTTTTCTTTTCTCAATTCTGTAAAATATGCCGCTAAACGGTCAATCGTGTTGTTCAAGAGCTCTGAACTATTCATCTCCTCAGCAACCTCGGCGAATGCAGAAATTAGATCGTCGTAAAAGGCCGCATCTCCTGTCAGGTGATGCCAAAAATCTTTTCCGACATAAACAGGATAGTCCTCAGCAATCTTTTGATAGTGGCTACTCAACTCGGATTCGTTTCCATAAAAAACGCCGACAACACAATCTGCGGATGCAATGCGAACACCATTAGTTCTTCCAAGATTGATAAGCGCCCGAAAATGGTCTTTAATTACGGGGACATCATCCTTATTAATGGTGTTTGGACCGGCTTTTATCTGACAATACTTCCTAACGCCATCAAAGGCATCTATAAATTCTATATCAATCCCTGACGTTGTGGAAGCATAAGCCGCTAATACATCATTACAAAAATACTGCATATTTGTACCAAAAGAAGTCGTAATAGATGTTCCAAGAACCCGCGGATATATGAGCGCTTTTGCCATACTTTCAGGTGTAGAATTTCCAAAAGCAAACTGAGCCAGATATTTATTCAAAAACGGATTAATATTAAATTCTGAAATGTCTTGAAGCTTTTTCGTATTAGCATTATGGTTTTGAACAATTCTGCTACGAAAAAATTTTTTTGCCGAAGTAAGAATATTTTGTTTTTCCTGATCTGTCATAAGCAATGTTCTCCTTTATTATTAATTCTATTATAGCATTTAGGAAATGGTAAAACAAGGCAATTAATAATTGCACATTATGTTAGAATAAATAAGCTATGAATTTTCAAGTTAGACGGAAAGGCAGCAATGATGAAGACAGGACTGATTTTAGAGGGCGGGGCAATGCGTGGGCTGTTTACAGCCGGTGCTATGGATGTCATGATGGAGCGGGGAATCCCTTTTGACGGCGTTATCGGGGTTTCCGCCGGGGCAGCCTTTGGCTGTAACTATCTCTCCGGGCAGATCGGGCGCGTCCTCCGGTACAACACACAGTTCTGCCGTGACAAGCGTTACTGCGGTCTTCGCCCATTGCTGAAAAACGGAAATATTTACAGTACAGACTTCTGCTATGGCGAAGTTCCGCTAAAGCTGGATGTCTTTGATTTTGCAGCCTTTGAGCACAACCCGGCGGAGTTTTACGTCGTCTGCACTGACATTGAGACAGGCAAACCGATATATCATAAATACACCGGGCAGAAGGATCACGGCTTCGACTGGATCAGGGCGTCCGCATCCATGCCCTTAGTGTCACAGATCGTCGAAATCGATGGGCAAAAGCTGTTAGACGGCGGTATTTCCGACTCCATCCCGGTAAAATACTTTGAACAGATTGGCTATGACCGAAATGTGGCTGTGCTGACACAGCCGGACGACTACCGTAAATCCGCAAACCGGATGCTGCCGCTTATCCGCCGCAAATACAGAGCCTACCCCAAGCTGGTAGAGGCGCTTGCCAACCGTCATCTGATGTACAATGAGGAACTGGACTATATTGCAAAGGAAGAGTCCGACGGACGACTGTTTGTCATCCGCCCGGAAACTGCTCTTCCCATCCGCCGCGTAGAAAAAGACCCGGAAAAGCTGAGACTGGCTTATCAGGCGGGACGAGATGCCGCATCCTCCCGCATGGAAGCGTTGCTCGCGTTCCTAACGTAACTTCGTCCCATCATTCTTCCTTACCTCCCACAGAAACGCTTCTCCCATTCCGAAAATGACAAACATGGTGCTGACATTCATGGATTGCTGGAAGCTGAAAATATTATTGACGGTATAGGCGAGCAGCGCCATGCCACAGGCAAAGATCAGTGCGCTCCGCCCCTTTGCACGCATAAAATCCCTGATGCCACAGATTATCATCCCGGCAAATCCGATGCACCCGAGAATACCGGTATTGACCAGTATTGTTATCCACTCGTTATGTGCGTTCGTCAACCTTGAAAAACCAAACATATTCGTTACATCCGCATATAAATCCGGTACTGTTTCACTGTCAATAAACGCCCACATGCAGTCCGGTCCAACGCCAACCAGCTTGTGCCACAAATTCTGTTCCGCAAAACATCTCAAACCAAAGCTCCACGTTGATAAGCGATTGCTGCCCCAGCGGGCATCAATAGTAAACAATGGATTGTCCGACAGCCTCCCGAGACTTCCGGGGTGCCGCGTATTCACTACCGCCATGATCAACACTGCGACGACTGTGACAATGCTTCCGGCAACTCCAAAGATTGCTATGGCACGGAATAATTTCACACTGTATTTTCCTGTTTTTTTCATGCGTGTGACCAACAGAAGCATAACTGCTGACACTGCTGTCATGACAACAGGAAATGTGCCATAGGTGATAATGCGTGAGGTGTTTGCAATATAAACGACACTGACCGACGGAATCAGCTGTAGCAGATAAACCGCAAGGCATCCCACACAGAGCAGCACCATCTCCTGCCAGAAGGTAAGCATCCTGTCCGCGTCTTTTACCGATGTACAGAACATCACCGGCACTATGACGGCGAGTGTCACCAGTCCGCTGTCACTGCCCTGAAGAACTAGCGACACCAGCCCAAGCATGGTGTATGCCATCAGCAATATCCTCTGACAGGCCTTCAGCCCGCTTCCCCTCCACAGGAGCGTCGTACCGATAAATACTGTCACAACCGAATACCCGCAATACCAGTTGATATTTCCTATTGTTGATATGTATCCCTCTCCCGCAGATTCGATTCCGAACGGATAACCGCCAAATCTGTTTACAACCCCCATGAAGAACACTGCTGCCGAAGCCGGGAGCACCGTGTAAAAGATCCATTTCTTCGGCTCCCATAGACGGGAAACGAGAAAGTAGATCATGACAAGTGTAAGCTGTGGAAGAAAGCCCATATACCAGCCCTGCGTGCCCCAGAGCGCCTCATCCTTATAATCCGAGCTGAGATATGCCAGAAGCAGCGCCACTCCGTACAGAAAAGCGAAGCCATCCGTCAGGCTGATGTCCTTCTTTATCCTGTCAATGATTTTAGTTTCTCTCCGATTTTTCATCAGAAGAACCAATCCGATCACAATGTAAGCAAGCAGCGGAAGCAGCATCGCCTTTCCCGCAAAGGCGCTGACCTTGTCAAAGAAGGTTGCCTTGTCCGTGCCCATATGGGCATACCCCTTTGTATTATAAAAGGGCAGCACCGTCAGAATAAGCAGTATATAAATACTGATCATATATTCCAGAACAACCTTCAATACCTGGTTTATGTTTTCCAGCACAGCTTCCTGATGACTTTTCTTCGGTGTGTATAAGCGCATGATTTCCTCCAAAACATCCTATTACCATCCATCATAGTCTACTCCGCATCTTTCGTCAAATGCTTTTCCCGCCGTCGCTCCAGACTAAAATAGGACTGATAGATGATAATGAAGCCGAGCGGCCCCTCGATGATCCCCCAGATGCCGAAAAGCTGGACACCCGCATAGATTGACAAAAGAATCGCTATAGGCGACACCCCTACCTTCCTGCCAATCAGCTTCGGTTCCATAAATTCCCTGATAAAAATACAGGCAATATAGAGTATCAGACACACGACTGTCCTGACATAATAGCCCTGCAAAAACTGCTGGATTCCCAGCGGAACCAGTACGATCCCCGTTCCGATAAAGGGAAGGGCATCCAGAATCCCGGCGACAAGTCCCCAAAGGACACCGTGACGGATGCCGCTGACCCCTAGCGTTATTGCCGAAAGTCCCCCGATGACACTCATGATAATGATCTGGGCTTTGACATAGGTGGCGATATACCGGATGATGCCGCAGATGATTTCCAGAAACATATGGCACTCTTCCCTGTCGAGCAGCCTGTTCATAATGTCATCGTAATCCCGCGCGAGCAGAACGGTTGCGATCAGAAAGCTGACAAGAAATCCGCCGAAGGCAGCCACCGCCTTGATATACTTTAACGACTGCGACAACATGTCCGGCACCAGCTGGAGCTGAAACCAGTCGATTCCCTCACGGATGCCGGAGGAGATCGTCTCCTCCAGATAGGTGCTGTCGATCTTAATCGCCCTTCCGACCATTTCACAGAGCCTGTGTACTGCGGTGTAAATTTCCGCCTCAAAGGAATCCAGACTGACGAACCATCCCGGCAGGCTGCCAACAATCCATGAAAACAGAATCCAGACGAGCAGTCCGAGAAAACCGCATGCCAGAAGGAGCAGCAGCACCGCCCCCACCTGTCTGTGGATCTTCAGACGGCTCTGCATCCTCTGGAGCAGTGGGCCGAAAATTGTCACAAACAGCATTGCAATCAGAATCGGCAAGGTCAGCGGCGCAAGAACCTTGAGAAAAAAATAAACTGCCCCTGTCAAAAGGAGCAGTCTCACTAAACGGCTATCTTTTATTTTCTCCACCATACTGTCCGCCTCCCATGAAAAATTCTGTCTCATGTGCTTAGTATGGTTGTTTTCGGCTGAAATATTTACAGGTCGAAAAAGGAAAATGCTTTCGTGGCGGGAGATATCCGGAAATGCAGCTGCTTCCCTGTCACCGGCTGCCTGACCGCAAGGCTGTACGCGCAGAGCGCCACAGAAGTCACCCCCAATGCGCGGGCTACCGTTTTTGTCGCCTCGTCCGCATATTTTTCATCTCCGAGCAGCGCCATACCGGCATTTGCCATCTGCGCACGGATCTGGTGGAATCTTCCTGTCTCGATTTCGATGTCCGCAAGAGACAATTCCCCCTGCTCTGTGGAAATAGTCTTAACTGTCTTATAATGCAGAACCGCTCTCTTCGCTCCACTCTCGGCTGCCGCGCCTTCAGGAACGATAATCGCCCTTCCGGCGGCGACGTCCTTGGACAGGTAATCCACAAGCTCTCCCTCCGCAGCCGCAGGTTTTCCACAAAAAACGGCATAGTATTGTTTATTCAGCTGGTTCGTCAGTGCCGCTGCGGCATTTTTGTTCTTCGCAAACACAAGCAGCCCTTCCACGGGCTGATCGAGACGGTGAACGATCCCGAGATACGGCTGACCTTTTTGACCGGACTTTGAGGAGAGAGAATTTTTCAGTTCACTGACAACATCCTGCTGCCCGATACGCGCTGTCTGGGTCGCCAGCCCTGCCGGTTTGTGAATCACTAAGATATCTTTATCCTCATATACGATTTCCGTTCTCATCCTGTGCGTACCTTCCATTTTCCCAACGGATCTGCTCCGTCTGAACAAGAGGATAACATTTTAATTCACAGCTGTCCAGATTTTCGCGGTACATATCCACAGCCGTGATCTGATGGTTGCCGTAAGTCGTGTAATAGTAAATACCCTTATCCACATTACAGCAGGAGGTATAAATGGTAAGCTCGTACTTTCCCTCCTCCACCTCACAGCAGCCCCGCTGTTGTTCCACCGCGCCTAAAATATGGAAAAACTGGCTCACGCTCTCTTCCTCGGAAATCCCCGACACGGAATTTTGTTTTACAAACGCCACCCGGACAAAACGGGACGCGGAGGACAAATCCCCCGGCAGCCCCAGCGCGCCCATTCCGCGGCTGTAGGGCTTTAAATCCAGCGCATCGGAAAAAAGATTCTGCGGCTGCCGCACGGAAAGCCGCATATAGTCATTCAGGCGGAACATTTGCAGCGGAAACGGCGGGTTATTCGTAAGAACGCCGACCGGATTCTCATAGACATGCAGGCCGTCCGCCATGCTCTCGACCGTCAGTGCCTCCCTGCTGTCCGCGATCAGCCAGTGCAGCTGGGCACAGGGATAATGTTCATTGTATGGAGTGCCGACAAGATTGATTCTTTCGAGAAGCGCCCTTACCTCCCCGACGGAGCTGCACTGTCCCAGCACCCACGGGATAAATTCAAACTGGGCAACGTTCTCCCGCCCGTCCTGCACTTCGGCATAGACCGCATTTCCGACGAAGTTAAGCCCCGCCATTCCGACACCTTTTTCGTTAAACGCCTCGTAAAAGAGCGGATAGCCATCTGTCACATGCGCCATGCCGATCATTGCAAAATGTGTATTCATTTTCCCCATATGACGGAACACGAGCTCAAAACCTCTCGGCATGACCGTGACCTGTTCGCCATAGGAAAATTCATAATCAAGGGTTCTCCCCATATAGAAATCTTTCGTCAGATAAGTTGCCGCTGTACACATACGCACCCTTCTTTCCTATTACTTTGTATTTATAGCTTGTCCCTGTTTTTAGAGTACTAAACCGCTCTCATGCTCCGAAGTCCCTTGGGATAATGATTTTTCATGATACCTCCCGCGAGCTTCCCCCAGCCGAGAGAAAAACCATCAACGCAGATCAGATACCAGCCCTTCTCCCCCTCTGCCGGGAAGGTCTGGCCGTTCAGATACGCCGCCGTTGTCGGATCGTCCGCCCGCAGATTCCATACATGTAATGCCTCCTCGGGCGAAAGCGCCAGCGCAAGAGCGTGTGACGGCTCGAACCGGTTCTTCTTCAGTTCTCCGAGATGCAGCCCCGGGCGAAGTACCTTAAGACCTTTCATGTCCGGCAGCTCCTCTGACACCAGATAGAGGTTATCTCCAAACCGGATGTACCGGCCGTGCTCCGGCGTCGTTGCGGCAGCTCCACACAGATTTTCCCTGCGGAAAGCCAGATATTCCACAAGCTCCTTCTCACTCATGCCCTTTGCCGTTCCGCGGAGCATGGTGCCGCGCCAGTCGGCGGGCATTGTCCCGGCTTTCTCGAAAACCGCTGCAAAATGTCCCTCGCCCTTAATTTTATGCGGCCAGAGACGGATGGTTCCCATAAGCCTGCCCTCACAGCCCGCCAGTCCGAACTTCTCCGCGTCGATCGGCACAGCCCGGAAATCGGGATGACACTCCAGAAATCTCTCCACACTGCCCTCGTCCTCCTCTGGTGCAAAGGTACAGGTAGAGTACACCAGCCTTCCTCCGGGGCGCAGCATCGCAGCAGCACAGTCCAGTATTTCATCCTGTCTTTCCGCGCAAAGTGCAACGTTCTCAGGGCTCCATTCGTCACACGCCGCCTCATTCTTCCGGAACATTCCCTCGCCTGAACAGGGTGCGTCAACCAGAATTCTGTCAAAATACGCCGGAAAGCTCTCCGCAAGGCGCGCCGGGGTCTCATTCGTCACACAGGCGTTGCGGATGCCCATTCTCTCGACATTTTCCGACAGTATTTTCGCTCTCGCGGGATGGATTTCGTTGCAGAGAAGGAAGCCCTTGCCCATGAGCTTCGCCGCCAGCTGCGTGCTCTTACCGCCCGGTGCGGCGCAGAGATCCAGCACTCTGTCCCCCGGCTGCACCTGCAAAAGCTCCGCCGGCATCATGGCGCTCGGCTCCTGAATATAGTAGACACCCGCGTCATGATAGGGATGCTTTCCGGGCTGCAGCTCCGCTTCATAGTAATAGCCGTTTTCCGCCCACGGAACCGGCGCAAGCTGTGCCAGAGAGCCCGGTCTGGCATCGCCCGCCTTCAGGGCATTCACCCGGAGAGCCTGATATCTCTCCTGTTCAAAGCTGGCAAGAAATTCCCCATATTCTTCCCCCAGCATCTGCTGCATTCTATCTAAAAAAGCCTCCGGAAGCATCTGATTTCATTCCATCCTTTCCTGTTTCTGAATCATTAACCCTATTTTTCCACATTCGACAGGGAAAGTCAATTAGCACCAAATTTCCCCTTTTTCATAAGATATAGTATAAAACAAATTATTCCCGAAAAGGGAAGTCCGCCACGGCTATCTATGTCGGCAGCGGCAAATACGTCCACTTTGCCAAGACCTTCACGGATGTCGCGGATGGGCACAGGCATCAGTTCCAGGTAGCCTCTCTCATCGACGCACCCACGGACATCAGACGCGACAGAGACTGCAACTGCGATTGCGGCACCTGCTGACATCTCTCCACAGCAAAGGGGCAGACTCCTGCGGTCTGCCCCCTATTTAAGGTATCCTTATCATTCTATGCTCTGCGGGCGGCTAGACCTTGTTCATGGTAAAAGAACCGTTCTTTCCGTCGCAGGTATAGTCAAACAGCTTCAGATACTCTTCGCTCCTATTATGAGTAACCATGATAACGGTTTTTCCCAACGTCAGTATTTCCCTTGTCAAACGTTCCTCAAGCTCCGCACTCAATGCAGAAAACGGCTCGTCCAGCACCAGAATTTCCTTGCCGGACAAAATAGCCCTTGAAGCCAGCACGATCTGCTTCTCGCCACCGCTCAATTCGTTGCAGTTATCGATTTCGTAAATGGATTCATATTTTCTATCGCCTGTGATCTCCTGTATGATTTTACTATATTCATAGCTTCCAAACACTGTGGCATTGTCCTCGTATGGTCTTGTATAGACATAGGAATTCTGTTCCGAATAGAACATCAGCTCATTGCACAGGTCATAATCTGCCGGAACACCGTCGATTGTCACCTGTCCCTCGTCCTGCTGGATTCTCTGTGTCAAAAGCTTTACAAGCGTACTTTTTCTTGTTCCGCTATTGCCAATAATTGCATAGCTTCTTCCCTTCTGGAAGCAGAGGCAGCAATCACGCAGCTCAAATCCATCCCTCTTCACGGACACCTGATTCATTTCGATCTCTCCCATGAACGGCATTCCACGAAAAGGAATTTCTCTCCCTTCTGCGATCTCCTTTATCACTCTTGTCTTGACCCCTTCAACCGACTTTACGGCACTGACAGAGTCGATAATCGTCCTCAGCGGAAACATAAAATCCTGAATATATGAAATCGTCGCCGCGGCAATACCGGCAGAAATGCTTCCGGTGCTGAGAAGAAAAGCTATTATGCCAAAGGCTGCCGTATTGACAATATACATGACACTTCCGTTTAATACATTCGTAAACGTTTTAAATTTTCCGTATTCGTATCTTGCTTTCTCCATGGATAGCAAAGATTTTTTGTGCGTTTCAGAAACAGGCCGGACAGTAAAACGGTCAATAAACGAAAAGCCCTTCAGCAGATCCAGAACAGTATTTGTATATCTCCCTGTTTCTCCAAGCATGTGCTGCTTCTTCTGGGATAGCCTGTTGCCCGTTACTCTCGGCAGGAACAATGTCAGCACAGCCGTTATATAAATAATTATGGCAATCCGAACATCCAGCATAAAGATATAGATTGCATATACGGTCAATCCTATAATTGACTCGCACACTTCCATCGTATACTCGATATATTCCTCACAGCTTGCAATATCGTTATTAATTACCGACGCATATTCGCCGATTTCTTTTTTGTTGTACTCCTCCGGCAGCTTCTGTATGGTTGCGCAGAAATAGTCCTGTCTTATTTTCTCATAAAACTTCCTGTCCAGCTTCCATGCACTTTTTTGTGTGATATATTGTGCCGCCATTCCAATCATAACAAAAAACACAAAGATGCCGATCCATTTGGCTACGTCATAAATCCCGTTGCTGAATCCGCAATCGATCATATTTTTAATTACATACGGCAGCGCCGCAATCGCGCTCATATATATGATGTGGAAAAACAGTCGCGCCAGAATTTCCTTCCACAGTAATTTATAATATTTTTTCATCTAAACCGGTCTCTTTCGTTTTGAGATGTCCGAAAGTTGCCTTCAAATACAGTAGTATCCTGCTATATTAGTAGCAGGATACTACTGATACATGCAAGTTACTTCCCGTTGCATGCGCCTTATTATCTCTTATTAGATTTTGAAGCGGTAGCCGACTCCCCATATCGTCTCGATATACTGGGGCTTTGCGGTGTCTGTTTCAATTTTTTCACGGATTTTCTTGATGTGGACGGTAACGGTCGCAATATCGCCGATCGAATCCATGTCCCAGATCTCGCGGAACAGCTCTTCCTTCGTAAAGACATGGTTCGGATTCTCCGCCAAGAAGGTCAGCAGATCAAATTCCTTTGTCGTAAAGGTTTTCTCCACGCCATTCACATAGACGCGGCGCGCGGTCTTATCAATGCGGAGTCCGCGGATCTCCACAATATCGTTCTGCGGCTTCTGGTTCGTTCCGACCAGTCTCTCGTAACGCGCCAGATGTGCCTTGACCCTCGCCACAAGCTCGCTGGGGCTGAAGGGCTTCGTCATGTAATCATCCGCCCCGAGACCGAGACCGCGGATTTTATCAATATCATCCTTCTTCGCGGAAACCATCAGGATCGGAACATTCTTTTCCTCACGGATCTTCTTGCAGACCTCAAAGCCATCGATACCGGGAAGCATCAGATCCAGAATGATCAAATTATAATCTCCCGACAGGGCGGCCTCCAGCCCCTCATCTCCGCTGTTGCGGATATCCACCTCAAAGTCCGACAGTTCCAGATAATCTCTCTCAAGGTCAGCAATCGCCACCTCATCCTCAATAATCAGAATTTTGCTCATATCTTATGTCCACCTTTCCTATAATATCTCCTACTTCTCTCCCTGCAGCTCGATATATTTTCTGAGCACGAAGTGCATGCACGTTCCCTCGCCTTCCTTTGCCGTAGCCCAGATATATCCGCCGTGATCCTCAATGATCTTCTTCACGATTGAAAGTCCGATGCCGCTGCCGCCCTGTGCGGAATTGCGGGATGCATCCGTGCGGTAAAACCTCTCAAATATCTTGCCCAGATCCTTCTGCGCGATTCCCTTTCCGTTATCCTCGATCTCAATCCGGATGGAATCCACCTCATCCAGAATGCGGATGTCAATGACACCCTGCGGCTTATCCATATATTTAATGCTGTTGCTGATAATGTTGTTGATGACCTTTTTCATCTGCTCAGGGTCGGCTATGATGACTGTGTCAGGGCTGACAAGGTTGGAGTAATTCAGCTTGATATTGCGCTGCTCCAGATCCATACCGACCTCCTCCACGCAGTCCCCGAAATAATCGGCGACGTTAATCCTGTGGAAGTTGTAAGGAATCCTGTTATTGTCGATTCTGGAATAATAGGTCAGCTCATTGATCAGCCTCTCCATATCATTCGCCTTGCTGTAGATGGTCTTAATGTATTTATCCATCTTTTCCGGCGTGTCCGCCACACCGTCCATGATTCCCTCGACATAGCCCTTGATAGCCGTGATCGGCGTCTTGAGGTCGTGCGAAATATTGCTGATCAGCTCGCGGTTCTGTTTCTCATTCTCCGAATTTTCCTCCGTGGATTCCTTCAACCGGAGCCTCATATCCTCGTAATTGCGGTACAGATCGCCGATCTCTCCGCCGGCATCCGTCTCCAGCGCATATTCAAAATTGCCCTCCTTGATCTTACGCATTGCCACATTCAGCTCATTGATCGGGTTAAATACCCCTCTGCGAATCCACCTTGTCAGCATCAGGCTGGTAAAAACCAGCACGACAAGCATCGCAACAAACATATCAATAAGCAGATGTCGCGAAATCAGGGAATTCGATTTTGTGACGACAAACACGCTGCCCTCTGCGCCATCGGTAAAGTAAAAATCTATCTGCTTGACATATTTTCCGTATTCATCGTAATAGATGCCGGAGCCCTCCGAGAAATCGCCGTCTCCAAACTCAGGCAGTTTCGGAAAGATTTCCTTCGCCGCTTCCTCGTTTCCGGCGTAATAAAGCTCATTTCCCCTTCTGACGAGAATATAGGTTGAACTGCGGGCAATCTCAGAATTGACCTCCTCGAGATATTCCTTATTCTCCAGTCTTGCAGGGTCCAGTCTGACCTGCTCCATCAGAACCTCATATGCCTTGTCCGTCGCCGCGACAATCTCATTGATATTCGCCGTCGGTGACTTATACCCGGCGGATTCCACCGAGAAGCCCTTCTGCACATTCACCAGATACAGTCCGATGCCGCAGAAGGCAAGGGACGTCAGCACAAGCGGCAACACAATGATAGAAATGAATGTAACACGGATTCTTGTCTTAAATTTCATCTCATACCTCATTTCTGCGCTTGTCGGCGCAGTGCATACTCTGAAACCATGTTTCAATTTTAACACATTTTTGACAAAATACTATAAACTTCTCTGGATATTATCCTAAAAAAAATCTAAAACGCCCGCCGCAAATACTAATTTTCATTTGCCTTTTCTCCTCGCACAAAGTAGAATAAGCGTATGTGAGGGGAGAAGGGTTATTATGAACGAAAAAATATTAATTGTCGATGATGAAAAGGAAATTGCAGACCTCGTCGAGGTTTATCTGCAAAACGAAGGCTTTCAGGTGCGTAAATTTTACAGCGCCTCGGAAGCCTTTCTCTGCACGGAGCAGGAGGAGCTGTCCCTTGCCATTCTGGACGTGATGCTTCCCGACATGGACGGCTTCACGCTCTGCCGGAAAATCCGGGAAAAGCATCTCTTTCCCATTATCATGCTGACTGCAAAGGTGGAAGATATGGATAAGATCACCGGTCTTACCCTAGGCGCGGATGATTACATCACCAAGCCCTTCAACCCACTTGAGCTGGTTGCCCGCGTGAAGACGCAGCTTCGGCGCTACACCCGCTATAATGTCACTGAGACGCCTGCTGCCGAAGAAATCTCCATCCGGGGTCTGTCCATCTTCAAAAGCAGCCATAAATGCACAGTGAACGGAAAGGAGCTGTCCCTGACACCTCTGGAATTTAATATTCTCTGGCATCTCTGCGAGCATCAGGGAACCGTGGTGTCCTCCGAGGAGCTTTTCGCCGCCGTCTGGGGCGAGGCATATCTGGACAGCAACAACACCGTCATGACCCACATCGCAAGACTTAGGGAGAAACTGATGGAGCCCGCACGGAAACCGAAATATATCAAAACAGTCTGGGGGGTGGGTTATACCATTGAGTAAAAAAAATCCCTTTTTCAATAAAAACAAATCCGGAAAAACAATGCCGCCCCGCACGGATTACGGCAGACAGGTAGCCCGGCAGCTGATGCTGCAATATACCTTTGCCATTATATTGTTCCCCGCCATCTGCCTTGTGCTCTTTCTGCTCGGCACCAACCTATATTATTATTACCGACGTCTCACCGGCGATAATTCCAGTATCATCTTCTGGTTTGCGCAGATCATGCGGGAGACCCTGCCCATTGTCGCCGCCCTTGTCGGCATTACCGGCTGGCTGCTCATCACATGGCATTTTCTATGCAAACCGCTGCGGCAGCTGGACGAAATTGTCGCTGCTGCGGAAACGCTCGCCACACCTACGGATACACCGATCCGGCTGTCTGCGGAGATGAAGAACATTCAGGACAATCTGAATCTGGTGCGCGAACAGGCACTGCGGAACGCCCTGCTGGCAAAGGAGGCTGAGCAGCGCAAAAATGATCTTGTGGTGTACCTTGCCCACGACCTGAAAACGCCCCTTACCAGCGTGATCGGCTATCTGACACTGCTACAGGAGGAGCCCGACCTTTCCCCCGAATTTCGCGCCCGCTACACAGGTATTGCGCTCGACAAGGCGCTCCGTCTGGAAGATCTCATCAATGAATTTTTTGACATCACACGATTCAACCTGACGACTTTGACCTTAGAGAAGGAGCGAATCCATCTGAGCCGTATGCTGGAACAGATCACGAGCGAATTTCTTCCTATTCTGGCAGAGAAAAACCTTACATGGCATACCGACATCGCGCCGGGCATAGAGCTGCTGTGCGACCCGGATAAGCTGGAGCGCGTGTTCGACAACCTGATACGCAACGCTGTCAATTACAGCTATCCCTCCACGGAAATTTCTCTCTGCATGAAGCCATCTGGCACCGCACGAAACGTAATCATCACGGTCAGCAACCACGGAAAGACCATACCGCCGGACAAGCTGGCACGGATCTTTGAGCAGTTCTTCCGGCTCGATTCCGCCCGCTCCTCCGCAACGGGCGGCGCCGGTTTGGGCCTTGCCATCTCCAAGGAGATCGTCGAACAGCACGGCGGAAGCATCACTGCGGCAAGCGAACAGGAGCGCGTTACCTTCACCGTGACACTGCCCCTGTAGCAATGTAAGAAATTTGTAAGTTTTTCCACATATTTTCTTAGGCTTTCGGAAATACAGGCGAAAAAGATAAGACGTCCCATCCTGATACACTATCTGTATCGGGCAGGACGTTTTTTATTGCCCGAAGAATGGAGAAAACATCATGGATAAATTAAATGTCTTAATCTTCTTCGGAGGCTGCTCCTCCGAATACAGCGTATCTCTCTCTTCCGCAGCCGGGGCGATCCTGAATCTGGATCAGACCCGCTTCAACCCTGTCAAGGTAGGTATCTCAAAAGAGGGCAAATGGTATCTCTATAAAGGCGATACGGAAAAGCTTTTAAATGACACATGGGAAAATGCAGAGGACTGCTCTCCCGCCGTCCTCTCCCCGAACCGCTGGGAAAACACCCTGTTGGTCTTTGATAAAACCGGCATTACACGCATTCCCATTGATGTCGCGCTTCCGATCCTGCACGGAAGAAACGGAGAGGACGGCACGCTGCAGGGCCTGATCGAAATGGCGGGGCTTCCCCTCGCAGGCTGCGGCACGCTTGCCTCCGCGCTCTGCATGGACAAGGATCGCGCACACCGCCTCGTCAGTCTCACAGGCATCCGCGTGCCGAAGGCTCTGGTTCTGGAAACAACCGAAAATGCTGTCGAAGCAGCCCGGCACTTTGCCGCCCGGACAGGCTATCCCCTCTATGTAAAGCCCGTTAAGGCAGGCTCCTCCTACGGCGTCACCAAGGTCAACACACCCGACGAGCTGGAACCGGCGGTCGCACTCGCCTTCCGGTATGACGATCAGGTCATCCTCGAGGAAAACATTGAAGGCTTTGAGGTCGGCTGCGCCGTGCTCGGCAGCCGCGAACTGATCACAGGGGAGGTAGACGAGATCGAGCTTTCCGGCGGCTTCTTTGATTTCACGGAAAAGTACACGTTGAAAACCTCCGCCATCCATGTCCCTGCGCGCATCTCTTCTGAAAAAGCCGCTGAGATCAAGGAAAAGGCGAAAATCGTCTACCGGGCGCTCGGCTGCCGTGGCTTTGCAAGAGTCGACCTATTCCTGACCCCGGAAGGAGAAATTGTCTTCAACGAGGTAAACACCATTCCCGGCTTCACCGCCCACAGCCGCTACCCCGGCATGATGAAAGCGGCAGGCTATTCCTTCACGGAAATTCTGACCCGCATCATAGAGGATGCGATAGATGAGGAGAAAAAGATATGAAACACATTGACTTAAATACAGAAATGATTCATAAAGGCGCCCTGATTCTTGTCAATCCGGCGTATGCCATAACCGAAGAGCCGACAAATACCCTGATTCCCGCCTGTGATGCCGTACCTGACATTCTGTTGGACAGAAGCGCCGCCGTCCTGCTGAACCAGCTGATGCACGAAATCCACGGCTGGCGTTCGATTGTCCCGGTGAGCGGCTACCGCCCCCTGTGGGAACAGCAGAATATCTGGGATGACTCCCTGCGCGACAGCGGTTTGGAATTTACCAGAAAGTACGTCGCCGTTCCCGGTCACAGCGAGCACCAGACCGGACTGGCGATCGACCTCGGTCTGAAGCAGAAGCATATTGACTTTATCTGTCCTGAATTCCCCTATACGGGAGTCTGCCAGACCTTCCGGGAAAAGGCGGCAGACTATGGGTTTATCCTGCGCTACCCCGCCGGAAAGGAGACAGTCACGGGCATCGGCCATGAACCGTGGCATTTCCGCTATGTAGGCATTCCCCATGCGCAGATCATGAGGGAAAATGGACTGACTCTGGAAGAATATATCGAATTTATCCGACAATATCCCTATGACAGCAGACCCTACCGGCTGCAATGTGGCTCAAAGGAAATTCAGGTCAGCTACCTTCCAGCAGCCGGAGCAACCGACGTGGAAATCTCCGGAGATCATCCCTATACTGTGTCCGGCAACAATGTCGATGGTTTTATACTGACAGAATGGAGGTTGCGAAGCAGAAATGCAGAAACAAAAGAATTACGTCTGGCTTGACCGCTTCCGGCTCATCGCCGCCCTGCTTGTCATTGCCATACACACCTCTCCGCTGGCTTCCTTCAGCGGGGAGGCCGACTTTTTCCTTACAAGAGTGCTGGCAAGGATTGCCGTCCCCTTTTTCCTCATGGTGACGGGCTTTTTCTTTCCCTCCGATCCAGATAAGCTTCGGAAAAGCCTGAAAAAGCTCTGTCTGCTGTACGGCGGCTCTATCCTTCTCTATCTCCCGCTCGGACTCTATGCCGGACATTACCGCGCGCTGTATCTCACCGATGCCCTGCGGATGCTGCTCTTTGACGGAAGCTTTTACCATCTGTGGTACTTTCCCGCCGCTATTACAGGGATAATTCTTGTATTTGCGTTGAAGCGTGTGCTGAGGCTGCGCTGGGTCTGTGTCATCTCCGTGGTTCTCTATGTCATCGGACTGTTCGGCGACAGCTACTTTGGACTGGCGGAAAAGCTCCCGCCGGTAAAGGCCGCCTATGAGGGAATGTTCCGGCTTTTCTCCTACACGAGAAACGGCATTTTCATGGCACCGGTCTTCCTTGTTCTGGGCATCCTGATACGGAAATATGGCCTAAAAGCTCTTCGCCTGTCCGCACTTCGCTACGCGCTCTGTCTGCTCGTTAGCTTCGCCTGCTTGACAGCGGAGGCCTTTACACTGCATAATCTCCAGTTACAGCGTCATGACAGCATGTATGTGTTCCTGCTTCCCGTGATGGCATCGCTGTTCCTGTTGCTGCTCGCGCTGCCGGAGGGCGCCGCGCCACGCAGGACTACTGTCGTCCCCGCTGCCAGCGCCGCCGTGCCGCGCAGGACTACTGCCGTCCCCACTGCCGGAGCCGCCACACCGCGTAAGGCAGCCATTGCCTCCGCCGCGATGTGGATCTACCTTCTCCATCCCGCCTTTATCGTCCTTGTGCGGGCCGCGGCAAAGCTGCTGCACCTCACCGGGCTTTTGGTGGACAACAGCCTGCTTCACTATCTGGCGGTCTCTATTTTATCAGTTGCCGTCGGTCTTGCTTTGAGCTTTCTGCAGACACGCTTCTTCTCAAAGCGCTGGATGGCGCAGCGTCTCGCAAAGACTGCCTCCCCCACCTCCCGCGCATGGATTGAACTGGATCTTGACGCTCTGCGGCAGAATGTAGTTCTTTTGCAGAAATGCGTTCCCGACGGCTGCAGGCTGATGCCGGCGGTAAAGGCTAATGCCTACGGGCACGGCGCCATCCCCATTGCAAGG